>CP007494.1:3049837-3374755 GCA_000612485.1 Bordetella holmesii ATCC 51541
GGGCTCGCCCCCCAATTCCCACACGAGGTCATACTCCAGGCCGTGACGATCGAGCACCTCGTGCACGCGTGACTTGAGCGAAGCCGGCGTGCTTGCGGTGGAGAAGCGGAAGTTGAACGTCACCACCGCCTCCCCGGGCACGACATTGGTCGCGCCAGTACCGGCCTTCATGTTTGAAATCTGAAACGTGGTGGGGGGGAAATAGTCATTTCCCTTGTCCCACTCGATACCGACCAGATCGGCCAAGGCAGGTGCGGCCTGATGCACCGGATTGCGCGCCAGATGCGGATACGCCACGTGCCCCTGTATGCCCTTGATGGTCAACTCACCCGACAGCGAGCCACGGCGACCGTTCTTGCAGACATCCCCGACATCGGCGGTCGACGTCGGCTCTCCCACGATGCAGTAGTCGAGGGTCTCGCCCCGCGCCTGCAGGGCTTCGCAGACGATGACGGTGCCATCGATCGCCGGGCCTTCCTCATCCGAGGTCAGCAGAAAGGCTATGGAGCCGTCGTGTGCGGGGTTGGCGGCCACAAATTCTTCCACCGCCACCAAGAAGGCAGCGATGGAACTCTTCATGTCGGCCGCACCCCGGCCATACAGAAAGCCGTCGCGCTCGGTCGGCAAGAAAGGATCGCTGTCCCACTTCTCGCGGGGACCCGGGGGCACGACATCCGTATGTCCCGCAAACACCACCAGCGGCGCCTGCGAGCCCCGGCGGGCCCACAGGTTGGTGACGCCGCCGCGCGCGATGGTTTCGCAGGTGAAACCTACGCGCGCGAGGCGATCGCCCAGCAATTGCTGACAATCCTTGTCGTCGGGCGTGACCGACGGACGGGCGATCAGGTCCTTAACCAGATCCAGTACGGTGCTCATCAAGCCCTCAGCAAATCATTAATGCTCGTCTTGGCGCGGGTCTGCGCATCCACGCGCTTGACGATCACGGCGCAAGCCAGGCTGTGCGAACCGTCGGCCGAAGGCAGCGAACCCGGCACAACGACCGAACCCGAGGGAACGCGGCCATAGGTGATCGTGCCGGTGGCACGGTCAAAGATCTTGGTGCTTTGGGACAGGAACACGCCCATGGCCAGCACCGAGTTCTCTTCGACCACAACGCCTTCGACCACTTCGGAGCGCGCGCCGATGAAGCAATTGTCTTCGATGATGGTGGGATTGGCCTGCAGGGGCTCGAGTACGCCGCCGATGCCGACGCCACCGGAGAGGTGGACGTTCTTGCCGATCTGGGCGCACGAACCGACGGTAGCCCACGTGTCGACCATCGTGCCCTCATCGACGTAGGCGCCGATGTTGACGTAGGAAGGCATCAGGATGACGTTTTTGCCGATGAAGGCGCCACGGCGGGCCACGGCGGGCGGCACCACGCGGTAGCCGCCCGCCTTGAACGCGGCCGCTCCGTACTCGGCAAACTTGGTCGGCACCTTGTCGTAGAACGTCAGCGGCGCCTGGCCCATCACGTCGTTGTCCTGCAGTCGGAACGACAGCAGCACCGCCTTCTTGATCCACTGGTGAACGACCCATTCGCCGCTGGACTTGTCGGCCACACGCAGGCGGCCGTGGTCCAGCGCAGCGATAGTGTGCTCGACCGCGTCACGCACTTCGGCGCTTGCGTCGGAAGGCGACAGGTTGGCCCGGGCTTCCCAGGCTTTTTCGATAGTGGTTTGCAGATCGAGGGTCATGAAGCTTTGCTTATAAAGGGTTGATCAAACGGAAGTCTTGATGAAGTGCACAATGCGTTCGGCAGCTTCGATACACTGCGCCAAGGGGGCAACCAACGCGATACGCACGCGCCCAGCGCCAGGGTTGACACCATGCGCCTGACGGGCCAGAAAACTGCCAGGTAGAACCGTCACACCCGTGCGGGCATACAGGTCACGGGCAAAAGCGGTATCCGAACCGGGGGTGGGCGCCCATAGATAAAACGCAGCCTGAGGCCGACGCACATCCATGACTCGCTGCAGAATCGGTAACACGGCCTCGAACTTGGCTCGATACTCATGCCGATTCTCGACAACATGCGCTTCATCGCCCCAGGCGGCCACGCTGGCTGCTGCGATCGTCGGGCTCATGGCACTGCCATGATACGTCCTGTACAACAGGAAGCGGTTGATAAGCCTGGCGTCGCCCGCCACGAAACCCGAGCGCATGCCGGGCACGTTCGAGCGTTTGGACAGGCTGGAGAACGCCACTACGTTGCGATAATCGTCGCGGCCCAGGCGGCGGGCAGCCTGCAGACTGCCCAACGGTGCCTCGTCGAAGTAAATCTCGGAGTAGCACTCGTCGGAGGCGATCGCGAAGCCGTGGCGGTCCGAGAGCGCGAACAGCACCTCCCAGTCCTGCAGCGACATGACATTGCCCGCCGGGTTGCCCGGCGAACACACGAATACCAGTTGCGTGCGCTTCCAGACGTCTTCTGGCACGCGGGCCCAATCGCAGCCGAAATCTCGGGCCGGATCCGCATTGACAAAATAGGGCGTGGCGCCCGCCAGCACTGCGGCACCCTCGTAGATCTGATAGAAAGGATTGGGGCAGACAACCAACGCATCGGCGGTCGGGTCCACCACCGTCTGCGTAAAAGCGAACAACGCCTCACGCGATCCCAGTACCGGCAGAACCTCGCGCTCGATATCGGGAGCAAGGATGCTGTAGCGTTGCGACAGCCATTGCGAAATGGCTTGCCGAAGGGCGGGTTCGCCCTTGGTGGACGGATAGACCGACAGACCCTGCAGATTGTCGCAAATAGCCTGTCCAACCCGGGCAGGCGCGGCGTGCTTCGGTTCGCCGATCGACAGGTTGATCGGCGTTAGCCCCTGTGGCGGTGCACCAGCCTCGGCCAGCAGCGCGCGCAATTTCTCGAAGGGATAGGGATGCAAAGCATCAAGTCTTGGATTCATAGAGCAAGATTTTAACAAGCAAGCTACAATAGCGGGCTTGGCTTTGCGAAGGTGGCGAAATTGGTAGACGCACCAGGTTTAGGTCCTGACGCCGTAACAGGTGTGCGGGTTCGAGTCCCGCCCTTCGCACCAACTTATTCTTGATACTGTTTTGGCGTTACGCCAACAGTGTCATACAGCCCCCTGGCATTCGAGTGCCTGGGGGCTTTTCTTTTGTCCACGACGTTGACTTTTTCATACTGAATCGCCTATTTTTCTACGCCAAATCTACGCCAGGATTTACGCCAAGCAAGAGTAGGGGATGGGAACATTTCGGAAACGTGGCAAGACGTGGCGCGCCGAGATCAGCAAGGCCGGCATCCGCGAGAGCAAGTCTTTTGACACCAAGCGCGAGGCGCAGGAGTGGGTCGCCTCCCGCGAAACTGAGATTCTGACCACGGCGGTGGGCGGGATTGCGCTCCAAACCGTTGCCCAGGTGCTACATCGCTATAGCGATGAGGTGTCGCCCCGGAATAAGGGCCACCGCTGTCTGTTCAAGTTGCCCCCTGTGATCGCTTCAAACCTGGGAGCAGTGCTTGGCTGACCCTAGCCCCGAATTAGTCCGTATGGATTCAGTCGGTCAGTGCAACAGGATGAAAAGGGCAGTGCTCCGAAGGTTATGCGCCGTCCGGCCAGTTCGGCTGCAACCAGATTGGCCAGCGCGGCCTGCTTGGCCATCGCCTGCCAACGATTGAGCAGGGAAAGCACGATGGCCGGCTTGGTTAGGCGAGGGGCGAGCCGCTGCGCGCACCAGGGCGGCGAAGACATTTTGCACCTCGGGTGTGGCGCAGTCGTTGCGCAGCGCTGCGGCCCGATCAGGGTAGACACTGCTGGTCTGGCCGACGTCGTGGTCAAGATACAGGGCAGGGTCGAGTTGGGGCGCCAGATGGGCATGGATGCGATCGCGTCGCCCGGCCCCTCGAAGGGCGGCGCAATGCGCAGCGGGTCGTCAAGAGTCACTGACAGGTTCATGACTGAGATTCCTTCTCGGGGAGGGTTATGTACGGTAATCCCCCCGCAAAAGCGATGAGGTCAGAAGTAGAATTTTCTCGTTGAGGAGTTCTACCGCATGAAGAAGTCGAAATTTACAGACAGCCAGATCATCGAAGCGATTAAGCGGGCCGAGGCAGGCTTGGCAGTGCCCGAGTTGTGCCGCGAGCTGGGAATCAGTTCAGCAACGTTCTACAAATGGCGGTCCAAGTTCGGCGGCATGGATGTGTCAATGATGTCGCGGATGAAGGAGCTGGAGGCCGAGAACGCGCGGCTTCGCAAGATGTATGTCGAGGAGAGGCTCAAAGCTGAACTTCGAGCGGAGGCACTCGAAAAAAAGTGGTGAGGCCATCTCGCCGACGCGAGATGGCCCAACACATGGTGCGCGAGCGAGGCATTTCAGTACGCCTGGCCTGCGAGGTGGTTGGCATCAGCCAGACCTGCTACCGGTACGTCTGCAAGCGCAGCACCGAGAACGATGAGATTGCAGACTGGCTGATGAGGCTTACAGACAGCCACCGCAGTTGGGGGTTCGGGCTGTGCTACCTGTATCTGCGCAACGTCAAAGGCTACTCGTGGAATCATAAGCGGATCTACCGCATCCATCGGGATCTGGAGCTGAATCTTCGTATCAAGCCGCGCAAGCGTCTGGTGCGCCAAGCGCCCGAGCCGCTGACCGTGCCAAACCAACTCAACCATGTATGGTCGATGGACTTCATGCACGATCAGCTGACCGATGGCCGAAGCATCCGATTGTTCAACGTGATCGACGACTTCAATCGAGAAGCCCTGGGCATCGAAATCGACTTCTCGCTGCCGTCCGAGCGCGTGATCCGATCTTTGAAGCAGATTATCGGTTGGCGGGGAAAACCTCTGGCGATCCGCTGCGACAACGGACCGGAATATCTAAGCGACGCTATTACCAAGTGGGCTGGGCAATGGGGTATCAAGCTCGAATACATCCAGCCAGGCAAGCCACAGCAAAATGCCTATGTCGAACGATTCAACAGGACCGTGCGCTACGAGTGGCTGTCTCAGTACCACTGGGAAGACCTGGATCACGTGCAGCGCGCCGCGACCGAATGGATGTGGTCTTACAATCACGAACGCCCGAATATGGCACTGGGCGGCTACACCCCTAAACAGCGGCTAGCCATGGCCGCATAGCGTTCCTACTTCTGGCAATCGCTAAGAAGGGGGGGATTACCAAGGGAAGGGAGACATCTGTGTTGGTTCGCGAGTGGGTGTCGACTTGAGGTTGCTTGTGGAGCAGGATTTCTGATACGCAGCGGCTAGGTGTAGTAACTTACGTATCGGACGGCGGTATTTTCCGATCTGAGTTAATCGAACGAAGCAGATGACATGAACGAAAAAATGCTCACGGTTTTGGGTTGGGTAGCAACTGTAACTGCCGTCGCTATGTATGTGTCATATATTCCGCAGATTAGTAATAACCTAGATGGCATGAAAGGAAGTTGGCTTCAGCCGCTTGTTGCTGCAATCAATTGCACTCTCTGGGTGACGTATGGGGCACTCAAAAAGCCGAAGCGTGATTGGCCGTTAGCCTGCGTAAACTTTCCAGGCATTGTTTTCGGATTGATTGCGTTTGCCACGTCGATTTAAATGGTTTGATCGTGCCCGTGACCTGCTCCCCGTGATTAGTACGAAATCGATGTAGAGTCCGTTCCCAAAGGAATGGCAATGAAGAAACGATTTACGGAAGAGCAAATCATCGGCGTGCTCAAGGAAGCCGATGCAGGTGCCAAGCCCGCAGAGTTGTGCCGCAAGCACGGAATCTCCGAGGCAACGTACTACAACTGGAAGGCGAAGTTCGGTGGCATGACGGTGTCGGACGCTCAGAGGCTCAAGGAGCTGGAGCAGGAGAACAACAAGCTCAAGAAGCTGTTGGCCGAGTCGATGCTGGACAAGGCGGCGCTTCAGGATCTGCTAAGCCGAAAGTAGTCAGCCCGCAGGCCAAACGCGAGGCGGTCAGGACATTAATGACCGAGCGCAGCATGGGTGTTACCCGGGCCTGTGTGTCAACGCCGGTTGAAAATTGACCCACTTTCGTCGGAATCGTCGGAGTAAAACTGACCCACCCCGGCGTTCAAAAACCTAGTTCCTGATCTTGATGTTTCCTGCTTTGCGCTTGTCCTTGAGCCGGTAGCTTTCCCCGGCAATCTGCACGATATGGGCGTGGTGCAGCAGGCGGTCGAGCAAGGCAGCGGTCAGCGTCTGATCCTCAGAGAAGCACGAGGCCCACTGGCTGAAGGGCAGATTGCTGGTGACGATGATGCTGGTACGCTCGTAGCGCTGGGCCACCACGTTGAAGAACAGGTTTGCTTCCTCGCGCCCGAAGGGCAGATAGCCAATCTCATCGATCACCAGCAGGCGCGGCCCGATGATGGCGCGGTTGAAGTACTGCTGCAGCCGGTCCTGCTTATGGGCCGTGGCCAACTGCATCATCAGGTCGGCGGCAGTCAGAAACCGGGTCTTGATGCCCGCCATGACGGCGCGGTACGCCAATGCCTGCGCCAGGTGGCTCTTGCCCACGCCGCTGGGTCCCAGGAACACCACGTTCTCAGCCCGTTCGATAAAGCTCAGGGCCGCCAGTTCCTGGATCTGGGCACGCGGCGCACCACTGGCAAAGGCGAAGTCATAGTCTTCGATGGTCTTGACCGAGGGCAGCGTGGCGATCTTCATCAGGGCGGCGCGCTGGCGTTCGATCCGGGCGTCGTTCTCAATACCCAGAAGGCGCTCCAGGAAGTCGCCATGGCTGGCGTCTTCGCGGGCGCACTGCTGGGCCATGGCGGGCCACTCGCTGCCGATACGCTCCAGCTTCAGGACATCGCAGATCTGTTCGATGCGGTTGTGTTGAAGGTTCATGCTCGCACCTCCAGCAACTCGTTATAGACCGACAGCGGGTGCTGGAAGCTCTCTCGCGGCACAGGCCGGTGAGACGTGGCCGGCACCAGCATGCCGTGTTGCGCAGGCAACTGCAGTAGCGCCAGGCGCTCTTCCTGCAACCGCTTAGCGGGTCTCTCCCGAGTGGTGCCATGCAGCCGCTGATCGGCCACCTCCGTGAGCCAGCGACCGACGTGCGCGTTGGCTGCCGTCACATCGAAGCGCAGGCCAGCCTGCTTGAGGGTCGCGGCCAACGGGACACAGAAACTGCCCTTCAGGTATCCGTTGAAGCGTTCGACCTTGCCCTTGGTCTTGGCGCGATAAGGCTGGCACACACGCGGGGTGAAGCCGAACTCCTGGGCGACGGCCAACAGCCCGTTGTGCCAGCGATGCTGGCCGGGGCCGTAGGCATCGCGCTCGGTGATGATGGCGCCCGCGTTGTCGAACAACACGTGCTGGGGTACGCCGCCGAAGTAGATGAAGGCCTGACGCAGACATCCGAACCAAGTGTCGGCGCGCTCATCGGTGGTGAACCGCACCCAGCTCGAACGGCTGTATCCCAGCGTGGCGACAAAGGCCATCAAGGGATCACGGCCGCGCCGGATGTGGGTGAAGTCGGCCTGCATCTGCTTGCCAGGCGGCGTCTCAAAACGAACGACCGGTTCAGGCTCCTGGTGCTTGTAGCCGCCAAGAAACTCCTTGAGCTGCGTTACACCACCGGGGTAGCCCAGTTCTTGAATCTCCCGCAGCAGCACGGCTGCTGGAATCCAGTGCGGCCGGGCCGCCTCGATGCGCCCGTGCAGATAGTCCTTGTACGGATCCAGCTTGGTGGTCCGTGCCTCGCGGGGCTTGTACTGCTGGGCACCAGCCTCACGCAGATACCGCCTGATCGTGTTGCGTGAGCAGCCCAGCTGCTTGGCCATCTCCCGAATGCTGACGCCACGACGCGCCATTACCTTGATCTCCACTGCTTGCTCCTGAGTCAACATTGTCGGCGGCCAAAAGGCCGCCATCATCGCCCAGGTGGGTCAGATTTACTCCGACGCGGTGGGTCAGTATTACATCGGCGCTGACACCCGTGGGCTGGTAGGAATTTCGCGGTCGCTGTTTGCCTACGAGAGCACACGCTCAGGCGATGCTGCGCTGACCGAGCGCATGAAAGAGATGGCAGTGGCGAAACGACGCTACGGCTATCGGAGGATCCATGTGCTCTTACGTCGCGAAGGCTGGCAAGCAAATCACAAGCGAATCTGGCGGCTGTACAGTCTGGCAGGGTTAAGCGTGCGAAAACGAAAGCGTAAGCGAATCGCGGCGACCGAGCGCGTGGTTCGCCCAGCGGCAATCGCGCCGAATCAGAGTTGGTCAATGGACTTTGTGGCCGACGGCCTAGCCTATGGCCGCCGATTCCGCTGTTTGACTATCGTCGATGACTACACTCGCGAATGCCTGGCCATCGAGGTCGATACGTCGTTGCCGGGACTGCGTGTTGCCATGGTGCTGCAACGGCTGGCGGAGATGCGTGGCCTGCCGCGATCTATTACCGTGGACAACGGGCCAGAGTTCGCCGGAAGAGCCTTGGACGCCTGGGCCTACCAAGCAGGCGTAAAGCTGTCGTTTATTCGGCCGGGTAAGCCGGTGGAGAACGCTTATATCGAAAGTTTCAACGGCAAGTTCCGCGACGAATGCCTTAACGAGCACTGGTTCTTGTCCCTGCGACAGGTTAAAAGCTTGATCGAAAACTGGCGAGTCGAGTACAACACCGATCGGCCTCACAGCGCGCTCGGATATTTAACGCCGGCGCAATTCGTGCAGGCTCATCAGAAAGAAGGTCTTTTACCCCTGGGCTCTATGTCGGTGCCGTACTAAATCTGGGGGCAGGTCAATACCGATCTTGGCTTAACCGGCTCCATTCTGACTGGCGGGGCATCGACTGGCGATGCTTGGTGCGTTCTTTCTGGCGTTTCCGCCGATACGTTTACGGTGGCGGATGCTGAGCAATCCGCCGCTCTCGCCGGCTGGCGTGCGAACGGCGTTACCCGCATCCATCCCTGGCATTTTCCTGGAGCCGTTCACAACGTCTTGAGCGCGTGGCAAACCGCATTTGTGGGTTGCCAGAGCGGGTGTGGCAAAACCTGCCATCAAATGCAAAACAAGGCACTACATCGCTAAATGTAGTGCCTTGTTTTGACCGGGAATTTTGGTGGAGCGGAGGAGGATCGAACTCCCGACCTTCGCATTGCGAACGCGACGCTCTCCCAGCTGAGCTACCGCCCCAAAACAGAAGATCGAAACTATACACCAAATTTTTTTGATGCGGCCAGGCCGATTTCAGGCGCTCAGGTCGAGTGTGGCGATGACCGGGGTGTGATCCGAGGGCTGTTCGTTGCCCGCGGCGCTTTGTCGATGACGCAGGCGGTGCAGGTGTGTTTCAGGGCATCGGAGAGCAGGATATGGTCGATGCGCAGGCCGGCATTGCGGCGGAAGGCGAACATGCGGTAATCCCACCACGTGAAAGATTTCTCGGGTTGCTCGAAGAGGCGGAAGGCGTCAGTCAGACCAAGGTCCAGCAGGCTCTTGAGGGCCGCGCGCTCGGGTTCGGAGACGAGGACCTGGCCTTCCCATTTTTCGGGGTTGTGGACGTCTTCATCGGCAGGGGCGACGTTGTAGTCGCCCAGGATGGCCAGGCGTGGATACGCGCGCAGTTCTTCCTGCAGCCAGCGGTGCAGGGCAGTGAACCATTCAAGTTTGTAGGCGTATTTGTCGCTGCCTACACTCTGGCCGTTAGGGCAGTACGCACAAATGATGCGCACCTCACCGGCCGGAGTGGGCAGGGTGACCGCGATGACGCGCTGTTGCGGATCGTCGAAGCCGGGGATGTTGCGCACCATAGCCTGGCCGGGTTCGCGGGTGAGGATGGCCACGCCGTTATACGTTTTCTGGCCGGCCCAGGCGGCGTGGTAGCCGATCTGGGTGAAGGCCTCGAGCGGGAACTTGTCATCGGCCAGTTTGAGTTCCTGGATGCACAGGGCATCGACCGGGTTGTCGGCCAGCCAGGCGATGACTTGCGGCAGGCGCACGTTCAGGGAGTTGACGTTCCAGGTGGCTAGTTGCATGAATAGTTAGATCGCTGTTTAACGCGGGTTTCCAAGGGCGATTGGCGCAAAGGTCGCCATTGTGACTCTTCTGGCTTTTCAACCCTGGGCATGGGTGCCGTGCCACCAACGGTGGTGTCAGATGATACCTGCTCACCCCGCCGGGTTCCGCTCGCCGCCTCCGGGCGGCGGTTCGGCGCGGTCCGCGGTGATAGGAGGGAACCAGCCTTGGGGTGCTGTCGATGGCCGCTTCGGATAAGACGATGTGCTGTGACAGGGGGCAGGCTATGTCAGTCCGCTACCCGTGGCTGATGCAGGCAGGGACTCAAGCATGCTTTCGAGAGCGTTGCGCCGGCTCAGTCGCCGCGCGCGCGTCCCACGAGTTGGCATAGGGTTGGCGGGTTTGCCCGCGCGCTCGGTCAAGTTGTTCCTCCTGACTCCAGCGGCCGCCGCCTTCGCGCACAGGATTGTATCGCCCGTTGTTCAGATTCCGCTTATGCCTTGCCGATGAGCCTGGCCGCTTGGGCTATCGGCTGCCACCTGACCGCCCTTGCGGTTGTCCTGCGAGTCGCACTACCGCCTGCGTCGTGAGTTCTGTGTGCCTGTACTTCCCACGTTCGAATCGCATCGTTGAGGCGGACAACAGCATACCGGTAAAGCTCGGAACCTCAGGATATTATTCGCAAGTATTTTTTATTAATTGTATTAAAACAACACTTTTCTATCGAGTATCTGGTTTGGCAGGCAAAAAAATATATTTATATGAAATTTTCTATTTTTTACTCTATAAGTAGATGAAGGTGAAAATTTGACTTTCTGTGACCTGCTCCCCGTGATTAGTACGAAATCGATGTAGAGTCCGTTCCCAAAGGAATGGCAATGAAGAAACGATTTACGGAAGAGCAAATCATCGGCGTGCTCAAGGAAGCCGATGCAGGTGCCAAGCCCGCAGAGTTGTGCCGCAAGCACGGAATCTCCGAGGCAACGTACTACAACTGGAAGGCGAAGTTCGGTGGCATGACGGTGTCGGACGCTCAGAGGCTCAAGGAGCTGGAGCAGGAGAACAACAAGCTCAAGAAGCTGTTGGCCGAGTCGATGCTGGACAAGGCGGCGCTTCAGGATCTGCTAAGCCGAAAGTAGTCAGCCCGCAGGCCAAACGCGAGGCGGTCAGGACATTAATGACCGAGCGCAGCATGGGTGTTACCCGGGCCTGTGGGCTGGTAGGAATTTCGCGGTCGCTGTTTGCCTACGAGAGCACACGCTCAGGCGATGCTGCGCTGACCGAGCGCATGAAAGAGATGGCAGTGGCGAAACGACGCTACGGCTATCGGAGGATCCATGTGCTCTTACGTCGCGAAGGCTGGCAAGCAAATCACAAGCGAATCTGGCGGCTGCACAGTCTGGCAGGGTTAAGCGTGCGAAAACGAAAGCGTAAGCGAATCGCGGCGACCGAGCGCGTGGTTCGCCCAGCGGCAATCGCGCCGAATCAGAGTTGGTCAATGGACTTTGTGGCCGACGGCCTAGCCTATGGCCGCCGATTCCGCTGTTTGACTATCGTCGATGACTACACTCGCGAATGCCTGGCCATCGAGGTCGATACGTCGTTGCCGGGACTGCGTGTTGCCATGGTGCTGCAACGGCTGGCGGAGATGCGTGGCCTGCCGCGATCTATTACCGTGGACAACGGGCCAGAGTTCGCCGGAAGAGCCTTGGACGCCTGGGCCTACCAAGCAGGCGTAAAGCTGTCGTTTATTCGGCCGGGTAAGCCGGTGGAGAACGCTTATATCGAAAGTTTCAACGGCAAGTTCCGCGACGAATGCCTTAACGAGCACTGGTTCTTGTCCCTGCGACAGGCTAAAAGCTTGATCGAAAACTGGCGAGTCGAGTACAACACCGATCGGCCTCACAGCGCGCTCGGATATTTAACGCCGGCGCAATTCGTGCAGGCTCATCAGAAAGAAGGTCTTTTACCCCTGGGCTCTATGTCGGTGCCGTACTAAATCTGGGGGCAGGTCACAGGTCACGACGGGTTGACGTACGATGCCTTGCGGCGCGGGCTGGCGGACAAAACCTTGCCCCACTTGTCTGCGTATTCGCTCACGCGGGCCTGGACCGGGGGAGTGACGGGCGAGGCGACCCAGCAGCCGACACTGTCTGCGCCTGGATGGGCCACACTCCTCAGTGGTCAGTGGGCCGATCGGCATAACGTGCGTTCCAACGCCACCGATCAGGCCATCAAGACCGCCAGCCTGTTTCAACGTGTCATTGCCGCTCAGCCGCAGGTGCGCAGCGCCGCTGCACTGTCGGCCAGCCCCTTGGCCACTCTCTTGCGGCGCGATCACGACGCGGGGTATCTCGCGTCCTTGACCGATTGCGCGGGCCAGGACGACTGTGTGTCCTCGCAGGCGCGCGACCGGATCACCGAGGGCTATGACATCGTGTTGGCTCAGTTCGGTGCGCCGGGCAGGGCTGCTGCTGCAGGGGGGCTCGATGTCAGTTATGAGGCTGTACTGCGCCGCACCGACGCCGCCGTCGGCGTCCTTGCAGCACAGGTCGCGGCCAGGCAACTGGCCCACCCCGGAGAGAAATGGCTGACGCTGCTGGTGAGCAGCCACGGCCTAGGCAAGACCGGTACCGAAGACGGACTGCCTCTGTCGCTGAACAAGACTATTTTTGTGGCGGGCAACCTTGAATGCATGCTCGGTGGCAGCGCGGATGATGCCGCTTTCGATGGCTCCTGGGACAGTAATTGGTATGCCTTGCCCAGCGCGGCCGATGTCACGCCGACCGTGTTGAGCCACATGGGCGCATTGCCCGAGCCGCGCGCGTACGACATGGCGGGCACGTCGCTGGCAGAACCCGTGGCGGTGCGCAGACTGGTGACGCGCACGGCCACGGATAACAAAAGCGTGACTCTGCGTTGGGTGCGCGTCGGCGAGCCGCAGGGCGACGTCGTCATCAGCCGCGACGGAGTCGAGATCGCGCGGGTGGCAGGCACCACGTCGGAGTATGTGGATTCGGCCCTGGCTTTCGAGGCCGAGGGCATGCACACCCTGATTTATGGTTCATCGAGGAATACCGGGGAATGCAGACCGGATCTTGAGGAAGAAGTACTCCTGATCGCGGTAGCCGTAGGCGCGGCGCTTGATGACTTTGATGGTGTTGTTGATGCCCTCGACGATGCTGGTGTTGAGCCGGTGGCGACAGCGAGACAGAATCCCGTGCAGATAGGCTTTTAGCTTGAGCGCGAAGTGAGCCAAGGCGGCGATGCCGCTGCCCTGAGCCTGTTGCAGCCAGTGATCCCATGCCTGGCGGGCGTAGCCGGGGTGTTGGTAGAACCACAGCTGTTTGAGCTCATCGCGCATCAGATAAGCGGTGAGCAAGGGCTGGTTGGCCTGGATCTCCAGCTCATAGGCCGTCGTCATGTCGATCGCTACGGCCCGGATCTGCTGGGCAACCCCAGTTGGCAGTTGTTCGAAGAAGGCTCTGGCCGTCTCGCGCGAGCGGCCATCACCGATCCATAGCACCTGACGGCGGATCGGATCGACAACGACCGTGGCATAACGATGGCCCTTGTGTAGAGCGAACTCGTCCATCGCTAGGTAGTGGATCTGGCTCCAGTCCGGCTCTTGGATCGCCCGTCGCAGCAGGGCCTTGTCCAGCGCCTTGACCGTGTGCCAACCCAGTTGGAAGAAGCGCGCCACGGCCAGAATGTTGCTGGACTCAAGCAACTGGCTGACCGCCTCGGCCAGCCGGTCGGTCACTCGCTGGTAACGGCCCAGCCAGCTCAGCCTCTCCAGATGCGGTCCACCGCACTGCTCGCACCAGACCCGCCGACGCGGCACTACCAGCGTCACTCGCAGCGCCATTAGCGGCAGATCCCGCACCCGGCGCGTGGTCGTCTCATGCACCTGCCGACATCGGTTGCCGCAGTGCTCGCAGTGCATCGTTCGCGCTGAAGGCTTCAGGTAAATCGTGACCGTCCGGCTCTCACCTTCAGGCCACACGACCCGCTCCACCCGATAACCTTCCCACCCACCCAACCTCTCGATCGTCTTGCGGTCCAGCATGATCCCGGCCTTGATCCTTGAAAAATCAAGGATCAAGCGTAACGGCAATCAAGCACGGCTCCACGCTATTCCGCGATGAACCTGATTTATAGCGTGTCGGCAGGCCGCTCGGTGGCGACGGCACGCGCCACGGTCGTCTACACCAAGCCCGTCGCCTTGCTGGAGTCGCTGCGCGCCGGTCTGACGATGTTTTTCCCCTTCGAGGGCGCGCTGACCGACCTGGCCAATGGGGGAGGCGCGATCACCCCCTATGACGGCGTGCAGCAGCCTGCCTTTGCTCAACATGGCGTCTTCGGGCAGATGTTCCAGAACGAGCGCGGCTCGGCCGCAAGCGGGGCCTTCAAGCTGGATCATCCCGCCGGGATGCTGACCACGCCCAACGCCTTTACCATCGGTTTCTGGTATCAGTCGGATGGTGTGGCCAACGATCGCTCCATTGTGGGCAACAAAAACTACAACACTGGCGCCAATCCCGGCATCACCATCGCCCAATGGGCTGGACCGGAGTTGCGATTCAACCTGGCAGGCGGGGCGCGTGTAGACATTAACGGGGTCCGGTTCACACCGAATAAGCCGATCTATATAGCGATGGTCATCAATAAGACGGCCAAAACGATGGAGGCCTATGTGTATGACCCGGAGCTGGGGTTCTCGCGCCGTAGCGTGGCCACCGGGTCGGTCAATTTCGCGCAGGTCGAAGGCTCACTTGGCCCGCACATCGGCCTGAACGAAGACGGAGTGGGCACGTATGGCGTGTGCTGCGCCGGAACCAAAGGGCCTTACACCATGTACTTCGACGACCTGGGCATCTGGTCACGTGCGCTGACCGAGGCCGAAGTGCGCTCCATCGCACTGTCCGGACGATCCGTCCAGGAACTTTTTCGCTGATTTTCGCCGGAACACACACCCATGACTAAGCATCCCTTCCTGCACGGCGCCCTGCGCCTGGGCGCCACCCTGCTGTTGACGGCCGCGCTGGCCGCGTGCGGCGGCAGTGACCACGACGACGACAGTGCTGCCGCCCCTGACAACGGCACCCAGCCGCAGCCGCCTGCCGTCAAACCCGAGTTGCGCTGCGCGCCCTGAGTCCCGAACACCTGCCTGGAAAAGTAATTGTGAACTCCAACAACACGCCTATTCACGCCGGCAAGCGGCGCTTTCTTCGCAACGCTCTGGCGTCGACTGCCGGTCTGACCGCGCTGTCCATGTTTCCGCCGTCGATCCGCCGTGCCCTGGCTATCCCCGCCAATAACCGCACCGGGACGATCAACGACGTCGAGCATGTGGTGATCCTGATGCAGGAAAACCGCTCCTTCGACATGTATTTTGGGACGTACAAGGGCGCTCGCGGTTTTGGCGATCGCATCACAATTCCGTTGCCAGGCCCGCGCAGCGTATGGGAGCAAAGCAACGGTACCCGCGTGGTGATGCCCTATCACCTCGATAGCACGCAGGGCAATGCACAACGCGTCGCGGGCACGCCGCATGATTACGCCGATGCGCAAAACGCATGGGATGGCGGTCGCATGCAGCAATGGCCGCGCTACAAGCAAGATCAATCCATGGGGTATTACCGGCAAAAGGAGGTGGAGTTTCAGTTCGCGCTGGCCGAAGCCTTCACGCTGTGTGACGCCTACCATTGCGCCTCGCATGGCGGCACCAATACCAACCGGCTCTTTCATTGGACGGGCACCAATGATCCCTTGGCCCAGGGCAATGGGCCTTCGACCCGCAACCAGTGGGACGGCTTGGGGGCATCTTCGACCGGCTGGACCTGGAAGACGTATCCCGAGCGGCTGCAAAGCGCCGGGGTGTCCTGGAAGGTCTATCAGAATCTGCCGGACAACTACACGGACAATCCGCTAGCCGGCTTCCAGCAGTATCGCCGTGCCAACGAACTGGCCGGCAACGCCAGCAGCGGCTCGCCCTACACGCCGTGGACCCCTAGCATGGACGCCGGCAACCCGTTGTACCGCGGGATAGCCAACACCATGCCCGACGGCGGATTTCTGCAGGCTCTGCGTGACGACGTCCAGAATGGCACCTTGCCGCAAGTGTCCTGGATTGTGGCGCCGGCCAACTATTCCGAGCATCCCGGCCCATCAAGCCCGGTGCAAGGTGCCTGGTATATCCAGGAAGCGCTGGACGCGCTGACGTCCAATCCGGACGTCTGGAGCAAAACGGTCTTTCTGATCAATTTTGATGAGAACGACGGATACTTCGACCATGTGCCGTCGCCGGCCGCGCCGTCGATCAACGCCGATGGTTCGATGGCAGGCGCCTCGACGGTCAATACCGATATGGAACGCCATACGCATGCATCGGCGCAAGATGCTGCCGACAACCGCGTCTACGGACCTGGGCCACGTGTACCGATGTATGTCGTCTCGCCCTGGAGCCGGGGCGGCTGGATCAATTCGCAAGCCTTTGATCACACCTCCGTCCTGCGCTTTCTGGAGGCGCGCTTCGGTGTCGCGGAGGAGAACATCAGCCCCTGGCGGCGTGCAGTGCTCGGTGACATGACCTCGGCGTTCAACTTCGCCAACCCCAACGACGAGGTGCTGCCAGATTTGAACCTGCTGACGCGGACCGGTTCAGATCAGGAGCGAAGTGCACAGCAGGCGCTGCCGGCCGTGCCGCTGCCGGATATCTCCGCGCAGGCGCGGCCGGTTCAGGACGCGGGCGTGCGGCCTTCGCGAGCATTGCCTTACGAGCTGCACACCAGCGGCCGCAGCCAGCCGGCCACGGGAACGATGTGGCTGGTGTTTGCCAATACCGGCAAGGCGGCCGCCGTATTTCATGTCTATGATCGGCTGCATCTGGATCGTTTACCGCGCCGGTATACCGTCGAAGCTGGCAAGCAGCTCGAAGGCAGTTGGGATGTCGCCGGCGACAGCGGCATGTACGACCTGTGGGTGCTGGGCCCCAATGGTTATCACCGGCATTTCGCCGGGGACCTCGCGCTGGCCAGAACGGCACAGCTCGATGCCGAGATCCGGGTCTGCTATGACGTGGCTAACGGTGACGTCTATGCCAGCTTCCTGAACACCGGCAACGTCGCTTGCCATTTCGAGGTCACGCCCAACGCCTACTACACCAACAACGAGAGCTGGAGTATCAGCGTGGCCGCCGGCGGGCAGTTCGAGCAGCACTGGGCGCTTGCCAATAGCGGCGCCTGGTACGACTTCACCGTACGCCTGAGCGAGGATCCTGCCTTTGTGCGACGTTTTGCCGGCCGCGTGGAAACCGGTAAGGCATCGGTCACGGATCCGGCGATGGGACAGTAGACCTTCGGCCGCGGGGTCGCGCCACGCGCGCGGCCCGCGCCCGCCACCGGCCTCAGGCCGCCTGCGGGCTCAGGCGGGTCGGTGCGTCGATACGGCGGAAAACCAATGCCGAGGTCATGGTGACCAATCCCGTCACCGCGAAGGCGATACGAAATGCGCTGGCCGCATCGCCGCTATGTCCAGCAAACAGCGTCACCAAGCCGCCGCCGATGGTCACGCCCAGTCCGATGGCCAGCATTTGCACCATCGAAAACAGGCTGTTTCCGCTGCCGGCGTCGCGTGGCGGCAGGCCCTTGAGAGTGACGCCATTCATGGCCGCGAATTGCATGGAATTGCTGGCCCCGAACACGCACAGCACGGCGATTTCCAGCCACAGCGGGGTAACCCGCGAAAAGGTCGCGAAACCGGCAATCGACGCGCCGACGAGGACGGTGTTCCAGATCAGAAAGTGGGTGTAGCCGAAACGTTTGAGCAGCGGAGTGATCCAGCTTTTGGCAATTGCACCGGTGACTGCCGCCGGCAGCAGCATCAGGCCGGAGTGAAGAGGGCTGTAGCCGAGCTGCAACTGCATCAGCAGCGGAAGTAAAAACGGCACGGCGCTCGATCCGATGCGGCAGACAAGGTTGCCCGCAAGCCCAACGCCGAAATTCGGCGCACTGAACAGTTCCAGCCGGAACAGCGGATTGGCGTGGCGGCGGGCATGCCATATGTACGCACCGACCGACAGAACGCTGACGCTGAGCAGCACGCTGGCGATCAGTGCGCGGTGTTCGTGCGCGGGGCCTTCCAGGGCCAGCGAGAAACTGACCATGCACAACGACAGCAAAGCGCCACCAAGCCAGTCAAAGCGTGGCGCATCGGGCAGGCTGTCGTCAGGCAGGAATTTCCATACTGCAACGAGTCCCAAGACGCCGACCGGCACATTGATCAGGAAAATGGTGTGCCAGCTCATAGACTGCACGAACCAGCCGCCCAGAGTGGGGCCGACGATGGGCCCGACCTGACCGGCGATCGAGATCATGGCCAGCGCAGCGACGTACGCCTCACCACGAATCGCGCGCAGTACGGCAAGGCGGCCGACGGGCAACAGCATGGCCCCTCCCACACCCTGCACCACGCGCGCAGCGATCAATTGCGGCAACGACTGCGACAGCGCACAGAACACCGAGCCCAGCACGAAAAGCAATATCGACACAAAGTAGACGCGGCGCGAGCCGAAGCGGTCGGACAGCCAGCCCGAGGCGGGCGTGAGCAGGGCCATCGTCAAGGTGTAAGCCACCACCACCGGTTGCATCTGCAACGCCGATACACCGAGGCTGTCGGCCATGGACGGCAAGGCCGTATTGATGATGGTGGTATCGAGCGCCTGCATGAAAAAGGTTCATCGCGGAATAGCGTGGAGCCGTGCTTGATTGCCGTTACGCTTGATCCTTGATTTTTCAAGGATCAAGGCCGGGATCATGCTGGACCGCAAGACGATCGAGAGGTTGGGTGGGTGGGAAGGTTATCGGGTGGAGCGGGTCGTGTGGCCTGAAGGTGAGAGCCGGACGGTCACGATTTACCTGAAGCCTTCAGCGCGAACGATGCACTGCGAGCACTGCGGCAACCGATGTCGGCAGGTGCATGAGACGACCACGCGCCGGGTGCGGGATCTGCCGCTAATGGCGCTGCGAGTGACGCTGGTAGTGCCGCGTCGGCGGGTCTGGTGCGAGCAGTGCGGTGGACCGCATCTGGAGAGGCTGAGCTGGCTGGGCCGTTACCAGCGAGTGACCGACCGGCTGGCCGAGGCGGTCAGCCAGTTGCTTGAGTCCAGCAACATTCTGGCCGTGGCGCGCTTCTTCCAACTGGGTTGGCACACGGTCAAGGCGCTGGACAAGGCCCTGCTGCGACGGGCGATCCAAGAGCCGGACTGGAGCCAGATCCACTACCTAGCGATGGACGAGTTCGCTCTACACAAGGGCCATCGTTATGCCACGGTCGTTGTCGATCCGATCCGCCGTCAGGTGCTATGGATCGGTGATGGCCGCTCGCGCGAGACGGCCAGAGCCTTCTTCGAACAACTGCCAACTGGGGTTGCCCAGCAGATCCGGGCCGTAGCGATCGACATGACGACGGCCTATGAGCTGGAGATCCAGGCCAACTGCCCCAACGCCGAGATCGTCTACGACCTGTTCCACGTCGTGGCCAAGTACGGCCGTGAAGTGATAGACCGGGTGCGTGTAGACCAAGCGAACCAGTTGCGGCACGACAAGCCGGCCCGCCGGGTGATCAAGTCCAGTCGCTGGCTACTGCTGCGCAATCGCAAAAACCTCGATCCGTGCCAATCGGTAAAGTTGGACGAGTTGCTCCAGGCCAACCAGCCCTTGCTCACCGCTTATCTGATGCGCGATGAGCTCAAACAGCTGTGGTTCTACCAACACCCCGGCTACGCCCGCCAGGCATGGGATCACTGGCTGCAACAGGCTCAGGGCAGCGGCATCGCCGCCTTGGCTCACTTCGCGCTCAAGCTAAAAGCCTATCTGCACGGGATTCTGTCTCGCTGTCGCCACCGGCTCAACACCAGCATCGTCGAGGGCATCAACAACACCATCAAAGTCATCAAGCGCCGCGCCTACGGCTACCGCGATCAGGAGTACTTCTTCCTCAAGATCCGGTCTGCATTCCCCGGTATTCCTCGATGAACCATGAAAAAACCGCCTGCTACGGTCCATAGCATGGCGGTGTGAGCGGAAGACTTGGGCATGAACGACGCGGGTCCTGAAAACTTGCCTGAGGCGGGCAAGCGTCAGGCGTTGTGCAATAGGTTTATTCTAGTGAGCGCTAGCCTATCGATATATCCGTTAGGTACACTGACTGTCATCGATATATTCGATGAGCAGTACTTGCTCAGGCCCTCTCCATGCTCAATCCCGTCTGGTTGCGCTCCTTCGCCACCGTCGTCACATCGCACAGTTGCTCGGCTGCCGGCCGTGAGCTGGGACTGACGCAATCCACCATCAGCGAACACATCCGGCGTCTGGAAAGCAACGTCGGCCGCCGGCTGTTGACGCGCGACACGCACACCGTGGCGCTGACTCCCGACGGCGAGGCCATGCTGGTGCACGCCCGCGTGATTCTCGAAGCGATGGCGCATGCAGAGTCGCAGTTTCGTTCCCCGCGTCTGCGGGGCCGGGTCCGCCTGGGTTGCTCCGATGACATTGCGTTGGGCCCATTGCCCGGGATTCTCGCGGCCTTTCGCACCGCTCATCCGGACGTGGAACTTCAGCTCACGATCGCCATGACCGGCAAACTCTATGAGTTGCTCGACGCCGGTGCCATCGACTTGCTGGTAGGTAAACGGCGGCCAGGCGACACACGAGGCACTCGGCTCTTTAGCAGTCAAATGTTGTGGATCGCGCGCAGCGGTACCGAAGTGGATCTGGATCAACCGTTGCCGCTGGTGCTGGCTGCCGAGCCCAGTGTGTCGCGCTCGGTTGTGCTCGACACCCTGGCCATGGCGGGCGCGAGCTGGCGCATCGTGTGCACCAGCAGCTCGTTGGCGGGCAGCAGCGCGGCGGCGCGGGTGGCCTGGGATTGACGGTCAGGCCGCAATTCATGAGCGGGCGGGGTCTGGCCCAGCCTGTCAATGCGGCCAAGCTGCCTGCCTTGCCGGATGCGGAGTTCGTCACCCTGGGCGCGGCGCATCTGAGCCGTCCGGCCGAGACCTTGCTGCAGATTCTGCGCGACAGCGAGTTGCGTGGGACGTGGACGACTGTTTAAGTCGCCACCGGGGCCCACGGCGGGCGAGGTCTGGCCAGGTAGGCCACCATAACCTGCACAATACCCGCGGCGATGCCCATCCCCGCGCCCACCTGCCAGGCCAGGGTGTAGCTGTGAAGCAGGTCATACGCCAGCCCGCCGCCAATGGCGCCGGTAAAACTGCCCAACTGATGGCCGCAGAATGCCACCCCGGCAAGCATGGCCTGCCAACGCAGGCCAAACGTCTGCGCGATCCAGCCGCTGACCAAGGGCACCACGCCCAGCCAAAGAAAGCCGATCACCGCTGCGAAAACCAGTGTGCTTTCCGGGGTAGGCAGCGTGTGGAAATACCAAATGAAGCTCAGGGATCGCAGGATATAGATCAAGCCCAGCAGGATTTGCTTGTTCCAACGCCCACCGGCCCAACCGAAGAAAAGGCTACCCATGGCGTTGAACCCGCCGATCGTGGCCAGCGCCTTGGCCGAAAGCATCGGGTCGAGTCCGCAAAGAGCGAGGTAGGCCGGCAGGTGAGTGGTCAAAAACACCAATTGCATACCGCAAACAAAGTAGGCGGTAGCCATCACGACGAAAGGCAGATTCTTCATTGCCATGGACAGCGCCTGGCGGGCATTCTGCTCACCGTCGACAGGAGCAGGCAACCGAGGAAGACTATCTACCTTGCCGGCATACCAAGCAGCAGGCAGCATGAAAACGGCCAGCACGACGAACGACACGCCGCCCATGCGCCAGTCCCAGGTCTGGGCGACGGACTGGCCCAGGGGCGCGGCCACCAACGCACCCAGCGAACCCGCGGCAGAAACAATCCCCAGCACGAGGCTGCGCATGGCAGGCGGTACAGGGCGGACGGAAGCGGCCATGGCGACCGCACTGCCGGTCGCGGCCAGTGCCGCGCCGACCGCAAACCCCGCGCCGAGCAAAACGCCCAGCATGCCGTGCGCGGTGGTAAGCAGCACCATGCCCAGGATGTAGAGCAACGCGCCAGCTACCATCAGGGGTCGGAACCCCCAGCGCACGACCATTGCGCCGGCAAAAGGCTGAAGAACGCCCCACACCAGGTTCTGTACGGAAATGGCAATGGTGAAATCGCTGACGGATATACCCAGGTCCTGCGTCAGCGGTGGCAGAAAAATACCTAGGCTTTGCCTCAACCCCATCGCCAGACTGAGCATGATCGACGCACCGATCAGGATGGGCAATGCGGGACGCAGAGAGGCGGACATTGTTGCGATCAGCTTATGGAGGGTGCGCAACCGGTCAGCAGCGCCTCTGGCAGTGTATCGCTTCGCGCCCATTGCGAGAATAAAGATATTCCCGGTGCTTATATGGTGTTCGCCGCGTGCAGGGATGGACAAATCGTAAGCAGCGCTTACGGCGAGGTAGCTGGCTCGCAGGGCGACCGTTCAGCCAGCGGTAATATCCAGCACTTGGTTTCCGACGTTTACATGCCGGGGCGCTTCGCTTCCTACTATGGAAAGACAAGTCGATAACGATGGCGCGGGCATATCCAAGGAGGCAAGCATGCAAAAGCACGCAGAACCGCAGCGAAACCCCGGAATCGGTGAGCAGGAGCGGCACCAGGGCAAGGCCAGAAGCGGCCGCGTCGGAGCCGACGAACCCGGCTATGGACGCCCGGCCGGGCAGCGCCCGGCCAGGCGGGTGAGCGCAAACCGAATCCCAAGGGCCCTCAATATGAAGAGGGCGGCCAGTATCCCGGACCGCGCCGTTCAGCCGAGGCTGACGCGGCGGGCTCCACCGAACACCGTCCCATCATCAACGGCGATGCGCGCGTGGGCGAAATCGTGCGTGAGCAACTGCGCCACAGCGGGTATGACGTCAGTGCGGTGACGGTTGACGTACACCAGGGGTGTGTGCGGCTGGACGGCATGGTGCCAGATGGCCGCACCCGTCATGGCGTACAGAGCTGCGCCGATAGCTGCGTCGGCGTGCGCGGCGTGGAAAACCATACGCGCGTAGGTCAGCTTGACGGCGCCGCCGCATCCGCGGCGCGGCACTGACCGCCGCGCGGCTCGCATCCGAGCCGGCCGCAGTGCACTCAGGCCAGTTCCGGGCGCCCGAAACGGCGATTTTGTAAAACAGGCAGGGCTTGTCGGGCCTGCGCCAAGCGGGTCGGATCGATGTCGGCAAATACCAGCGCATCGGTCTCGGCCGCACGTGCAATGATGACCCCCAGCGGATCGACCGTCATGCTGGCTCCAATGTTGCGCGGCCCGCATTCCCCGACGGCGACCACGTAGCAGGTATTCTCCAGCGCGCGGGCTTGCGAGAGCACCTCCCAATGCATTTCTTTGAGTGGTCCCTTGACCCAGGCCGATGGGGCGACGAGGACATCGGCCCCATCGAGAACCAGGCGGCGTGGCAGCTCCGGAAAGCGCAAGTCATAACAGGTGATCATGCCGATCTTCAGGCCGGCGACGTCGACCAGGGCAGGGATGTCGGCGCCCGGCAAGACGTTGATGGATTCCTGCATATTGAAGGCGTCATACAGGTGCAGCTTGCGGTACTGGGCAATGACCCGGCCGTCGCGCAACGCCACCTGGGTGTTCCAGACTTTGCCGTCCGGGGCGGGGACGTGCACGCAGAAAAATACCGTCAATCCCTGGGTATAGGGCAGCAGGGCGGTGAGAAAAGGGCCGTCCAGGGGCTGGGCCGAGCGTTTGACGATGTCCGGATCGGTGATGTCGCGAGCCAGTACGCCTTCAGGCAATACCAGCGCCTGCGCGCCGCCTGCGCGGGCGCGCTCCATAAGGTCGCGGCAAATGGCGGTGTTTTCCTCCCACACGGGTCGGACAGCAAATTGCCCCATGGCAATTCTCATGGTGATCTCCTGACAGAATGCAGATTCAATAGTGCGGGGGACGTTCGTCCAGCAGGCTGCGCCACGGGCCGTTGGCGCCGTCGGTCTGCTGATTGCGCAATTGCCCGATCTGGGCGGCCATCGCTTCGATTTGCTTTTGCTGCTCAAAGACCAGCAGGTTGAGCTGTTCGAGCAGATCTTCGGCAAAGCCCAGCTTGATCTCCAGCTCCGTGACGCGCGCCGCAAGTTCGTGTTCGTGTTCCATGGCCTTATTAAACCGCAGAGTGGGCCGGCTGTGACACAATGGGTTCTTCATTCAGCGCTTCGGGGCCGACGATCATGGACATCAACCTCAACGATTTCGAACAGATCCGCCATGAGCTGGCGCGTCCCTTGCTGCTGGTCAAAGGCGGCAATGGTGTGCTGGCCTGCGGCTATCTCAACATCGCGACGTTTGACAAAACCGGCGAGGCGGCAGCCATTGTCACCGGGGTCTCGGATCACACGCAGATGCTTGGCGCACCGCTGATCGCGGTGAGCCAGGCAGCTCGTGCCCTGGGTCTGCAAGAGGGTATGACCGGCGCGCAGGCGCTGGCGCGCTTCAAGTAGGTCGACCGGCTCGCCGCGGTTTGACAGCCTGCGGTTGAGGCAAGACAGCCGCGCCCATGCTGCAAATACTCGTTGTTGCCGCGCTATGGCCCAACGGCCTGTTTCTGCGGGGCGTGCGTGCGTCAGACGCTAGTACGCGCACGCAAAGCCTGCCCCGGACGACGGCGCAGGCGTTTTTATTTGAACGCAGCGGCGCCGCGTGTGCCGCGAAGGTAGGTCATGTTTCAGATCGAAGGCGCCCGTTTTCCCCAGGACCGCGATGCCCTGATTGCCATCATCCGCGAATACATCAGCAGCACGCGTGTCAGTCTGGAGTATCAGCACTACGACGAAGAACGTGACGGCCTGTCGGGCAAGTACGCCCGGCCGCGCGGCTTGATGTTGCTGGCAAGGAAAGCGGGAGCGGTGGTCGGCTGTGGCGGCTTTCGCGAGATCGACGCGACGACTTGCGAAATGAAGCGCGTCTACGTCAGGCCCGAAGCGCGCGGGCAGCAGTTGGATCGGCAATTAATGGAACGTATTTTGGACGAGGCACGTGCGGCAGGCTACCGGCGCATCTGTCTGGACGTGTTGCCGGAGTTTCTGGCGGCACAGTATCTCTATGAGTCGCTAGGCTTTCACGAGACGCCGCCCGTGACGCAGAACCTGGTGCCCGGGTCACGCTCTCTGGGCCGCGATCTCTAGGCTGCGTGACAGCATGTCAGCGGCCGATGGCATCGGCTCCGCGGTGGTTTGGAGCCGATGCGAACCACCACGATCAGTCGCGGCGGCTGGTGACTTCCACCAGGTGATAGCCGAATTGCGTCTTGACCGGGCCCTGGACCTGGTTGACCGGGGCGCTGAAGACTACCTCGTCGAATTCGCGCACCATTTCACCGGGCCCGAACGTGCCCAGTTCGCCGCCTTGGCGAGCCGACGGGCAGCTCGAGTTTTCGCGGGCCACGTCCGCGAAGTCTGCGCCGTTTTCGATGGCGGTTTTCAGTTCCTGAGCTTTGGCTTCGGTCGAGACGAGGATATGACGGGCAGAGGCTTGTGCCATGGTGAGGCTCCAGTAAGGGCGGGCCACACGCGGGCCGGCGCCGGATGAATGTTGCAGGCAGTGCCCGCCTGATCCGCTAGTGTAGCGCGTGGACTGTCGCGGCTCGCGTCAGAGCGTCAGTCGTCATCGAGCATGTGGGCCGCCTTGGAGGAGGCGGCGGCTCCGGCACGGTGGTAGTGCATCACCGTGGCCACGCTTGCATGCCCGCTCATCGCCATGACCTCTGCCAGTGGCAGGCCCTGTCGGCCGGCTTCGGTAATGAACCCGGCGCGCAGGCTGTGCGCGGCGAAATCGCCATCCAGCCCGGCCAGGCGCACGCGGGCCTGGACCATCCGGCGTATGGCCTCGGCGCTCAGGGCCTCCCCGACGATGCCTCCACGCCGAACGCGCCGAAACAGCGCGCCTTCGGTGATATTGGCTTTCTCCAGCCATGCGCTCAGTGCCGCGGCGGCCCGGCCGGCAACTGGCTTATAGATATCGGGGCGTGCTCGGCCTTCCTGATTGGTTTTCGAGTGCGCCAGCGTATAGAGATAGCCCTCAGGTGTGCGGCGCGTGTTCTCCATCGTGGCGGCCACGACTTCCGAGCGGCGCCGTCCGCCGCTGGCCCAGGCGAATAACAGCATTGCGCGGTCTCGCAGGCCGATAAGGCTGTCATCGCACGTCGCGAGCAATTTCTCGAGCGGCTCACGCGTGAGGGCATCCTTGCCTTGGGGCAGGTCGCCACGGCGTGCATAGGCTGCACGGCTACGCTTCATCAACGCACGTACGGCCCGGTCGCGGCAAGGGTTGGGCAGCCCTTGAGTTTCGTGCGCTTCAGACAGCACCGCCAGACGGTGGCGAACCGTCGAGAGCTTCAGCGGGCCTGGCGCACGCTTGACGCCACTGGCCACCAACTGTTGGTCAATGGCCTCGGGCAGGTCATGCACCAGCGTGGTCTGCTCGCTGTGTTGCAGGTGATCCGCGATGAATTGCAGCACGGTAGCGACCGGCAAAGGCAGGACAAAAGGGCCCTGCATGCGCAAGGTATGCCACCCGGACCAATAGCGGATCGCCGCGATATACGCGGCGCGCGTATTGGGCGAGCTGCCTTCGCGCAGCAAGGCACGCAGCGAGGCTGCACTGCTTCCGAGCCCTTCGAGGTGCTGGCTTAACGAAAGAGCCCCCGACTGCGCCGCAGATTCTGGCTCAACGGACGGCCCTCGTTTATCAATGTTGTAAATCATATGTAGTACATAATATATAATACGATCATTGTATAGTTAGCGCGGATAAACATCTATTATCCGCGCTAAATACGATTCGTCGCGCAAATTCGTGCAGTCATCAGGGCCAGGGGCAAAAACATGGGGATCGGTATTCAGCAGCAGGACGTTTGGGCCGCCGCAGACGCGTTGCTGCGCGCGGGCGAGCAGCCCACGATAGAAAGGGTGCGCTTGCATCTGGGCAGGGGCTCGCCCAATACGGTCGGCCCCCACCTGAAAACCTGGCTGCGCGATCTGGGCGGGCGGCTCGACAAAGGCGAGCCGCCCGACGCCATCGTCGCTGCCGCCCAGCAGCTGTGGCAGATGGCTCTCTCGCAGGCGCATGCCGATGCCAACGCGCAGGCAGCCGAGCAGCACGCTGCGCTGCGCGCCGAACAGGCCGCCATCGAGACGCAGCGCGAAGCCCTCGAGGCGGATGCTCAGCGGCTGCTTCAACGTGAGGCCGATCTGGAGGCTGCGCTGGTCGCCGCGCAGGCCTTGGGCCAGGCAGCCCAGGCCAGGGCGCAGGCCCTGCAGCAACGCCTCGACAGCGCAGAGGCCGAGTTACAGGCCCTGCGGCAGGCCCTCGAGGGTGCACACCAACAGCTTCAGCAGGCCGAACGGCAAGGACGGGACAGTCTGGCTGCGGCCCACAAATTGCATCAGGAAACCCTGGAGCAGGCCGAGGCGCGCCACGCCAGCCACGAGCGGCGGTGGCTGCTCGACATAGACGCACAACGCCAGGCAGTGCGCCGCCTACAGGAAGAGCGTGAGGCAAGTGCCCGAACATTAGCTGCCCGCGAGCAGTCCCATACGCAGGCGCTGCAGGCGATGGAACAGCAAGCGCGGGCCGAGGGCGAGCGGCTGGCCGCAGCGCTTGCTGCGGCCAGTGAGGCGCTTGCCGGCCAGGCGCATTGGCAGGCGGTTGCCGAGGCCGGTGAGCGTGCACTGGCGTTGCGCGAAGCGGCGCTGTCTCAGCGGCAGTCAGACCTCGAAGCGCACGCGGCCCAGTTGCTTGCACAACTGGCGATCAAGGACGAACAGATCGCCGGGTTGTTGGCGGCGGCGCGCAGCAAGGCCAGGGGGCCGCGCAAGACGTGACCATCCGCAGCCGGGCGAGGTGGGGTCAAGCCTCTGCAGGAGGGCGGGCGGGGTATATAGTGTGCGCCGTCCTGTCCACGCCAGTTTTTGTCGGAATGCAGCATGACATTGAACGCCTTCGCCAGCGCCTGCCTCGCGGTGGGCCTCGTCATTGCGCCCCTAGCAGCCTGGCCGCAGGCGCCAGCAGCGCAAGAGGGGTGGCGAGCAGACCGGTGCGCCAGCAGATGCGCCTGAATTTCAGCAGTGAGATCCCGCCCGTCGTGCGTACGCTGGGTTGGAACCAGCCCGTCTATCCGCTCAAGGCCCGACGGATGATGCAAGAGGGCAGGGTTGTCCTGCGTATCGCGATGCAGCCCTCAGGCGAGCATGAGATCGAAATCGAGGAATCCTCCGGCTGGCCTGTGTTGGATCAGTCGGCACTGGAGGCGATGCGTGGCCTGGCCTTCGACGACGGCCAGCCCTTGTTGCGGCCCACGCGTTTTTTGTTGCCCGTGCGCTTCCGTATCGCGCCGCCGGCCGCATCGCAGGATTGAACAGACTGGCAGACATCGGCCTGCTATGCTTTCGAGGTCATTCCACACCCAACAGGAAGCCCGCATGCACGCTGTATTCATCGATGCCAATCCGACCCTGGCCGCTGTGGCGCAACGCCTTCATCGCCAGGGTGATCCGGACCTGACGATCAACGGTCAGCCGGATATCCGTCCCGAGCAGATTCCTGCCGTGCTCGATGGCGCGGGGATTGCGATCATCGATCACACGCACCTGCCCACCGACGTGGCGCGCAACTGCAAAGGGCTCAAGCATGTGGTGTTTCTTGGCACGGGTGCACGTTCCTACATGAATCCCGAAGAGCTGGCCGGTCTGGGTATCGAGGTTCATATCATCAAGGGATACGGCGATACGGCGGTGGCCGAATGCGCCTTTGCCTTGATGTGGGCTGCGGCCCGCGATTTCGGCAAGATGGACCGCGGCATGCGCGCGGGTCAATGGTTGCGTACCGATGCCGTGCAATTGACGGGCAAGACCTTGGGGCTGCTGGGATTTGGCGGCATTGCGGCCGAGATGGCACGGCTGGCCCAAGGGGCCGGCATGAAGGTGTTGGCCTGGAACCGTAGCGCCAAGACCCATCCGGGGGTGAAATTCATGCAGCCTGATGAGTTGCTGGCGCAAAGCGATGTCCTGTCCGTGCATCTGCTGCTCAATGATGCAACCCGTGGCTGGCTGTCGGCCGAGCGCATCGCCCGCATGCGCGATGGTGCCATTCTTATCAACACCGCGCGCGGCGCGCTGGTCGACGAGGCTGCGATGATCGCCGCCCTGAAAAACGGCAAGCTGCGCCATGCCGGGCTCGACGTTTTCGATATCGAGCCCATGCCGGCTGACCATCCGCTCTACAGTCTCGATAACGTCACTCTTTCAGCGCATTCGGCGTTTCGCACTCCCGAGGCCAGCGACAACCTGATCGAAGCGGCGTTGCAGCATTGCCGCCGGGTTGCCGCAGGCTGATGTTCACAGGGCTGCGAATCTCTTAAAAAGCAAAAATTCGCAGCCTAATTGCGTCATCGTCGTTCTTCTTGATTTCATTGCGGCCGCGCTCTAATCTGGGCGCTCTCTGATTCCTGATCGGCGCGTCGACCCATGGCCCAGGCTGCTTATAGCCCCGCACTCATTCTGCTGTCCATTGCGCTGGCCGTGCTGGCTTCCTATACCGCACTGTCGATCGCGGCGCGCATCGTCGTCGAACGGGAAGGCGTCAGTTCCGCGTGGCTGTGGGTCGGCGCCTGCATTACGGGTTTCGGGCTCTGGGGCATGCATTTCGTGGGCATGCTGGCGTTTGGTCTGCCATTGCCGTGGGGCTACGGACGCTTGGCCACGCTTATCGCCTTGCTCATTGCCATCGCCTTCGCAGCGCTCGCGCTGTGGTTGATGACGCAGCCCGGGCTGGCGCGTTGGGAGCGAGCGTTGGGCGCCGTCATCGTTGGCACCGGCATCGCCGGCATGCACTACACCGGAATGGAAGCGGTGCGGATTTCATCGAGCTTCTCATGGCCGCTGGTGCTGCTGTGTTTTGCGGCAGCAGTTTTCGCCGCTGGGCTGGGCATCTGGCGAGGCACGCGCCAACGCGCGCGGCCCGAACGGGCATCGCTACGTGTCTGGGAGGCGGTGGCCATGGGTCTGGGGTTGTCGGCCATGTACTATAGCGGCATGGCTTCGGCGGTGCAGGGCACCGATGCGGGGACGCCTTCGCTGGCGGTCAGCGCCGAAGGCCTGGCGGCGACCATCCTGGGCCTGTCCGTCGTTTTGTCGTTGGCGGCGATCAAACTATCGGCCAGCTACGCGAAGACCACCGCCAAAAGCGCGCAATTGGCAAGCTCGTTACAGGAAGCCCGACACCGCCTGTCTTACTTGAATTCTCACGATAGCGTGACCGGCGCGGTCAATCGCCGGATGTTCGACAAACGGCTTGCTGCAGCCATCGCCGCCAGCCGCGCCGAAGGAGGATTGCTCGCGCTGCTGGTCATTGACGTCGATAGCTTTCGTGCCGTCAACGAGGCCTACGGGTATCCGGTGGGCGACGAAGTCCTCATGCAGACGGCTCAGCGTCTGTCTCAGGCGGCTGGGCCGCACGACAGCTTTGCCCGCTTGGGCGGCGATGAGTTCGTCGCCGTTGCGGTCTTGCCGCACACAAGCTACGCCGGCCATGTGGCTGACAACTATCTCGCGGCATTGCGGCAACCTTTCACCGTGGCCGGACAGGACATCAGGATATCGGCCAGTGTCGGCATCGCGGTCTATCCCCATGACGGCGTGGATCCGCATGCGTTGATGGCCAAGGCCGAAGCCGCCAAGTCCTACGCCAAGAACCTCGGGCGTGATCGCCATGCTTTTTTCGAACCCTCGATGAATGCCGGCAGCGACAGGCATTTGCGCGTATTCGAACAACTGCGCCTGGCTGTCGAGCGAGGCGAGTTGCGGTTGTTCTATCAACCCAAGGTCAAGGCGCAGACTGCAGAGCGGGTAGGGGTCGAAGCGCTGCTGCGCTGGCACAACGGCGAGCTGGGTGATGTGTCGCCTGCGGAGTTTGTCCCGTTGGCCGAGCAGACCGGCCTGATCCTGTCCTTGCAGACGTGGGTGCTGGACGAGGCCTGCCGGCAATTGGCCGCTTGGGATCGACTCGGCGCCGACATCCCGACGGTCGCCATCAATATCGCCGCGCTGCAGTTCCAGCAGAACGACTTCGTCGACAGCATCGCCGCGGCCCTCAAGCGTCATGGCTTGCCCGCCAAGCGTCTGGTGCTCGAGATCACCGAGACCACGGCCATGAAGCAGGCCGCGCAAAGCGTGAAAATCATGCGCCGGCTCTACGCCATGGGCGTGGGGCTGTCGATCGATGACTTTGGCACGGGGTACTCCAGCCTGTCTTATCTCAAGCGGTTTCCGGCACGAGAGTTGAAGATAGACCGCGAGTTCGTCATGGAACTGACGCAGGACAGCGAGGATGTGTCCATCGTGGCCGCCATCGTGGCCGCCATCGTGGCCCTGGCGCATGCGCTCAGACTGTCGGTGGTGGCCGAAGGTGTCGAGACCGAAGCGCAACGCCGCTTACTGATTGATCTGGGTTGCGACGTCTTGCAGGGTTATCTGACCGGACGGCCCGCGGCGGCCTGGACCTTCGATCCCGAGGCAGCGGCGATGTTGGCGCCTCAGCCGGCGGGATAGCGCCTGGCAGGCTCTCGGGCCTGCCAGGCACGGGTCTATCAGGCCGCGACCTTCGGGCCAATCGTGAGTTCGAATTCGCCGATGCCATCGGCACCGCCCCGAGCCACATCTCCGGGCTGCAGCGCGGCAACGCCAGCGGGCGTACCGGTGAAAATCAAGTCTCCGGGCTTGAGGGCCACGGACCGCGAAATGGCGGCGATGACCTCGGGCACCGACCAGATCAGTTCGGCCAGATCGCCTTGCTGGCGTACGCTGCCGTTGACGTCCAACCAGATACGCCCTTTCTGCGGGTGACCGATTTCAGACGCGGGGCGCAAGGGCGTGATCGGGCTGGAGGCATCGAAGGCCTTGCTCCAGTCCCAGGGACGGCCCATTTTCTTGGCCTGCGCCTGCAGATCGCGCCGGGTCAGATCCAGACCGACCGCGTAACCCCAGACATGCGCGAGCGCCTGGTCTACCTCGATATCTTTGCCACCCTTGCCGATCGCCACGACCATCTCGATTTCGTGGTGCAGGTCTTCGGTCAGCGGGGGGTAGGGCAGGGTCCCCTGGGCTGGCACGACGGCGTCAGCCGGCTTGGTAAAGAAGAAAGGAGGTTCGCGGTCGGGATCATGACCCATTTCGCGGGCATGTTCGGCGTAGTTGCGGCCCACGCAGAATACCCGGCGGATCGGAAACCGCTGGCTGCTGCCGGCCACGGCGGCCGAGGCTTGTTCAGGGGCGGCAATCACATAGTTGGACATGAGGTTTCTCTCTACTGACAGGAAGCCTCAGTCTAGTTTCCCGGCGCGCTCCGAACTTGGACAAAGCTGCCGATGACTTGGACACCGTGTGCTTATTGCTGCCGGAACTGGCGCGGCGACATTCCTACGGATTGCCGAAAACGGCGCGAGAAATAGGCTTCATCGGCAAAACCGCAGGCGTGGGCGACTTCGGTGATTCGCTTGTCGGACGTCAGCAACAAGGCTTTTGCGCGTGTCATGCGGCGTTCGAGCACCCATTCGGTAAAACTGCGGTCCAGGGTTTTGCGCAGCAGGTGCGCCAGGTGGCTGGGCGACAGAAACGCCGCGGCAGCAGCGCTATTGAGCGACAAATCCGCCTGATCCAGCCGGGCCTCGATGTGCGCGCTCACGCGTGCCAGTGCCTGGCGCCGTCCTTGCCGAGGCAAGCCCGCCTGCAAGGCCGACGCATGACGCATGCAGGTCTGCCCGATCAATTGCAGCAAGCCGCCACGCAACACGGCAGCCGAGCCAAAGCCGCGCTCGCGGTCCACGTGCAGCATGCGCGCCAGCAACGACTCCAACTCGGGCAGTTCCTCGGCAGACACCGAAAAATCCAGGCTCTCCTGAAATCGGAACGGGGCCAACTCCGGCGCCTGCGACAATGGCACATCCTCCAGATCCAACGGATCACACTGCAGGCCGGGCAGCAAGAACTCCTGCGACACATTGATGACCATGAACCTGCCATCGGGCGGGTGGGGAATGCGATGCAGTCGGTGCGGCAGGATAAAGGCCATCATGCCCTTGACGAAGGGCCGAGTCGTTCCTCCAATCTGTTGCACGGTATCGCCGCCCAGATTGATCTGGATCTGGAAGTAGTCGTGGCGGTGCATATCTTCGAGCGCTGGCCGGGCATCCTGCGTACGGATATAGAAATCCAGGCGATCGCTGCGCTCGCGCATGCCATAGGTGCGGACGGACTTGGAGCGGGATGTCATGCGAGGGATTCTCGTCGGTGGCCAGCGGCCGGCAATCGCTAAAACGTGTTGGGTGCTATCGGGGGAGGGGGGGGTCAAGCGGCAGGCGACTCACTACGGCGTAGCGGGAGTTGGCGTGGCAACTCGATCACGACGACCGCGATCCAGCCCAGCGCGTAAGCCAGGATGTCCCACCAGTCTGCCGTACTGCCCAACACGATGCGCAAGACAGGGTTGGGCAGGCTCCAGCCGAGATAGGTGGCCGCATACTGAGCCATCTCGATGAAAACGCCCATGCCAAACGCCAAGCCGGCAAGCGTCAGGACATGGGCACCCAAAAAAGTCTTGAACAGGTAGTAAATCCAGATGACGGCCAGGGTGTCGCCCAGAAAGCTACGGGCCCATCCCCAATGGGCTCCAACCGTGGCAAGCGTTGCCATGGCCAAAAGCAGTGCCACGGCAACACACAGAGAGCGAAGATGAAAGCGGAGCGTCATGCGCGTGATCGTAACCCGCCGCGCGCCTCAGGTGCAGGGTGGCCGGCGTGTCGTGCTGGGCGGGGTCACGCCGCTGACGTTCCTGACCGATTAGCTGTTGCGGTTGCGCGCGCCGCCTTGACGAGCCTTGAAGCGGGGGTTGGACTTGCAGATGACGTAGACGCGGCCGCGACGGCGCACCACTTGGCAATCCCGATGACGGGTTTTGGCATCCTTGAGAGAGGCGAGGACTTTCATGGGCTTCCTTCAGCAATGAGGTTCAACAGGTCGGTCGCACCGTGACACCCAATCCACAAAAACGAATATTATAACATACTAATAATAGCCTGTTTGGCCATCCGACAGTCCCCGGGCAGGACACTTCAGGCGGCGCGGCGCACGGCAGCATCGTTGGCGGCATGAATAGCAAGACCCAGACCTATCTGCCTGAATAAAAAGACAGGCGAGCCAGCGTTTCCCGCGTCAGCGCCGGTGCCGTGGGGCAGGGGCGGGAGGGTTTCAACGAGAGGGCGGCCAGTGCCAAACGTTGTGCAAATTCTCGACCACCATGTCGATAAAGACGCGCGACTTGGCTGCAACAATGTGACCGGACGGATGAACGATGCTGACGGGACCATCATTGCTCGCGCCCCAACCAGGCAATAGTTCAACCAATTGACCGCTGCGCAGATGGTCAACGATGAGCCAATCCGGCGCCAGAACAATACCTAAACCCTCTACGGCCGAATCGACCACCACTTCCGCGCTGTCCGCAATGAGAGGGCCCACCGGCTCAAACGTAAATCGACTGTCGGCCCGCGCCAGACTCCAGCGCGGCCAACTTGAAAAGCCCGTGAATCCGAGACAGGCGTGCGAGGCCAGTTCCGTAGGGGTCTGCGGGTGGCCATGCTCTTGCAGATACCCCGGAGAGGCGGCGAGCATGGTTCGATACGTTCCGATCCGCCGCGTGACCAGCGAGCTGTCGGCCATGCGTCCCACACGCACGGCGAGGTCGAAACCCTCGGATACGAGATCGACGTACCGGTCCGTGTAGCGGGCATCCAGTTTCACCGCCGGATAGGCCCGCATAAATCGGGAGAACAAGGGAGCGATCCATCGTCGCCCGAAAGACAGCGGCATCGAGATACGCAGCACGCCACGAGGGGTGCATGCGACGTCGCTGGCCTCCAGGTTGGCCGCGTCGAGCTCGTCCAGGATGGTGCGTACGCGACGCAGGTATTGTGTTCCTGCCTCGGTGAGAATGATGGCTCGGGTCGTGCGGGTGACCAGGCGGGCGCCCAAACGCCGTTCCAGCGCACTGATACGGCGGGACAACACCGAGCTATCCCGATCCAACATCCTTGCTGCCGCAGCAAAGCTGCCTTGCGTGGCCACCGCCACGAACGCCTTGAGCTCATCCAGTCCGGCTTCGTTATTGCCGTGCAGTTTTTGCATGAGTGTTATGTGTTGGAGACTATTTATTGCAAGCATAGTGGCTAATTAAGATGAGGCCACCTTTTAATGGAGTGGTCAATCTTGAAAACCTATCTGGGATTGGGAACAGGTCCGGGCGTGGGCTATGAAACGGCAGCGGAATTCGCCAGGCAGGGCTTCGACGTCGTGCTCGTTGCGCGCCGGGCCGATACCGTGAATCCGCTGGCGCAACGGATCAATGCTGCGGGCTACCGCGCTCAGGCGCGCACCGTCGACGTCACAGATATCGACTCGGTGGCGTCACTGATACGGGACATCGAGCAGGAGAGGGGGGGTATAGACGTACTTCACTACAACGTAGCCAGCCTTCGCCAGGCCTCTATCGAACAGCTTCGCCGCGAGGATATTTCCAGCGATTTGTTGGCCAACGTGGGCGGGGCCGTCGCCGCGGTCCAAGCTGCGGCAGGCCAAATGCTGGCGCGGCGCCAGGGCGCCGTTCTGATTACTGGCGGTGGTCTGGGCCTGTATCCGCACCCGGACTACCTGACGCTGAGCATTGGCAAAGCGGCCATCCGCGCACTGGCGCTGGCGTTGTTTGAGCCGTTCAAGGCCCAGGGCGTGCATGTGGCGACGGTAACGATCGCCAAATTCATTGACGCCAACAGCCCGGACACCAAAGCCGTCGCCAGTTTGTTCTGGCAGATGTACCAGCAACCCCAAGAAGCCTGGACAGCCGAAACGGTATATGGGACGTAAGATTCTTGAGGTCTGAGTCGCCAGCGCGTCATTGGGCGGGGCCCTGGGGTAGATGCCCATCATGGGCAAGACCCCGGCGCAACCGCCTTTTGGAAGCTGGGGCAATTGCCCGCGTTGTTCGCAGACAGGCCGTCTAGCTTATTCGCCGATAAATCCTGTACTTTACATAATATACATTATGCGTATTTTGAATCAGCAAGCGCCACGTCCACTGGCAAGCCGCCGGAGGCGTTTGAAGAAAGCCGATTTTGCCAATGAAATGGTGTTCCGTTTGACGTCATAGAACACCTCTTGCAGTGGTTCCTGGTGCTGCAGCGGCTAGGATCCGGGTTGTTCGCCGGGTCTGCGCAAGGTCACGATCACGGCAATCCAAGATCGCACGCGAGCCGGCGTGCCTCATATGCGCGCCGCAATGAGTCGCGCAAGCGCTATGGGCCGGAGTCTTTCCGCGTCTGTTCCGGGGCTGGACCGCGCCTTGTTCGCAAGAAAGGCAAACGTCCATGATCGGACGTTGCGCTGCCCTCCTCTTTTTTCTGTCGCCCCGACGTGACCGCCACGCGCAATGGCAAACGCGCCAGGCTCGCCAGACGTGGCCTAGCCCAGGCGCGGTTGGCATTTAGTCCGCAAGCTCCATGCTGCGGGTCACTTCTTCCTGCACTCGCTGCCAGATAGCTCGTTTGAGTTGGACGAATTGCTCCGACAGTTGCACGTCGGCGCTGCGCGGATGCGGCAGATCGTTGTCGATGTCCTGTACGATACGGCCCGGTTTTGACCCCATTACCGCCATGCGGGTCGATAGCGTCAGGGCTTCATCGATCGAATGCGTGATGAAGACGATGGTCTTGCCGCTTTCCTCGTAGATCTTGAGCAACTGGTCCTGCAAGACCTGCCGGGTCATGGCGTCGAGCGCGGCGAAGGGTTCGTCGAAGAGCATGACGTCCGGATTGTTGGCTAGGACACGGGCGATCGACACGCACTGCTTCATCCCGCCGGATAACGCGTGCGGGTATTTGTCCGCGGCATGCTTCAGGCCGACCATGTCGATGTATTTGCGGGCGATCGGTGCGCGTTCGGCTTTTGGCATGCCGCGCATTTTCAGGCCGAATTCGACGTTTTCCTATACCGTGCGCCAAGGAAAAAGTGCGTACTGCTGAAAGAGTATCCAGCGCTCAAGTAGGCGCAAGCAGAGGTCCGTCACCAGGACCGTGAAACTGATCAGAACCATGCCGAGCACGACGGTGTCGGTCTGGAAGAACTCTTTGCCGTTCATGATCATGAAGCCAAGGCCTTCCTTGGATGCCACCAGCTCCGCGGAGATGACGCAGGTCCAGGACAGTCCCAGGATGATCTTCATTCCGGAGATGATTTGAGGTAGGCAACCCGGAAAAAGTACTTCCCGCATAATCTGCCAGCGATTCGCACCCAGGTTGCGGGCGGCGCGCACCAGCAGCGGATCGATGCTGCGCGTGGCTTCCATCACGTAAAGCAACGCCGGGACGAAGGACCCCATGAAGACTATGCTGTACTTCTGCGTTTCGGTGATACCGAACCACAGCAGCGACAGCGGAATCCAGCTCATGGAAGGCAGCGGCCGCAAGAAGGAAATGATGGGGTCGAACACCGAGCGCGCCACGCGCGATGTGCCCAGCAGGATTCCCAGTGGGATGGCGACGACGATGGCGGCGATGAAGCCCACCATCACACGGCGCGCCGAAGCCAACACGTTGTAGAACAAGGCGCCTTGGTCGGACATCGACATGGCCCGGGCCAGGACTTGAGACGGCGCGGGCAGGAAAATGGGATCCACGGCGCCGCCTCGGCACAGCGCCTCCCACACCAGAAGAAAACCAATCAGAGACAGAACGCTGACCAGAATCAGCGAACGGCCTCCTTTGTTAGATTGCGTGGACATGCTTTGACTTCCGTAATCACAGGTACTTGGTCTGGACCCAGTCTTTGACCGTGGGTGCCTTGTCGATCTGCTTGAGCGAAACCAGCATGCCCGCCAGTTGCTGCATACCATTGACGAAATTGCCTGGGTCGACCATGAGGGCGTGCTGCTCTTTCTCGGTGTACCAGGTGGTCTGTGTGATGACGGCTTCCTGTTCTTGCTGGCTCAGGCCGGTGAGTTCGAGCAATACCTTGGCGGCCTCGGCGGGCGATTCGGTCATCATGGTGTTGGCCTGGAATACGGCAGTCAGGAATTTGTGCACGGCCTCCGGGTTCTCTTTGCCGATGCTGGCTCGTGTAAGAAGCACATCCGGACCTGGGGTGATGCCGTACTGCTTATACAGGGAGAACGCCGTGTCATCGAGCAACACCCGGGTGCCGGGGATGGCTTTGATGCGGTCGAACGCCGGGGTCCAGGCCACCACGGCCGCCTCGATTTGCTTGCCTTGGAAAGCAGCCAGCAGATTGGTCGCCGGCAGATTGATGATGGTGACATCTTTGTCGGGATTCAACCCCGCTTGCTGCAGCACGTCCAGCAGGAGCACGTGGGCGCTGGAGGCATAGGTCACGCCGATTTTCTTGCCCTTCAGGCCTGCCACATCGTTGACGTCCTCACGCACCAGTACGCCTTCAGCCCGGCCGAAATTGTTCGGCGTGGCAATTACCTGGAACTGGCGAGCGCCAGCGGCCATCAGCGCCAACGACGAAACCACGCCCGTGCCTGCCAGGTCGATATTGCCAGCCATGACGGCACCCATGCGATCCGACGAGGTCGCGAAGCTCTGCCAGACAATGTCCAGACCTTGCTTGTCGAACAGCCCGGTCTTGAGGGCGATATAGGCAGAATAGTGCCCCAGCCATCCTGATCCCCCGTAGGTCAGGCGTGTCTTGGCCGCTCGGGCAATCATAGGAAAGCCCATGGTGCTGGCGGCGGCAAGCGCGGTTGCGCGTTTCAACATGTCCCGACGATTCAATGCTGTATTCCCCTTGGTTTGAGCGCCTCGATGGCGCGAATGATGAAGCTGAACTGTCTCTCGGCCGGGGGTCAGCAGCGGGTTTATAAGCTGCGGCGATATAAAACATCGACTTCCCCTATCCTGCTTGCGGGCTAACCCTAGGGAGGCCGCCACCTAGCGGCGCAGGCTGCGCCACAAGGTGGCGCTGGGCAAGCGCAGTGCCGGGACGATTTCTTTGTCGTAGAGTGACTCCACCGCCACCAGAATCGCCTCACGTGCCTCATACGGGAGCCGGCCGGCCTCACTGGCGCGTGCAGCCAGATAGAAGCTGCGGCTATTGGGGATTTCGGCGCTGGTGGTCGGCAGCGTCAGAGGCAGGATCTTCAAGGTAGGCAGGAAGTGACGGCTCTGCCATAAGCACAAGGGTGTGCTGACAGCAAAGCCCAGGCCCGCGCTGACCAGGCTCAGCAGAGGGTCCGTATTGTCGAACTAAAAGGTGCGCTCGATGAAGATGCTGCGTGACTCGAGCAGGCGGTCGATCTCCGCGCCCATGAAGGACCGTGCGCTGTACCGTATGAATTGCGAGCGCCGGGCCAGCTCCGTCAGGCTGGTGCAATTCGTGCAGGCTCATCAGAAAGAAGGTCTTTTACCCCTGGGCTCTATGTCGGTGCCGTACTAAATCTGGGGGCAGCTCATTTTTGGCCTCACGTCAGACCCCGAAACCGCATGCCGACCGCGTATGCCTGCTTGGCAGACGCCAAAGCCGCCCGAAGGCGGCTTTGGCGTGCGCGGCGGCGGACTTACTTCTTGCGCTGCGGCGGCAGGTCGGTGCAGACGCCTTCGGCGACCTCGGCGGCCATGCCGACCGATTCGCCCAGGGTCGGGTGGGGGTGGATGGTCTTGGCGATGTCCACCACGTCGGCGCCCATTTCGACGGCCAGCGCGATTTCGCTGATGAGATCGCCCGCATGGGTGCCCACGATGCCGCCGCCCAGAATGCGGTGCGTCTCGGCATCGAACAGCAGCTTGGTGAAGCCTTCGTCGCGGCCATTGGCGATGGCGCGGCCCGAGGCGGCCCAAGGGAACACACCCTTCTCGACCTTGATGCCCTGCTTCTTGGCGTCATCCTCGGTCAGGCCCACCCAGGCCACTTCCGGATCGGTGTACGCCACCGAAGGAATGACGCGGGCGTCGAAGAAGGACTTCTGGCCGGCGCAGATTTCGGCCGCCACATGCCCCTCGTGCACGGCCTTGTGCGCAAGCATGGGCTGGCCCACGATGTCGCCGATGGCGAAGATGTGCGGCACATTGGTGCGCATCTGGCGATCCACCTCGATGAAGCCCCGGTCGGTCACGGCAATACCCGCCTTATCGGCGGCGATCTTCTTGCCATTGGGGCTGCGGCCCACGGCCTGCAATACCAGGTCGTAACGCTGCGGTTCCTTGGGTGCGCCTTCGCCCTCGAAGCTGACGTAGATGCCGTCCGCGCGCGCCTCGGCGCCCACCGTCTTGGTCTTGAGCATGATGTTGTCAAAACGGCCGGTATTCATCTTCTGCCACACTTTGACCAGGTCGCGGTCCGCGCCCTGCATCAGGCCATCGAGCATCTCCACCACGTCCAGGCGCGCTCCCAGCGTCGAGTACACCGTGCCCATCTCAAGGCCGATGATGCCGCCACCGATGATGAGCATCTTCTTGGGGATCTCACGCAACGCCAGCGCGCCGGTCGAGTCCACGATGCGGTCATCTTGCGGCAGGAACGGCAGCTTCACCGACTGGCTGCCGGCGGCGATGATGGCGTTCTTGAAGCGTATGGTCTGGCTTTTGCCATCGGAGGCTTTGACCGTCAGATGATGGAAGTCGGCGAACTCGCCCACCCCGGTGACCACGCTGACCTTGCGTGCTTTGGCCATGCCGGCCAGACCACCCGTGAGCTTGGCCACCACGCTGTCTTTGTAGCCGCGCAGCTTGTCCAGATCGATCTTGGGCTCGCCGAAGCTGATGCCGTGCGCGGCCAGGGCCCGCGCCTCGTCGATGACGGCGCTATTGTGCAACAGGGCCTTGGACGGAATGCAACCGACGTTCAGGCACACGCCCCCCAGGGTGGCGTAGCGCTCGACCAGCACGGTCGACAGGCCCAGATCGGCGGCGCGAAATGCCGCCGAATACCCGCCGGGGCCCGCGCCCAGCACGAGGACGTCGCACTCCAGATCGGCCGAGCCGCTGTAAGCGGCGGCCGCCTTGGCGGGCTTGGCGTTGGCAGGCGCGGCGGCAGCCTTGGGTGCTTCGGCCTTGGCGGCCTCAGGCTGGGCAGCGTCGGCCTTGCCCGCCTCCGCACCAGCCTCGATCTCCAGAATGACCGCGCCCTCGGCGACCTTGTCGCCCACCTTGACCTTGACCGACTTGACCACGCCGCCTTCGGATGCCGGGATCTCCATCGAGGCCTTGTCGGATTCGACGGTAATCAGGCTTTGCTCAGCTTTAATGGTGTCGCCCACGGCAACCAGCACCTCGATGACTTCGACTTCCTTGAAGTCACCGATGTCCGGGATCTTGATTGGCTTGAGATTGCTCATCTTGTCTCCGGGCGCTTACAGCGCGATACGACGGAAATCAGCCAGCAACTGGCCGAGGTAAGCGTTAAAGCGGGCCGCAGCCGCACCGTCGATGACGCGGTGGTCATACGACAGCGACAGCGGCAGCGTCAGGCGCGGCACGAACTGCTTGCCGTCCCACACCGGTTTCTGGAAGGAGCGCGACAGCCCCAGAATGGCCACTTCGGGCGCGTTGATGATGGGCGTGAAGTGCGTGCCACCAATGCCACCCAACGACGAAATCGAGAAGCAACCGCCTTGCATGTCGGCCGGCGACACCTTGCCGTCGCGCGCCTTCTTGGCCAGCTCGGAGGTCTCGCGCGCCAATTCGATAATGCCCTTCTTGTCCGCATCGCGCACCACCGGCACCACCAGCCCGTTGGGCGTATCCGCCGCGAAGCCGATGTGGAAATACTGCTTGTAGACCAGGTTGTCGCCGTCGAGCGAGGCGTTGAACTCGGGGAATTTCTTCAGGGCGGCGACCACGGCCTTGATGACAAAGGCCAGCATGGTGACCTTCACGCCCGATTTCTCGTTCTCTTTGTTCAACTGCACGCGCAGGGCTTCGAGGTCGGTGATGTCCGCTTCGTCATTGTTGGTGACGTGCGGGATCATGACCCAGTTGCGATGCAGGTTGGCGCCGGAAATCTTCTTGATCCGCGACAGCGGCTTGGCGTCGACCGGGCCGAACTTGGTGAAGTCCACCTTCGGCCAGGGCAGCAGGCCCAGCGCTACGCCATCGCCTTGGGCCGCGGGCGCTGGGGCGGCCAGCGCGGTTTTGACGAAGCCGCGCACATCGTCGAGCACGATCCTGCCCTTGGGGCCGCTGCCGGTGACGCGCGAGAGGTTCACGCCCAATTCGCGGGCAAATTTGCGCACCGACGGCGAGGCATGAGGCAACTGGCCGGGCTTGAGAGCGGCGTCTTCCAGGTCCTGCGTGGGCGAGGGACGCTGCGCTGGCGCGGCCGCCTTGGCGGGAGCTGCGGCGCTTTCGGCCTTGGCCGCCGGCGCCTCGGCCTTGGGCGCGGCGGCTTCAGCCTTGGCCGCCGGCGCAGCAGCGCCTTCAGCCACCAGAATCACATCACCCTTGTTGATACGGTCGCCCACCTTGATCTTGATGGACTTGACCACGCCACCGGCCGTGGCGGGGATCTCCATCGATGCCTTGTCGGACTCGACGGTAATGAGGCTTTGCTCGGGCTTGATGGTGTCGCCCACGGCCACCAACACTTCGATGACTTCCACATCCTTGAAGTCACCGATATCCGGCACGGCGACATCCACCGGGCCGCTGGCCGCAGCGGGCGCCTCGGCCTGGACCGCGGTGGCCTTGGCCGGGGCATCTGCCTTGGCGGGCTGCGCCGGGGCCTGCTCGGACGGGCCGGCTCGGCCTTGGGAGCTTCGGACTTGGCAGCCTCTGCCTCGGCCTCGACTTCCAGAATCACGCCGCCCTCGGCGACCTTGTCGCCGACCTTGACCTTGATCGACTTGACCACACCGCCTTGCGAGGCGGGGATTTCCATCGAGGCCTTATCGGACTCCACCGTGATCAGGCTTTGTTCGGCCTTGATCGTATCGCCCGGGGCCACCAGCACTTCGATGACTTCCACTTCCTTGAAGTCGCCGATGTCGGGAACCTTGATTTCCACGATATTGCTCATGTTTGTCTACCCTCAGGCGTATTGCGGGTTGGCTTTGTTCGGGTTGATGCCGTACTTCTTGATCGCCTCGGCGACCTTGGCAGCCGGCACCTTGCCTTCGTCGGCCAGCGCCTTGAGCGCGGCCACGACCACGAAATGACGATCGATCTCGAAGTGCTCGCGCAGCTTGCTGCGGAAGTCCGACCGGCCAAAGCCGTCCGTGCCAAGCACCTTGTATTCGCGGCCCTTGGGCATGAAGGGGCGGATCTGATCGGCGAACAGCTTCATGTAGTCGGTCGACGCGATGATGGGGCCATCGGTCGAGGCCAGTTGTTCGGTCACGTAGGCCACCTGAGCGGGCGCTTCCGGGTGCAACATGTTGAAGCGTTCGGTATCCAGGCCATTGCGGCGCAGCTCGGTGAAGCTAGTCACGCTCCAGACGTCGGATGCCACGCCCCAATCGGCGTCCAGCAGATCCTGCGCGGCCATCACTTCACGCAAAATCGTGCCAGAGCCCATCAGCTGCACGCGGGCCTTGGCCTTGGCGGCGCCCTTGGACTGCAGCTTGTACATGCCCTTGATGATGCCGTCCTCGTCGCCCGCTTTCAGGCCCGGCTGGACGTAGTTCTCGTTCATCACTGTCAGGTAGTAATACACATTCTCCTGATCTTCGACCATGCGCTTCATGCCATGCTGGACGATGACGGCCAGTTCGTGGGCAAACGTCGGGTCATAGGACACGCAGTTGGGGATGGTCGACGCCAGGATGTGGCTGTGGCCGTCCTCGTGCTGCAGGCCTTCGCCATTGAGCGTGGTGCGTCCGGCAGTCCCACCCAGCAAGAAGCCGCGGGCCTGCATGTCGCCAGCCGCCCAGGCCAGGTCGCCGATACGCTGGAAGCCGAACATCGAGTAATAGATGAAGAACGGCACCATGATGCGGTTGTTGGTGGAGTACGACGTGGCCGCCGCGATCCACGAGCTCATGGCACCCGCTTCGTTGATGCCTTCCTGCAGGAGCTGACCGTCGGCGGACTCCTTGTAGTACATGACCTGGTCCTTGTCGACCGGCACATACTTCTGGCCTTCGGGAGCATAAATGCCGATCTGGCGGAACAGGCCTTCCATACCGAAGGTGCGCGACTCATCGGCCAGGATGGGCACCACGCGCGGCCCGATCTGCTTGTCGCGCAGAATCTGATTCAAGACCCGCACAAACGCCTGGGTGGTCGAAATCTCACGCCCTTCGGCGGTGGGCTCCAGCACGGACTTGAAGGCTTCGAGCGCGGGCACCTTGAGCTGCTCGTCGGCTTTCTGGCGACGCTTGGGCAGGTAACCGCCCAGCGCCTTACGGCGCTCGTGCAGGTACTTCATCTCCGGCGAGTCTTCCGCCGGCTTGAAGTACGGCAGGTTCTCGAGCTGATCGTCGGCGATGGGGATGCCGAAGCGATCGCGGAATTCGCGGATCGAATCCAGCTCGAGCTTTTTCTGCTGGTGCGTGGGGTTCTTGGCCTGGCCCACCTGGCCCAGGCCATAGCCCTTGATGGTCTTGGCCAGAATGACCGTGGGTTGGCCGTTGTGGTTGGAGGCCGCGTCAAACGCCGCGTACACCTTATGCGGATCGTGGCCGCCGCGGTTCAAGCGCCAGATGTCTTCATCGCTCATGCGGGCAACGGCTTCGAGCAGCTTGGGATGCTTGCCGAAGAAATGCTCGCGCACGAACTTGCCGTCATTGGCCTTGTACGCCTGGTACTCGCCGTCGACGGTCTCTTCCATGATCTTGCGCAGGATGCCTTCCTTGTCATGCGCCAGCAGCGGGTCCCAATACCCGCCCCAGATCAGCTTGATCACATTCCAGCCCGAACCGCGGAAGTCGCCTTCCAGTTCCTGGATGATCTTGCCGTTGCCGCGCACCGGGCCGTCGAGGCGCTGCAGGTTGCAGTTCACGACGAAAATCAGGTTGTCGAGCTTTTCGCGGGCAGCCAGGGCGATCGCGCCCAAGGATTCGGGTTCGTCCATTTCGCCGTCGCCGCAGAAGACCCAGACCTTGCGCTTGCTGGTGTCCGCAATGCCACGGGCATGCAGGTACTTCAAGAAGCGTGCCTGATAGATAGCCATCAGCGGGCCCAGGCCCATGGACACCGTCGGGAACTGCCAGAAATCCGGCATCAACTTCGGGTGCGGGTAAGAAGACAGGCCTTTGCCGTCGACTTCCTGACGGAAGTGATTCAGTTGCTCTTCGGTCAGGCGGCCTTCGAGATAGGCGCGGCCGTACATGCCGGGCGAGGTGTGGCCCTGGAAATACACCAGGTCGCCGCCATGATCGTCGCTCTCTGCATGCCAGAAGTGGTTCTGACCGCAACCGATCATGGTCGCCAGCGAGGCAAACGAGGCAATGTGCCCGCCCAGGTCGCCGCCATCGGCCGGGTTATGCTTGTTGGCCTTGACCACCATGGCCATCGCGTTCCAGCGCACATAGGAGCGAATCCGCGACTCCAGCTCCAGATTGCCCGGATGCGCGGGCTCCAGGCCCGGCGGGATGGTGTTGACGTAGGCCGTATTGGGCGAGAACGGGATGTGGGCGCCGGAGCGGCGAGCCTCATCAATCAGGCGCTCCAGAAGGTAGTGCGCGCGTTGCGGACCTTCGCGATCGAGGACGGCAGCCAGGGCTTCCAGCCACTCCTGGGTTTCTTGGGTGTCTTCGTCGTTGGCAGCCAGAAGGCCGCCGGCCTGAGCGGGAGAGGACATCGTGTGTCTCCTGATGGGGTTTCTTGGACCACACCCCGTGTATGGGTAAGCGGGGTACAGAAGTTTATGCGCGCCGACACCCCTCGATCGAATCAGGGGCGCCAACCATCGAAGCGCGCATTCTAAGTAGCTAGGTTAGCCCGGAGCAAGAAAAATTTCATGTTGCGGTACGGCATTTCATAATGCGGAATATTGACAGTTTTCTGAATCGTCTGGGCGCGCCGCCCTTGCCTTCATCCGACACGCTCCACCCCTCGATGGCGCTCGGAATACCCGGTAAATCCAGCCCCGCCAGCCCAACGGGTGGCGGCGCCGGGCGCGCCGTGCAGGATCGTGTCGCCCGCATGTGGCGGCGCAGCCAGCCAGCTCCTCATAGACAAAAAAAATCAAAATGCCGCGCCCGGCACCGTAATATGGCGCAGTGCAGCATCGAAATATTCGCCTCGCCGGCAACCCGCCTCGTCCCGGCGGCTTGAGCGGCGCAGGTGCCCGGCCCATCCGCGCCCTATTACCCGTAAAATACGCAGCCTAACGGCCGTATGCCCATGTTCAGTCCCGCCAAGTCCAACATCCCGAATTCATTCCACGATCACGCCCGCTCACGCCGGCGCGGTCTGTATTGGGTGACGCCCGCGCTGGTGCTCGTCCTCTATATATGTGTGATGGGCATGTTTTTCTGGCTGCAACGCATCCATGACGACAGCGTCATGTTCGTGACCATCGACCAGGAGTTGCGCCAGCAGCGCCTGCTGTGGGTGGTTCTGGCCCTGTCCATCGTCATCATCATCAGTCTGCTGATGCTGTGGCGCTACACGCGTTTTCGCTCGACCGCCGAAGCCGCCCTCATCGCCGAAACCGGCTTTCGCCGCGCGATGGAGAACTCCATGTCCACCGGTATGCGCGTGCTGGACATGGAAGGCCGCATCGCCTATGTCAATCCCGCCTTTTGCCGGATGATAGGCTGGAACGAAGCCGACCTCATCGGCCGCAGCCCGCCCTTTCCCTATTGGGTGCCAGGCCGTCATGAGCAACATCAGCACACGCTCGATGTACTGGTGTCCGGCAAAACACCCTCCAGCGGCCTGGAGGTCGAAGCCCAGCGCCGCGATGGCTCTCGCTTTACCGCGCGCATGTATGTCTCGCCGCTGCTGGACCCCAACGGCACGCAGATCGGCTGGATGACATCCATGACCGACATCACCGAACCCAAGCGTATCCGGGAAGCATTGACCGCCGCGCACGAGCGCTTCATGACGGTGCTCGAAGGGTTGGACGACGCCATTTCGGTCACCGCCGATACCCATGACGGGCTGGAGCTGCTGTTTGCCAACCGCACCTACCGCCGCGTCTTTGGCGCGCAGACCGGCGGGCACGACGAATTGCTGGCCGGGCGCCGTGGCCGCTTTACGGATGAGTCCGTGGAAGTCTTTGCGCCCTCGGTGCAGCGTTGGTTCGAGGTCCATCACCGCATGTTGGCCTGGACCGATGGCCGCCGTGTGCGCATGCAGGTGGCGCGCGACATCACCGAACGCCGCACGCACGAGGAAACCTCGCGCCTGCAACAAGAAAAAATCCAGATCACCAGCCGCCTGACCACCATGGGCGAAATGGCCTCCTCGCTCGCGCACGAGCTGAACCAGCCGCTGACGGCCATCGCCAACTACAGCATGGGCGCCGTGGCCCTGGTCAAGGCCGGCCACACCAGCCCCACCATGCTATTGCCAGCACTGGAAAAAGCCGCTGCGCAGGCCGAGCGGGCGGGCAAGATCATCAGCCGCATCCGCGAGTTCGTCAAACGCAGCGAACCCCGCCGCCAGCGCGTGCCCATCGGCCGTATCGTCGACAACGCCATCGGATTTGCCGAAATCGACGCGCGCAAACGCCGCATCCGTATCGACAGTTTCGTGCCCTCGACCGCGCCGGATGTGATGGCCGATCCCATCCTGATTGAACAGGTGCTGCTGAATCTGCTGAAAAACGGCCTCGAAGCCATGGAAGGCAGCACCTCCGATGAACTCAAGGTCGCGGTGATTCCCCACGACAACCTGATGGAAGTGGCCGTGGTCGATCGCGGCCACGGCATTGCCGAGCCCGAGCGGCTCTTCGAACCGTTCTTCAGCACCAAGTCCCAGGGCCTGGGCATGGGGCTGAACATCTGCCGTACCATTATCGAATCGCATCACGGCCGTTTGTGGGCCGATCCCAATCCGGCTGGCGGAACCATCTTCCGCTTTACCTTGCCCTGTGCGGCGCCAGAAGCGCCTGCCCGGAATGATCAGTCAGAGGAGTTGCACGCATGAACACCCCCCACCTGTCGAGCACGGTATACATAGTCGATGACGACGAAGCAGTCCGCGATTCCTTGCGCTGGCTGCTGGAAGCCAACGGCTATCGGGTGCGCGCTTTCGCCAGCGGCGAAACCTTTCTCGATGAATACGACGCCGCCCAGGTCGGCGTTCTCATCGCGGATGTCCGCATGCCCGGCATGAGCGGCCTCGAACTGCAAGAACAGTTGATCGCCCGCAACGCCCCGCTGCCCATCGTCTTCATCACCGGTCACGGCGACGTGCCCATGGCGGTATCGACCATGAAGAAAGGCGCCATCGATTTTCTCGAGAAGCCTTTCAACGAGTCGGATCTGCGCGAGATCGTCGCGCGCATGCTCGAGCAGGCAGCGCAGCGCATCTCCCAGCATCAGGCACAGAAAGACCACGAAGCCATGCTGGCGCGCCTGACCGCGCGCGAGCAACAGGTGCTCGAGCGCATTGTCGCCGGCCGCCTGAACAAACAGATCGCCGACGACCTGGGCATCAGCATCAAGACCGTCGAGGCGCATCGCGCCAACATCATGGAAAAACTGGAAGTGACCACCGTAGCCGACCTCATGAAAGTCGCCTTGGCCAAACCCGAGGCCCACGCATGACCGCAAGAATCATTGATGGCGTCGCCCTGTCGCAGCGTATCCGTGAGGAAGTCGCTCAACGTGTGGCGGCGCTGTCCGCAAAAGGCGTGCGCCCCGGCCTGGCGGTCGTCCTCGTGGGCGAAGACCCGGCCTCCCACGTGTATGTGCGCAACAAGGTCGCCGCCTGCGAAAAAGCCGGTTTGCATTCGGTCAAAGAGCAATACCCTGCCGATCTGAGCGAAGCCGACCTGCTGGCGCGCATCGATGCGCTCAATCGCGATCCGGCCATCCACGGCATTCTGGTGCAGCTGCCTCTGCCGGCGCATCTGGATGCCCACAAGGTCATCGAAGCCATCGCCCCCGAGAAAGATGTCGATGGCTTTCACATCAGCAATGCGGGCCTGCTGATGACCGGGCAGCCGCTGATCCGTCCGTGCACGCCCTACGGCGTCATGAAGATGCTCGAAGCCGAAGGCGTCAATCTGCGCGGCGCCGAGGCCGTGGTGGTCGGTGCCAGCAATATCGTCGGCAAGCCCATGGCCATGCTGCTGCTGGCCGCCGGCGCCACCGTCACGCTTTGCAATTCCAAAACGCGTGACCTGGGCGCACAGACCCGCCGCGCCGACGTGCTGGTGGTGGCCACGGGCCGGGCGCGCATGATCACCGGCGACATGGTCAAACCTGGCGTCGTCGTGATCGACGTCGGTATCAACCGCGGCTCAGACGGCAAACTGTGCGGCGACGTGGATTTCGCCAGCGCCAGCCAGGTGGCCGCGGCCATCACCCCGGTGCCAGGCGGCGTCGGCCCCATGACCATCGCCATGCTGCTGGTCAATACGGTTGAGGCTGCCGAGCGCACCCTCGCTGCCTGACCCCAATGCCCGGCACGTCTGCCGGGCATTGCAATCCCTGGCATGCTCCCCATATATCAAACAAGGGCCGGCCGCCACGCGCCGGCTCGCCCTGTCACGCCTTCTCTAATCGGACTCCCATGACCCAGAATCCGCTGCTCGCCCCCGTGGCCGACCTGCTTGACTACGCCAGCGTCAAACCCGAACATATTGCCCCGGCCATCGACGAGCTGCTGGCTCTGGCACGCCAGGCGGTGGACGCTGCGGCCGACCCGGCCCGCCCAGCCACCTGGGAGGCCATCGTCGAACCGCTGGACACGCGTTCCGAGCTCCTGTGGCGCGCCTGGTCGGTGGCCGGCCACCTCAATGCCGTGGTCAATACGCCGGAGTTGCGCGAGGCCTACAACGCGGCGCTACCCAAAGTCACCGAGTTCTCGACCTGGGTCGGCCTGCATGAGGGGCTATACCGGCAATATCAGCGTCTGTCGCAGGCCGACGATTTCGCCCACTGGTCGCCCGTGCGCCGTCGCGTGATCGAACTGGCGCTGCGCGACTTCCGCTTGAGCGGCGTGGAACTGCAAGGCGAAGCACGCGCCCGCTACGCCGAGATCTCCGATCGGCAGGCGCAGGCCTCGCAGAAGTTCTCCGAAAATGTGCTCGACGCGATCGACGCCTGGAGTCTGCACCTGGACGACGCGACCCGGCTGCATGGCGTGCCGGCCGATGTCGTGGCCGCTGCGGCCGATGCCGCGCGCGAGCAAGGCCAGGACGGCCATCTGCTCACGCTCAAGATGCCTTACTACCTGCCGGTGATGCAGTACGCCCACGACCGCTCCTTGCGCGAAACGATGTATCGCGCGTATGGCACCGTGGCCTCCGAGCAGGGTCAACCCCAATTCGATAACTCCGCGCTCATCGAGGAATTGCTGGCCCTGCGCGCCGAAGAAGCCGCGCTACTGAAATTTGCCAGTTTTGCCGAGCTGCGCCTGCAAACCCGCATGGCCGCCTCGGCCAGCGAAGTCACGGCCTTTCTGCGTGACCTGGCCGGCCGCGCCAAGCCCCACGCCCAGCGTGACCTGGCCGAACTGCGGGCCTTCGGCAAGAGCGAACTCGGCCTGGACGATCTGCAACCCTGGGATGTGCCCTTTGTCTCGGAACGGCTGCGCGAAACCCGCTACGCCTACTCCAAAGACGAGATCAAGCAGTACTTCACCGAACCACGTGTATTGGCGGGCCTGTTCGACGTGATCGAAACGCTGTTCGACGTACGTCTGCAGGCAGCCGATGTCTCGACCTGGCATGCGGACGCGCGAGGCGTGCGCGTGACGTCCGCCCAAGGCAAGACGCTGGGCTACCTCTATCTGGATCTGTACGCCCGCGCCGGCAAGCAAAGCGGTGCCTGGGTCGACAGCGAGCGCAACCGCCGTCTGGTCGGCGGCACGGTACAGACGCCGGTTGCCTATCTGACCTGCAATTTCTCACGCCCCAATGGTGGCAAGGCGGCGCTGCTCACCCATGACGACGTCATCACCCTCTTTCACGAAACCGGCCATGCCCTGCACGCGCTGCTGTCGGAAGTCGACGAACCGGGCGCCTCGGCATTTGCCAGTGTCGAATGGGACGCCATCGAACTGCCCTCGCAATTCATGGAGAACTTCTGCTGGGAATGGGCCGTCGTGCAGAAACTGTCGGCCCATGTCGACAGCGGCCAGCCGTTGCCGCGCGAGCTTTTTGACAAGCTGCTGGCAGCTCGAAACTTCCAAAGCGGCATGCAGGCCGTGCGTCAGATCGAGTTCGCGCTGTTTGACATGCTGATGCACGATCGCGCCGGTGGAATGCCCATCGCCGAGGTCCTGTCGCTGCTGCAGACGGTACGCGCCGAAGTGGCCGTGCTGTTCCCGCCGGCATGGCATCGCTTCCCGCATGCGTTCTCTCATCTGTTTGCCGGCGGTTACGGCGCGGGCTACTACAGCTACAAGTGGGCCGAAGTGCTGTCGGCCGATGCCTATGAAGCCTTTGAGGAGGCTGCGCAGGCAGGCAGTATCCTGAACCCGGCAACGGGCCAGCGATTCCGCCGCGAAATCCTCGCTGTCGGCGGCGCTCGGCCCGCGGCCGAGTCCTTTGCCGCGTTCCGCGGCCGCGCACCGCGCATCGATGCCCTGCTGCGTCACAGTGGTATGCTCGAATCCGCCTGATGCCCGGCTAGCTGTGAAGATTCAATAGGTTGTATGCATGGTTCATCCGAACCGGATTTGAGAAACTGGAAATCGCCAACCCCCCAGTTCACTCAAGGAGCCCGGCCGGATGAACACCCATAAGCATGCCCGATTGACCTTCCTACGTCGACTCGAAATGGTCCAGCAATTGATCGCCCATCAAGTTTGTGTACCTGAAGCGGCCCGCGCCTATGGGGTCACCGCGCCGACTGTGCGCAAATGGCTGGGCCGCTTCCTGGCTCAGGGCCAGGCGGGCTTGGCCGATGCGTCCTCGCGCCCGACGGTCTCGCCCCGAGCGATTGCGCCGGCCAAGGCGCTGGCTATCGTGGAGCTGCGCCGCAAGCGGCTGACCCAAGCGCGCATCGCCCAGGCGCTGGGCGTGTCAGCCAGCACCGTCAGCCGCGTCCTGGCCCGCGCCGGTCTGTCGCACCTGGCCGACCTGGAGCCGGCCGAGCCGGTGGTGCGCTACGAGCATCAGGCCCCCGGCGATCTGCTGCACATCGACATCAAGAAGCTGGGACGTATCCAGCGCCCTGGCCACCGGGTCACGGGCAACCGACGCGATACCGTTGAGGGGGCCGGCTGGGACTTCGTCTTCGTGGCCATCGATGACCACGCCCGCGTGGCCTTCACCGACATCCACCCCGACGAGCGCTTCCCCAGCGCCGTCCAGTTCCTCAAGGACGCAGTGGCCTACTACCAGCGCCTGGGCGTGACCATCCAGCGCTTGCTCACCGACAATGGCTCGGCCTTTCGCAGCCGCGCCTTCGCCGCGCTGTGCCATGAGCTGGGCATCAAGCACCGCTTTACCCGACCTTACCGCCCACAGACCAATGGCAAGGCCGAACGCTTCATCCAGTCGGCCTTGCGTGAGTGGGCTTACGCTCACACCTACCAGAACTCCCAACACCGAGCCGATGCCATGAAATCCTGGCTACACCACTACAACTGGCATCGACCCCACCAAGGCATCGGGCGCGCTGTACCCATCTCCAGACTCAACCTGGACGAATACAACCTATTGACAGTTCACAGCTAGCGCGGCGGTCGCCTGGCGGAGACTACCAGCCAGCGGCCATGCAAGGATTGCACCGAACCCGCCTGCCGCCAATAGGCCGCATGGCGGGGATCGCGGCGCATCTGCTGGCGGCAATACAGCCGCGATGGCAATGCCAGTATGTGTTCGACCCAGCGTTTGGGTTTGGGCTCTTCGACCTCATGCAGCCGGATATCCTCATAGCCGGCATGCGTCAGTAGTAGGTGCAACAGCGGGAAATTCCAGGCGAAGTACGTGATGTAGTCCCTGCCACGGCGGCGTCCGACCATGGGCCGGAACCCGGAATGAAACCCGCGCAGCAGAAACTGCCGCCGGGAACGCTGGTACCACGTGTTGGGTGTGGTGACGACCAGCAGGCCGCCCGGCCGCAGGGCCTGGAAGAACCCTGCCAGCGCCAGGCCCGGATTGGTCAGCAGGTGGATGGCCTCGCAGCAGACCACCGCATCGTAGCGCTGCGACAACCTCAGCGGCTCATCCAGGTCTTGCTCACGCACCTCACGGTAGCAAGCCGGATCTCGCGGAAACTCCTACAACCCCACGCCATCGAGCACCATGGCGCTGCTGCGCTCGCCCAACCATCCCGTGCCACAAGGCGCATCCAGGACGTCCCGCACCCCATCGCGCGACAAAATATCAAGAACGACGGAATGGTACGGACGCATACTGACTGCACTGCCTGACTGTGAGGGGCCAGGGTGGCCCCAGGTGAACCGGAGCAAAAATTCTAGCCAAGCCCCGCGCCCATGGCGGATCAGGCAACGATGCCAGACGTACTCACCGCCAGGCAGCCGCTGACGGGCCTGCGCGTTAGAATCAAGTCAGTTCAACGACTTCCGGCGCCTCTCTGCCCTATGCTGCGCAACCGTTCGCCCGGCTCCGTCCTGCCTGCCCTGTTTCTGATGCTCTGCCTGAGCCTGGCGGCCTGTGGCGAGCGAAATGCCAATTGGTCGCTCTATGACGTAAAGGGGCATTTGCCAGACCTGCGGTTTAGCCTGCCTGCGGCAGGCGGTAAAACACTCAGCAGCGAAGACCTCAAAGGCAAAACCGTGCTGTTGTTCTTTGGCTATGCCAGTTGTCCGGACATCTGTCCAACCACCATGGCACAACTGACGGCAGTCCTGCAGCAACTGGGCGAGCGGGCCCGCGACGTACGCATCCTGTTTGTCAGCGTGGATCCGCATCGGGACACCCCCGATATTCTGCAGGCCTACGTCAACGCCTTTAACAACCAGGCCCTGGGCGTTACAGGCAGCGAAAAACAGATCGCCGATATGGCACGCCGCTATCGTGTCGCCTACCAGATAGAGAAACCCAAGCCCGGTTACGCTGCGGACCAGTATGATGTCACCCATAGCCGGGGCGTCTATATCTTCGACAACGAAGGCCGGGCGCGGTTGTTGGCCTCCGACACCGACAGCGTGGCGGACATCACCAAGGATGTGAAGCATCTGCTCGACATCACTCAAGGCTGACTGCGCAAGAGTCGGCTCTGCGGATACACCAGTTGTTACACCCGGCGCGCCTGCCTCATGAGTATGATGCTGCCACTATCCCTGGAGAAGGAGTGCAGCATGAGCATCATCATCATGATCATCGTGGGCTTCGTCGTGGGGCTTATCGCCCGTGCGCTGATGCCCGGAGATCAAAGCATGGGCATCATCATGACGACCATACTCGGTATCGTCGGCTCGGTTGTCGCCGGGTATCTCGGCCAATCGCTGGGATGGTATGCGCCGGGCGAACCGGCAGGCTGGATCGCCTCGGTCGTCGGCGCCATCATCGTCTTGTTCGTGGTGGGGCTCATCGCCCGCAAGCGCGCCTGAGGCCACGGCAACACGCTGCCGCAGGCAGATTACCCAAAAAGGGCGGGCACATTACGTGCCCGCCCTTTTTCAATCACGGCTCATCCCTTATTGCGACGACGCGGTGGTGGCGGCATCCGCGCTAACGGTATGTTCTGTCCAGCCCCCGCCCAAAGACTTGTACAGCGTGATCAGATTGGTCAGCCGCGACAGGCGCGTATCGACCAGGGCCTGCTGCGCGGTATACAGCGAACGCTGTGAGTCGAGCACGCTCAGGTAATCGGCCACGCCCTGGCGGAAACGCTGATCCGACAAGGTGTAAGCCCGCTGGCTCGCATCGACCAAAAGCCGCTGCGCGGCAATCTGATCGTCCAGCGTGGCGCGCCCGGCCAGCCCGTCCGCCACTTCCCGGAAGCCCGTCTGGATGGCCTTCTCATAATTGGCCACCTCGATGCGCTTGCGCACGTGGGCCAGATCCAAGTCGGCCATGAGCGAGCCGCCGGCAAAGATCGGCAGGGATATCTGGGGCGCGAAACTCCACGCACCCGAACCCGCCTTGAACAAGCCGCCCAACGAAGCGCTGGCGGTGCCGGCCATGCCGGTCAGGCTGATGCTGGGGAAGAACGCCGCACGCGCGGCACCGATATTGGCATTGGCCCCGCGCAGGACATGCTCGGCCGCCCTGACGTCCGGACGGCGTGACAGCAGATCCGATGGCAGACCTGCCGGCAGATCGGCGATGACGATGTCATCCGGCAGGCTTTTGGATTCGTCCAACTGCGCCAGCACATCGGCAGGCAACGGCTGGCCCGCCAGCAGCGTCAGCGCATTACGATCCTGAGCGACCTGCCGCAGATATTGCGACTGATTGCGCTGCGCCGTTCGCAGTGAGATCTCGGCCTGGCTCAGATCCAGCGCCGTTCCCACGCCCTGGTCATAACTCTGTTTGGTGAGTTTGTATGAGTTTTCCTGAGAGGACAGCGTGTCCTTGGTCAGTTGCAGCAGTTCCTGATCGGCCCTGAGCGTCAGGTAGGCCTGGGCCGTCTCGGCGATCAAGGCCAGTTGAGTGGCGATGCGGGTCTCATCCTGAGCCAGATAGGTTTGCAAAGCCTGTTCACTCAGGCTCTGAATGCGGCCAAAGAGATCCAACTCCCACGACGAGATGGCGCCACCGACGCGATACTGGCGCGAAATCTCCGGTCTGCCCGTCTGCGTCAGGTCGCCGGGCGAGCGTTGTACGGTGGTATCGCCCGCCACGCCCAGGGAGGGCAAGAGGTCCGCGCGCTGTATCCGGTACTGCGCGCGCGCTGCCTCGACGTTGAGGGCGGCTACGCGCATGTCCCGATTGTTGGCCAGCGCCAGTGCAATGATCCGCTGCAACAGCGGATCATGGAAAAACTCGCGCCAGCCCACATCGGCGGCTGCGACCTGACCGGCAGGCTGTTGCGCCGCCACGCCATAGGCCGGGCCGCTCGGATACAGCGTGTCAACAGGGGCATCCGGACGCTGATAAGTAGGCGCCAGAGAGCAACCCGCCAGGGCGCCCGCCAGCGACATCGACAATAAGGTTTTCATGGTCGGGATCATTGCGGCTGATCTCCGTTGGAATGGGGATGCAATGCCTCTTCTTCGGCGTGGATGTCGGCCCGGCGCCGGACTTTGAACAGGCGCAGGATCACCACGAAGAACAAGGGCACGAAAAAGATGGCCAGGAAGGTGCCCGACAGCATGCCGCCAATTACGCCGGTACCGATGGCGTGCTGGCTGCCCGAGCCCGCACCGCTGGAAATCGCCAGCGGCACCACACCCAGCACGAAGGCCATGGACGTCATGAGAATCGGCCGCAGGCGTTGCCGCGCCGCATGGATCGCGGCCTCGGTCAAACCGGCGCCCTTTTCATAGTGTTCCTTGGCGAACTCCACGATGAGGATGGCATTTTTGGCCGCCAGCCCAACGGTGGTGAGCAGCCCGACCTGGAAATACACGTCATTGGACAGGCCGCGCATCAAGGTTGCCGCCAAGGCCCCAAGCACCCCCAGCGGGACCACCAGCATCACCGCCGTCGGGATACTCCAACTCTCGTACAGCGCTGCCAGGCACAGGAAGACCACAATCAGCGAGATGGCATACAAGGCGGGAGCCTGGGCGCCAGACAGACGCTCTTCGAAGGACAGGCCGGTCCATTCGAAACCGATACCCGTCGGCAGCTTCGCGGCGATGCGTTCCATTTCGGCCATGGCCTCGCCCGAGCTGCGGCCTGGCGCCGGCTCACCCTGGATGTTGTAGGCCGGCACACCGTTGTAGCGGTTGAGCTTTTGTGGCCCGAAGGTCCAGTGCGCCTTGGCAAACGCCGAGAACGGCACCATATCGCCCGACGTATTGCGCACATACCACTTGTCCAGGTCGTCGGGCAGCATGCGTGACGCCGCCTCGCCCTGGACGAAGACCTTCTTGACGCGGCCCCGATCGATGAAGTCATTGACGTACGACGAACCCCAGGCGGTCGACAGCGTGCTGTTGATGTCCGAGATGGCCACGCCCAGTGCGCGCGCCTTCTCGCGATCGATATCCAGCTGGTACTGAGGCGCATCCTCGATCCCGTTGGGACGCACGCGCGCCAGCACCGGGCTCTGGGAGGCCTCACCGAGCAACTGATTGCGCGCGGCCAGCAATTTCTCGTGCCCCACCCCGGCGCGGTCCTGGAGCATGAAGTCAAAGCCGCTGGCGTTGCCCAGCTCCATCACGGCTGGCGGCGCGAAGGCGAACACCTGCGCATCGTGGATATGCGTGGCGAAATAGCCATTGATGCGTTGTGCCACGGCGCCGGCGCGCAACGAGCTGCCGGAACGATTTTTCCAGTCACGCAGCTTGATGAACAGAATGGCGGCATTCTGGCCCCGTCCCCCGAACGAAAAGCCGGAGACCGCGAAGACCGATGCCACCGAATCCTTCTCGTCGTTGAGCAGGTAGTTGACGGCCTGGTCGATGACGACCTTGGTGCGCTCGGCCGATGCACCCGACGGCGCCTGTACCTGGGCAAACAGAATGCCCAGGTCTTCTTCAGGCAGAAAGGCCGTCGGAATACGTGTAAACAGCCAGCCCATGGCCAGAATCAGCACCACATACAGCACCAGAAGCCGCTTGCCTCGCGTAAGGCTGCGGCCCACGACGTTGGCGTAGCCCTCGGTGGAGCGCTCAAACGAACGATTGAACCAGCCGAAGAACCCTTTCTTGGTGCCGTGGTGGCCCTTGGGCACGGGCTTGAGCAAGGTAGCGCACAACGCCGGCGTAAAGACGACCGCCACCAGCACCGACAACACCATGGAAGACACGATGGTGATGGAGAACTGGCGGTAGATCACGCCCGTCGAACCGCCGAAGAAGGCCATGGGAATGAACACGGCCGACAGCACCATCGCGATGCCGACCAGCGCACCTGTGATCTGTCCCATGGATTTGCGCGTTGCCGCTTTGGGAGACAGTCCCTCCTCCACCATCAGCCGCTCGACGTTTTCGACCACGACGATGGCGTCATCGACCAGCAGTCCAATGGCCAGCACCATGCCGAACATGGTCAGGGTGTTGATGGAATAGCCGAATGCCGCCAGCACCCCGAAAGTGCCCAGCAGCACCACGGGCACGGCCAATGTCGGAATGAGCGTGGCGCGCACATTCTGCAAAAAGAGGTACATCACCAGGAACACGAGCACGATGGCCTCGAGCAGCGTGTGGATCACGCTCTCGATGGACAGGCTGACGAACGGCGTCGTGTCGTAGGGATAGACGACCTCCATCCCCGGCGGGAAATACGGCTTGAGATTGTTGATGGTGTCACGCACCGCCTGGGCGGTATCCAACGCATTGGCGCCGGTGGCCAGCTTGACCGCCAGCCCCGAAGCGGGCTTGCCGTTGTAATAGCTGTCGATGGAGTAACCCTGCGCACCCAGCTCGATCTTGGCAACATCGCGCAGACGCACCTGCGACCCATCGGTATTGACCTTGAGCAGGATGTCGCCGAATTCTTCGGGCGTCTGCAAGCGAGTCGGGCCGATGACGGTGGCGTTCAGTTGCTGACCACGCGTGGCCGGCAGGCTGCCCAACTGGCCCGAAGAAACCTGAACGTTCTGCTCTTTGATCGCATTGGTGACGTCCGAGGCCGACAGGTTGTAGTTGATCAGCTTCTCGGGACTGAGCCATATACGCATCGCGTACGAGGCACCAAACAGCTGGAAGTCCCCCACGCCTGGAGTACGGCTGATCGGATCCTGTACATAGGAAGCCACGTAGTCGGCAAGGTCCGACTTGTCCATGGTGCCATCGGAAGAGACAAAGCCGGCGACAATAAGAAAGTTCTTCGTCGCTTTGGTCACGCGTATCCCCTGCTGCTGCACTTCCTGCGGCAACAGGGGCTGGGCGACGGCCAGCTTGTTCTGCACTTGTACCTGGGCAGTGTCAGGGTTGGTGCCCTGGCCAAACGTCAAGGTAATGGACACACTGCCATCCGAGTTGCTCTCGGAGGAAATGTATTCCAGGTTGTCGATACCATTCATCTGCTGCTCGATCACCTGGACCACCGTGTCCTGCACGGTCTGGGCCGACGCGCCCGGGTAGGTCACGTTGATGGCGATCGCAGGTGGCGCAATACTGGGGTATTGCGCTACAGGCAGGCTGAGGATGGACAAGGCGCCGGCCATCATCAGAACGATAGCGATCACCCAGGCGAATACCGGCCTGTCGATAAAAAACTTTGCCATGCGCTGGCTCCCTTACTTTGCTGCCGGCGCCTGGCCGCCCTGCCCGGCCGGCGCGGATGCGCCGGCTTGATATTCCTGTGCGGTGACTTCGACGCCGGGCCGCACGGACTGCAGCCCCTCGACGATGACGCGATCACCCGCTGCCAGCCCCTTGGTCACCAGCCACTGGTCGCCCAGTGCGCGGTCGGTGACGAGTTCGCGCAACTCGACCTTGTTCTCACCATTGACCACCAGCGCCGTCGGCAGGCCACGCTGACTGCGCGCCACGCCACGCTGCGGCACGAGCAGGCCATCGGCGGCTACGCCCTGCGCCAGGCGCGCCCGAACGAACATGCCGGGCAGCAATTCATGCTTGGCATTGGGAAACAAGGCGCGCAGTGTCACCGATCCGGTCGTCGGGTCGACCGTCACTTCGGAGAATTCCAGCTTGCCCGGCGCGTCGTAGACGCTGCCGTCTTCGAGCATGAGAGTGACTTTGGCGGCTTGCGCACCGTCGGCCTGCTGCAACTGACCGGTGGCCAGGGCGCGCTTGAGCTTGAGCAGTTGAACGCTGGATTGCGTCACATCGACATAAATCGGGTCGATTTGCTGCACCGAAGCAATGGCGCCGGTCTGGTTGGCCGTTACCAACGCGCCTTCCGTGACCTGCGAGCGGCCGATGATGCCGTCGATGGGTGCAAGCACCTTGGTGTAGACGAGGTTGATGCGGGCCGTCTCCAGCGCGGCCTTGGCCGACAGCACATCGGCGGCGGCCTGATCGCGCGAGCTCACAGCGTCGTCATAGGTCTGACGGCTCACGGCCCGGGTTTCGACCAGGGGCTTGTATCGATCCACCAGCAGCGCGGCCGTGCGTTGTTGCGCTTGGGCCCGTGCCAGCGCCGCTTTGGCGCTGTCGTACGTCGCCTGATAGACGGAAGGGTCGATCTGATAGAGCTGCTGGCCGGCACGCACGTCCCCGCCCTCGGTGAAGAGGCGTTTTTGCACAATGCCATTGACCTGTGGCCGGACCTCGGCGACGCGGAAGGCCGATGTCCGGCCAGGCAATTCCGTCGAAAGCGAAACAGGCTGCGTCTTCAAGGTCACCACGCCCACCTGGGGTTTGCCGGCCTGAGGCGCAGCTTGCTCCTTGCCGCAGCCGGACAATGCGAGGGCAATCGCCGCCACTGAAAACGCGGCAGCACCGCGCCATACCTGCTTCTTGCTTTTCATATGATCCTTCCCGAATCCAAGCTATCTCCGGCCACGGACCTGCACCCCGCGGCCAGTACGCATTTTGCTGCAATGCAAAACGTAATATTTTCCTTTATGCCGCCGCAGAAACAAAGTCGTCAATTTCGAAAACATCATTCCAAATATGGGACAATAAAAGGACGCCAAAGACCTTAAGCTCCTACCCGATGAACAACCGACTGCAAGGCATGGAACTCTTTGTCGAGGTGGCCAAGACACGCAATTTCAGCCGTGCGGCCGAAAAACTCGGCATACCCAAATCGACGCTCTCGCGCCAGGTGGCCGACCTCGAGCGATCGATCGGCCTGCAATTGCTGGCCCGCACCACGCGCAAGGTCGAACTCACCCCGGCCGGACAGCTCTATTTCGACCGTTGCCAACGCATCGTGGCCGAAGCGCAGGTCGTGCACGAAGAACTGCAAAATCTGCTCGAAACCCCCTCCGGTCCGCTACGCGTAAACCTGCCTGCCGACTTCGGCACAGAGTTTCTGGCCGAGTGCTTCGTCGAATTCTCGCTACGCTACCCCGACGTGGATTTTTACTTGGACATTGCCAGCCCCGAGCATGCGACACGGGTGTTCCAGGCCTGCGATGTCGCCATACAGATCGGTGAATTGCCCGACTCCACCCAGATTGCGCGCCTGCTGGGCAAACTTCCGGCTTACCTCTACGCATCGCCGGACTACCTTGCCCGCCGCGGCCGCCCACAGCATCCCGATGATCTGATCCACCACGAGTGCATGGAGTTCCGGGTAGGACACGCGGGACGTGTCACGCGCTGGCCCCTGACCGACGGGCTCCATCACATCGAAATCACGCCCGGCAAACGTTACTCCGTCAACAGCGTGTCCATGCTGCGCAGTCTGACGGGATTGGGCGCGGGCATTGCCATCCTGGGCAGTGTGCGTGGCGACGAAAGCCGCCCGCTGGAAAGGGTGCTGCCCGACTGGCATGCCGGCCCTTTTCCGGTCTATGCGGTCACCGACACCCGGCTACTGCCCGCCAAGACACGCATCTTCATCGAATTTCTGATGGAGCGCCTGGACATGCAGGGGCCGGGCGAAAAGCATAGCGCCCGCCTGTTCCCCGACACCGCCTGAACCAGGCATTTGTAATCCCTGAAACTGGTTTGCACGACTCTGAGCGAATTGGCGGGCTTGGCCGGGCTCAGAAGCCCTCGTCCTCGCGCAGGTAACGCCACTGCCCCAGGGGCAAATCGCCCAGTCGGATGCGGCCGATCCGGACCCGTTTCAGGCCCACGACCTTGAGGCCGACCAATTCGCACATGCGCCGGATCTGCCGCTTCTTGCCCTCGCGCAGCACAAAACGCAACTGGTCGTCGTTCTGCCAGCGCACATCTGCCGGCTTAAGCGGCTTGCCATCCAGCGTCAGGCCATGATTTAGCACGGCCAGGCCACGCTCGCTCAACTTGCCATCGACCCGGACCAGATATTCTTTGTCGACCGCCGAATCCTCGCCAATGAGTTGTTTGGCGATACGCCCGTCCTGGGTGAGGATGAGCAGCCCCTGCGAATCGATGTCCAGCCGCCCGGCCACGGCCAAGCCGCGCAGATGCGTGCGGTCAAAGCGGCGTCGCGAGCGGTCGCCCTCGAACTGGCTGCGCGCATCGACCAGGGCGGCCGCCGGCGTGTAGCCGTCCTCGGCCTGTCCGGACACATAACCGATGGGCTTGTTGATCAGAATGGTGACCAGCGACGTCTGCGCCGCGCGGGCGGCGCGTTCCAGCGTGATGGTCTGATCGGGATAGGCCTTCGCGCCCAGTTCGGACACCACCACGCCATCGACCCGAACCCAGCCTCGCTCGATGTAGCCGTCGGCTTCGCGGCGCGAGCACAGGCCGCGCTCGGACATCAACTTGGAGATACGTACTTTTTCCATGGCGCGTATTGTAAAGCGATGCCGCGCTACACCTGTCACGCCGCCTGTTGGCATAATACGTAGCCATGACCGTCCTGTATCAAGCACCGCTGGCCGCTGGCTGGCTGACCCGCGCGCCCTATGTCCTGACACCCGCCCAACGCCATTGGCTATTCCGCCCTGGCGCGCTGACGGCTGGCCTGCGTCAGTTGGGCCAGGTGCGCCTGCGCGTGGTGGCCGAGTATGCCGAAGGGGCCGCGCCCGATGAGGCGCAAGCCATGCATATCGCACCGGGTTCGGCAGTATGGGTGCGTGAGGTATTGATGTCCGTCGATGGCGTCGACAGCGTTCCCGCGCGCAGTCTCACGCCGTTGACGGCCTCGCATGGTAGCTGGCAAGGGATGCGGCGTCTGCTGACCCGGCCGCTGGCCGACATGCTCTATCATGACCGCAGCGTCATCCGCTCCCCCTTTGCCTGCCGCCGCCTGACCTCTGCCCAGCCTTTTTACCGCATGATCGCCAGGCTGCCCTCGGTCACGCCTGCCGATGCGCGCGCGTTATGGGCGCGGCGATCGGTATTCTGGCGCCACAGGCAACCACTTTTGGTGGCGGAATGTTTTCTCCCGGAATTCTGGCTGCACGCCGGGCGCACGCAGCCACCGCTCAAAGCCCATGACCGCCGGGCGGGCATTCCCGCTCAGGCCATCTCACCGCGCCGCTGACTGGCGCCGGCGCAGGCCCATTGCAAGCATCAAACCGGCCGCAGCGGCGAGCGCGCCAATGAGAAAGACGTGACCGTAACCGCTGCGATCGGCCAGCAGGCCGGCCAAGGGGCCCGTCAGGCCATAGGCCAGATCCTGGAACGCGGAAAAGGCACCCAGTGCCGTTGCGCGCTGGGCGGGCTCGACGCGCATCACGACCTCGCGCCCCATGGAAGGAAACACCATCGAGCACCCCAAACCCGTGAGAAAGGCGCCTGCCAGCGCCATCCCGGGGCTGTCGGCCAACCCGATCATGAGTTGGCCGGCGGCCTCCACGGCCAACGAGGCCATGACGACGGGCAGGCCGCCCACTCGGTCGGGCAGGTGCCCACAAACCAGACGCACCAGTACGAAACCGGCACCGAAAGCCGTCAAACCCAGGCCGGCATACTCCCAATGGCGCTGCAGAAAATGTAAGGCAAAGAACGCGCCAATGGCAGCAAAGCCTATGCCTTGCAGGCACACGACCGTACCGTACGGCCAGATGCGGCCCAGGATAGGAAGAAACCCTCGACGGGCGCCGGCAGCCTGAAGCGGCGAGCCTGGCAACGACAGGGTGCCGACCAACGCGATCAGAGGCAGCACCGAGGCGGCAAGCATCACGCCGCCAAACCCGAGATGCGCGAACAAGGCCAGGCCGACCGGCCCACCCAGCGCCAGCGCGCCATACATGGCCGCGCCGATCAGCGCCAGGACGCGCCCGGAACTGGCGGCGCCGACCAACGCAATGCCCCAGGTGACCACGCCAACGGCGACCAGACTTTCACCCAGGCCCAGTAGTACACGGCCGGCCAACAGCACGGCAAAGGCGGCCCAATGGGAACTCAGACTGGCGGTCCACGACAAGCCTATGCCCAGCATGTAGATCAAAAGACCGCGTACGGTCACCGGTTTGACGCCCACGCGGTCGGCCAGCCCGCCCGCATAGGTGCGTGTAAAGATAGTGGCCAGAAACGCGCTGCCGGCGGCCAGACCGGCCCAGAAATTGTCCAAACCCAGGGTGTCGGCCACATAGACCGGCACGACCGGAAAGGACATGCCTATGCAGAGGTAGCAAACAAAGAGGACGGCCGTGAGCCACAGCAGACGGGCGCCGTGGGGAACGGATCGAAAGAAAGGAAACACTATTTTCTCCATGCTGGCCCGGCGGCGGCGGGTGCATGGATGAGACAACGCACCCCGATAGCCGAGCATCGGTAGGTGCGTTGATTGACGTAAACGCTTACGGCGGGCGCGAAACCGGCCACAACGGCGTCAAGTGTACGCCAGAACCGGGAGTGGCCAATCAATCCCTGGCCTGACGCCAGATTTCGGGCTCCAGAGCGACCTCGCCTTCGGCGGCGGATACGTATACGGTCTGATCCGAGATATTGACGTTGATCTGCATGCCTCGCTCGGCCAGCGCGGCCAGGGCCTGCGTCTGATGGGACGGCAGGTTGACTACCTGTAGATTGCGCGCCCGCTCCACCTTGCCGCGCACGCCCTCCCACCATATTTGGGACGCGTGGCCACCGTAGCAGTAAATGACCACCTGATCGGCGCGACCGCAGGCGCGCAGGATGCGGCGCTCCTCGGGTTGGCCGACCTCGATCCAGAGCGAAATCGCGCCGGTCAGGTCCTTGGACCAGATATCCGGCTCATCGGTGTCGCTCAGGCCCTTGGTAAAGGCCAGTGTCTCGTCCGCGTGCATGGCAAATGCCGCGAGGCGCACCATCATGAGCTCATCGGTTTCCGAAGGGTGACGCGCCACGGTCAGTCCATGACTGCCGTAATAGTGGCGGTCGGTATCGGCAATATTGAGGTCGGCTTTGTATATTGTTGCGCGCAGGGCCATGAAACCATCCGGCGTAGTCGCCAAAGCCCGCCATCATACCGCCTGCGCGTATCATCAGCGCTTAGCTACCATTTTCTGCCATGACTGCCGCCCTGCTCGCCTTCGCCCTTGCCGCCCTTATCATGACGCTCACCCCGGGTTGGACACGGCGCTGGTTCTGCGCACGGCCGCCACCGAAGGCCCGCGACGCGCTTTCATGGCCGCGGTGGGCATTTGCGCAGGCTGCCTGGCTTGGGGTGCGGCGGCCGCCTTCGGGCTTGGCGCCTTGCTGTCCGCCTCGCGCCTTGCCTATGATCTGATACGCATCGCCGGTGCGATTTACCTGCTGTATCTGGGCGCTGGCATGCTGTGGCGCGCTCGCCTGGCGCGCGGAGTCACCGGTCTGGGGCAAGCCGCCAAAAATAAGGTTCATCGCGGAATAGCGTGGAGCCGTGCTTGATTGCCGTTACGCTTGATCCTTGATTTTCAAGGATCAAGGCCGGGATCATGCTGGACCGCAAGACGATCGAGAGGTTGGGTGGGTGGGAAGGTTATCGGGTGGAGCGGGTCGTGTGGCCTGAAGGTGAGAGCCGGACGGTCACGATTTACCTGAAGCCTTCAGCGCGAACGATGCACTGCGAGCACTGCGGCAACCGATGTCGGCAGGTGCATGAGACGACCACGCGCCGGGTGCGGGATCTGCCGCTAATGGCGCTGCGAGTGACGCTGGTAGTGCCGCGTCGGCGGGTCTGGTGCGAGCAGTGCGGTGGACCGCATCTGGAGAGGCTGAGCTGGCTGGGCCGTTACCAGCGAGTGACCGACCGGCTGGCCGAGGCGGTCAGCCAGTTGCTTGAGTCCAGCAACATTCTGGCCGTGGCGCGCTTCTTCCAACTGGGTTGGCACACGGTCAAGGCGCTGGACAAGGCCCTGCTGCGACGGGCGATCCAAGAGCCGGACTGGAGCCAGATCCACTACCTAGCGATGGACGAGTTCGCTCTACACAAGGGCCATCGTTATGCCACGGTCGTTGTCGATCCGATCCGCCGTCAGGTGCTATGGATCGGTGATGGCCGCTCGCGCGAGACGGCCAGAGCCTTCTTCGAACAACTGCCAACTGGGGTTGCCCAGCAGATCCGGGCCGTAGCGATCGACATGACGACGGCCTATGAGCTGGAGATCCAGGCCAACTGCCCCAACGCCGAGATCGTCTACGACCTGTTCCACGTCGTGGCCAAGTACGGCCGTGAAGTGATAGACCGGGTGCGTGTAGACCAAGCGAACCAGTTGCGGCACGACAAGCCGGCCCGCCGGGTGATCAAGTCCAGTCGCTGGCTACTGCTGCGCAATCGCAAAAACCTCGATCCGTGCCAATCGGTAAAGTTGGACGAGTTGCTCCAGGCCAACCAGCCCTTGCTCACCGCTTATCTGATGCGCGATGAGCTCAAACAGCTGTGGTTCTACCAACACCCCGGCTACGCCCGCCAGGCATGGGATCACTGGCTGCAACAGGCTCAGGGCAGCGGCATCGCCGCCTTGGCTCACTTCGCGCTCAAGCTAAAAGCCTATCTGCACGGGATTCTGTCTCGCTGTCGCCACCGGCTCAACACCAGCATCGTCGAGGGCATCAACAACACCATCAAAGTCATCAAGCGCCGCGCCTACGGCTACCGCGATCAGGAGTACTTCTTCCTCAAGATCCGGTCTGCATTCCCCGGTATTCCTCGATGAACCAAAAAAAGCCGCCATGAAAGGCGGCCTAGTAATGGCCGGCAAGGGCCGGAAAACGACTGATTCAGGCCGCGCTTACTTGGCCGGGATGATCTGACCGCGCTCGAACTTTGCCAGCAGGACCTTGCCGTCGTTCTGATTGGCCGCATCCCACTGGATCGGTCCCAGCAGGGTTTCGAAACCGATCAGCATTGGCAGTCCCTTCTGAATATCGGCCGAACCGTTGCCACCACCACGACGCGCTGCCTCCGCAATAGTTTGGACGGCGGCGTAAGCCGCGGCATCAAAGGCGCTGGCATTGACGCCATACTTTTCCTTGAACGCCTTTTCAAACGGAGCGTGACGCGGATCAGCGCCTTCAGCCCAGTTGGTTGGAAACACCACGCCCTCGGCGGCCGCGCCAGCCAGCTCAGCGAACTTGGGCACGCCCTGCCCCATGTTGACGATCAGTTGCGCATTGATGCCCAGTTCCTTGACCTGGCGAGCAATGATCGAGCCCTCGGTGTAGTAACCGTGAACCAGCAGAACTTCCGGATTCTGCTTGCGGATGTTGCTCAGTTGCGCCTTGAAGTCCGTTTCGCCACGGTTGTACTCCTCGTAGGCAACGACTTCGCCGCCCAACGAACGAATATAGTCAGCAGAACTCTTGGTCGGAGGCTTGCCATAGTCGGAGTTCTCAGCCAAGAAGGCGAAGCGACGCTTGCCGCCGTCCTTGAAGAAGTGCTCGACGGCTTTGAGGTCAAGCTGATTATCCGTCACGTTGACGCGCCAGACATGCTGATAGCCCTGTTTGGTAATAGTGGGAGAACCCGCCACACCGACCACCAGTGGCACCTTTGCCTTCTCGTTCTCACGCGAGAAGGCGATGGTCACTAGGCTGGCTGACGAACCTGCCATGACGTTGACTTTGCGCTGCGTGATGAGCTTCTTGGCCGAATTAATGCCGACCGTCGGATCGCTCTTGTCATCCTCGGCGAAGATCTCGATCGGCTTTCCATTCACTCCCCCGTCGGCATTGATCATATCAACGGCAAGGCGGGTGCCCTTGAAATGGGCTTCGCCGTAGGCGGCGCCTGGGCCGGTGATGGACTCAATGAAGCCAAGCCGCAGCGGGGTATCGGCGGCCACGGCACTGCCAACCATGGCCAGCGTGGCGAAAACGCCCAAGCATTTTTTTGCGTACTGAATACCTTGCATGTCTTCCTCTCGTTTGAATTAACTTGTTTATGATTTATTAGTCGTCAATGCCCAGATAGGCTTTGCGCACGGTGTCACTGGCGAGCAGGGCTTCGGAGCTGTCTGCACCCACGATGCGACCTGTCTCCATGAGGTAGCCACGCTGCGCAGTCTGAAGCGCCAGCGTGACGTTTTGCTCAACGAGGAAGATCGTGGTTCCAGCCCGATGGATTTCCTTGAGCTTCTCCATCAACTCCGCCACGACGAGTGGAGCCAAGCCCAGCGAAGGCTCGTCCAGCAATAGCAGGCGCGGCCGGCTCATCAGCGCGCGGCCGATTGCGACCATTTGCTGCTCACCGCCACTCATCGTGCCTGCGCGTTGGCTCCAGCGCTCCTTCAGGCGGGGGAACTGCTCAACAATTCGCTCGAGATCGGCTTCTATCTCGCCCTTGGTGGCATTGCGAATCTGCTCGCCGATAGCCAGGTTTTCTGCCACCGTGAATTCCGGGAAGATTCGCCGACCTTCAGGAACGATGCTGATGCCACTGCGAATAATGCTCTCGGTGGATGCACCGGTAATGGCGCGCCCATCAAAGTCGATGCTGCCCTGGCTTGGACGATTCAGACCAAGAATGGCTTTGAGCATCGTGCTCTTGCCCGCGCCATTGGCGCCGATGAGGGTTACGAACTCACCCTTGCCAATTTCCAGTGAGCAGCCCTTCAAGGCTTCGATGCGGCCATAGCGGGCACTGATGTTGTTCAGCTTGAGCATTATTTTTGGTTCATCGAGGAATACCGGGGAATGCAGACCGGATCTTGAGGAAGAAGTACTCCTGATCGCGGTAGCCGTAGGCGCGGCGCTTGATGACTTTGATGGTGTTGTTGATGCCCTCGACGATGCTGGTGTTGAGCCGGTGGCGACAGCGAGACAGAATCCCGTGCAGATAGGCTTTTAGCTTGAGCGCGAAGTGAGCCAAGGCGGCGATGCCGCTGCCCTGAGCCTGTTGCAGCCAGTGATCCCATGCCTGGCGGGCGTAGCCGGGGTGTTGGTAGAACCACAGCTGTTTGAGCTCATCGCGCATCAGATAAGCGGTGAGCAAGGGCTGGTTGGCCTGGAGCAACTCGTCCAACTTTACCGATTGGCACGGATCGAGGTTTTTGCGATTGCGCAGCAGTAGCCAGCGACTGGACTTGATCACCCGGCGGGCCGGCTTGTCGTGCCGCAACTGGTTCGCTTGGTCTACACGCACCCGGTCTATCACTTCACGGCCGTACTTGGCCACGACGTGGAACAGGTCGTAGACGATCTCGGCGTTGGGGCAGTTGGCCTGGATCTCCAGCTCATAGGCCGTCGTCATGTCGATCGCTACGGCCCGGATCTGCTGGGCAACCCCAGTTGGCAGTTGTTCGAAGAAGGCTCTGGCCGTCTCGCGCGAGCGGCCATCACCGATCCATAGCACCTGACGGCGGATCGGATCGACAACGACCGTGGCATAACGATGGCCCTTGTGTAGAGCGAACTCGTCCATCGCTAGGTAGTGGATCTGGCTCCAGTCCGGCTCTTGGATCGCCCGTCGCAGCAGGGCCTTGTCCAGCGCCTTGACCGTGTGCCAACCCAGTTGGAAGAAGCGTGCCACGGCCAGAATGTTGCTGGACTCAAGCAACTGGCTGACCGCCTCGGCCAGCCGGTCGGTCACTCGCTGGTAACGGCCCAGCCAGCTCAGCCTCTCCAGATGCGGTCCACCGCACTGCTCGCACCAGACCCGCCGACGCGGCACTACCAGCGTCACTCGCAGCGCCATTAGCGGCAGATCCCGCACCCGGCGCGTGGTCGTCTCATGCACCTGCCGACATCGGTTGCCGCAGTGCTCGCAGTGCATCGTTCGCGCTGAAGGCTTCAGGTAAATCGTGACCGTCCGGCTCTCACCTTCAGGCCACACGACCCGCTCCACCCGATAACCTTCCCACCCACCCAACCTCTCGATCGTCTTGTGGTCCAGCATGATCCCGGCCTTGATCCTTGAAAAATCAAGGATCAAGCGTAACGGCAATCAAGCACGGCTCCACGCTATTCCGCGATGAACCTTATTTTTTCGCTCCTTCGCCCAAGTAGGCGGCTATCACTTGCTTGTCTTGCTGGACGGCGTCGGGCGTATCGTCCACTATCTTGGTGCCATAGTTAAGTACGACGATATGGCTACACAGCTCCATCACCAGACGGATGTCATGTTCGATCAGTACAACCGTATATCCTTTGCCGTGCAGTTTGCGCACCAGGGCCTTAAGTGCAAGCCGTTCCTGCAGATTAAGGCCGCCGGCCGGTTCGTCCAGAAGGATGATTTGGGGATCTGTGGCCAGTGCGCGAGCTATGTCGAGTTGTCGCTGCTCACCGTAAGGCAAGCTGCCCGCCAACTCGTCAGCCTTGTCGGCCAGACCGACATCATCAAGCAGCTCAATGGCGCGGGCGCGAGAGGCGGCTCGCTCACGCCGCTCACCTGGTGTGCGCAGAACTGACGCGAACACGCCAGCTTTCGTGCGCGCTTGGCGACCGATCATCACGTTCTCCACCAACGTAAGGTCGGGGAACACCATGACGTGCTGAAACGTGCGTGCTACGCCCAGGCGGTTGATCTGATGCAACGCCAGATGGCTGATCTCCGTATCCTGGAAATATACGGACCCGCTAGTTGTGAAGATTCAATAGGTTGTATGCATGGTTCATCCGAACCGGATTTGAGAAACTGGAAATCGCCAACCCCCCAGTTCACTCAAGGAGCCCGGCCGGATGAACACCCATAAGCATGCCCGATTGACCTTCCTACGTCGCCTCGAAATGGTCCAGCAATTGATCGCCCATCAAGTTTGTGTGCCTGAAGCGGCCCGCGCCTATGGGGTCACCGCGCCGACTGTGCGCAAATGGCTGGGCCGCTTTCTGGCTCAGGGCCAGGCGGGCTTGGCCGATGCGTCCTCGCGCCCGACGGTCTCGCCCCGAGCGATTGCGCCGGCCAAGGCGCTGGCTATCGTGGAGCTGCGCCGCAAGCGGCTGACCCAAGCGCGCATCGCCCAGGCGCTGGGCGTGTCAGCCAGCACCGTCAGCCGCGTCCTGGCCCGCGCCGGTCTGTCGCACCTGGCCGACCTGGAGCCGGCCGAGCCGGTGGTGCGCTACGAGCATCAGGCCCCGGCGATCTGCTGCACATCGACATCAAGAAGCTGGGACGTATCCAGCGCCCTGGCCACCGGGTCACGGGCAACCGACGCGATACCGTTGAGGGGGCCGGCTGGGACTTCGTCTTCGTGGCCATCGATGACCACGCCCGCGTGGCCTTCACCGACATCCACCCCGACGAGCGCTTCCCCAGCGCCGTCCAGTTCCTCAAGGACGCAGTGGCCTACTACCAGCGCCTGGGCGTGACCATCCAGCGCTTGCTCACCGACAATGGCTCGGCCTTTCGCAGCCGCGCCTTCGCCGCGCTGTGCCATGAGCTGAGCATCAAGCACCGCTTTACCCGACCTTACCGCCCACAGACCAATGGCAAGGCCGAACGCTTCATCCAGTCGGCCTTGCGTGAGTGGGCTTACGCTCACACCTACCAGAACTCCCAACACCGAGCCGATGCCATGAAATCCTGGCTACACCACTACAACTGGCATCGACCCCACCAAGGCATCGGGCGCGCTGTACCCATCTCCAGACTCAACCTGGACGAATACAACCTATTGACAGTTCACAGCTAGTCGGCGTATAGATGCCACTGACGACGTTGAAGAGCGAGGTTTTCCCCGCGCCGTTCGGCCCGATCAAGCCCGTGACGATGCCGGGACGGATAGTGAAGGACACATCGGTCAGCGCACGCACTCCACCGAAGGCCAGGCTGACATTCCGGATGTCTAACATGTTACTTCCCCTCTCGTGCGGACAGGCGATGCACAAGGGAGATCAGCCCCTTTGGCATGAACAGAATCACCACGGCCAGCGTCAGGCCGTAGATCAAAACGTTGTACTCGCCGAACTCCTGCGTGTACTCCTCCATGATCGTGAGGGAGAACGCGCCCAACAGTGCCCCGGGCAGGCTACCGATACCGCCGACGAAGGCCATGATCAGGAACAGGATCGAAACGTGCGTACCCAGACGTTCCGGGTCGACGAACCCGTCGTAGTGCACGAGCAGCGTTCCGGCAAATGCAGCGAACATGACGCTGATGGTGAAGGATAGAACCTTGTATCGAAACACTGGTATACCCAGCGATTGGGCGGCCAGTTCATTGTTTGCAATGGCCTGCAGGGCGTCACCCGTGCGGGACGCCACAACGCGATGCAGGATTAGCAGCCCCAGCCCGACGATGGCCAGTACGTAGTAGTAATAGGCCAGGCCGCCATTCAATTCGATGCCGAAGAAACTGGCCGGCGGCACTGCCGTCAAACCTGAAGGGCCGCCAGTGATACTGGCGTTTTTGATCAGCGTCTGAATGATGATCGCCACCGCAATGCTGGCCAACGCCAGGTAATGTCCGCTCGTACGCAGTACAACAAGACCCACGAGTGCGCCGACCAGGCCGGTGGCGGCCGTGGCACCCAGCGCTGCCAAGATATAGGGCACTCCGGCCTTAGCCAGCATGCCGGACACGTAGGCTGCCAGCCCAAAATATGCGGCGTGACCCAGAGAGATCTGACCGGTGCAGCCAACGAACAAGGTCAGGCCCATGACGACGATAGCGTAGGTCGCCGCACGGATGGAGAGATGGGTGACGAAGGGATCGTCCAACAGGGCGGGAACTGCCAGCAACACTACGACAGCGATGCCGATGAGATATTTGCGATTCATGTTCGGCCGTCCGTCAGACTTTCTTCACGACTTTCTTGCTCAGAATGCCATTGGGCTTGAGCAGGATGATCAGTAGCAAAATCGAGAAGGACACCATGTCCTTGTAGGCGGAGCTCAGTGCCAGCGTTCCGAACTGCTCGATGATGCCCAGGACATAACCGCCAAACACGGCGCCCGAAACCAGCCCCAGCCCACCCAGCAGCGCTGCAGTAAAGCCTTTGAGCATGATTAGGTTGCCCATATCGAAACTCAGCACCGCCACCGGCGCGTAGACGATGCCCGCGACAGTGCCCAACAACGCGCTCAATGCGTAAATGAAACAGTTCACCCGCGACACGTTGATGCCCATCATGCGAGCTGCAGTCCGGTCTTGAGCAACGGCACGCGCCGACAACCCGATTTTGGTCTTGGTTAGGAGCCAATAAAGAGCCGCCATCATGACCAGGCTGACAGCGATGATGAGCAGGTACTGCATGCCGATTTGCACGCCGCCGATTTCGATGACCCGCTCGCTGAAGGGAGGGAAGCGGTAGGCCGACGCGCCAAATATCAATTGCGCCGCGCTGCGCAGCAGAATGAACAGTGCCACCGTCATCATGAAAAGCGTAAGCGGGCTGGAGTTTTCAATGCGGCGCAGGAAAACGCGTTCGAGCATGGCACCGAGCAACAGACCGGAAGCCATGGCGCAGGGCAACGCCAGCCATATGGGCAAAGCCAGATCCACATGGAATACATAGCCCATGAAGGCCCCTGCCATGAAGATTTCGCCCTGCGCAAAATTGATCAAATCCATGCCTCGATAGACCAGGGTTATGCCCAAGGCTATGAGTACGTATGTGCTGCCCACGGATAAACCGTAGAGCAGCTGCTGCAAGAAGGCCGACATCGGCTTTGTCTCCGGAAAGAACGCGGTGGATGCCTGCGTAAGGCATGTGCCGCTTTATGTTCTGGTTCTAAGGCCCGCCAGATTATTCAGACTTTCCATAAAAATAAAATGCTATATTTTTCGGTTAGCTATAGATTTTTTGCATACGTTGGGAGGTACCGTATGGAGTTGCGGCATCTGCGACACTTTGTGGTCGCGGCCGAACAGGAAAGCATTGCGTCGGCAGCTCGCATCCTGTGTATGGTGCAACCCGCACTGACCCGTTCTATCCAGACTCTGGAAGAAAGCGTGGGCGCCCAGTTATTCGTGCGACACGCCCGGGGCGTCAAACTCACCGCTGCAGGGCGACAGTGCTACCAGGATGCGACGCGCCTGCTCCAAGAGGCGGCGCAAATGCGCAGCAATGCCGTGCGGGCCAGCGAAGGTGTGCTCGGCAACCTCCATCTCGCCATCAGTCCGCAACATGCCTGGCTGCCGCTTATATGCCGAATGCTGGGCCAATTCCGCGATGAACATTCGTTGGTCACGCTCATGTTGGACATGCTGCAGTCTGGCAGACAACTGGACGGGATTCACCGAGGAGACCTGGACGCGGGCTTCATGTTTATGCGCCCGCGGCACGATTCGTCGTTTGCTGGCCTACTCGTGCACAACGAGCATTTAGTGCTGGCTGTGCCAGAGAACTCCCCCTACGCCAAATCGCCGCCAAAACGTCTGTCCGAGCTGTCGGGGGAACCCTATATCGGCACGCCCAAGGCATCTTCATTTCATTTCAACGATTTCGTCGAGAATGAGTACCGTCGCCTTAACTTTCAGCCCAGGACTGTTCAGATGGGCAGCAATTTTTTGGTCATGCTAGGACTTGTCGCGGCAGGCATGGGGATTGCAGTCGTGCCGGGCGTGAGCCGCTTTATGCATCCACGCGGTATTGTTTTTCACAACGTGCCCGATCTGGATTCGCAGCTGGAGCTCGAACTGGTATGGCGTAGCAACGACAACTCACCGGTGCTTGCCCGCTTTCTCGATGTGGCCCGGCGCGCTTGTGCGGAGGGAGGAGTCGGGGAGAGAGACTGGGCCCCTCATAGGGAAGGCGCAATGACGAGCATCTGAAGGACAAAAGCCGTAGCAGGTCAGCACGACCAGAATCTTTAGTTCCGATAGACAGGAAATTCGCCCCTCAGGACACCCCGTGCATAGACTACGGGCCAGAAATAGCGTTCTTCGGTCAGTCGGCACCTTTACATTGGCGTGCGCCAAGTTGCCCAGCCATGCAGCCTGGGACGGCCGTCAGAGCCGATATAGTCTGCCCTTCCAAGAAATAAATCCAATCCTCGAAATTTATTTTCATCATCACGCTAGCTGATATCTGGGCACCCACGGGCCGGCCGCGCCCGGCCAGGCCGGGGGCTATACTTGCTCGCTGCAAACGGCCTTATTGTGCTTTGAACTTGTCTCAACCTGCTCCCTATATCGTTCTCGACGCCTGCGTACTGATGTCCAATATCGTGCGCAGGTTGATGCTGCGCCTGGCAGCGGCAGCGGTCTATCAGCCGGTGTGGACCGAGCGCATCGGTCATGAATGGCGCCGCAATGCCGCGCGCATCTGGGACGTCGCGCCAGACTTCCTGCAACAGCAATGGGCACAGATGAATGCGCAGTTTCCGCAGGCGCTCGAAAGCGATATCGAACCTTACGAACTCAGCTTGCGCTACAGCGACCCCAAGGATTTCCACGTCATCGCCGCGGGCCTTGCGCGCCGCGCACGTTGCGGCCACCAACACCCCCCGCAGGTGCAGGTGGCCACCTGGAATCTGAAGGACTTCAACCGCTCAGAGCTGCGACGCCAGGGCCTGGACGCTTTCAATCCCGACACGCTGATAGCACGCTGGTACGCAGAGCATCCTCAGGCCATACGCGATGCGCTGGCGCTGGTACCTCAGGACTACGTCGCGCTTGGCCGAGACGCTGAGCCGCTTGCCACCACGCTGCATCGCGAGCGACTGTACCGGGTCAAGAACCTGGTTCAGTGATCGTGATTGCTGGCAGCAAAGCCGGCGTCGTTCAGCACACTTATGACCTGGGCGATGTGTTCCGGCCCGCGCGTCTGCAATACGAAATCCACTTCGACGTTGCGCACGGGCAGCGCGGTAAAGGCACGCTGATGATGCACTTCGGTAATGTTGGCATGGACGTCCGCAATCAGCCGCGTGGCATGCGCCAGCGCGCCAGGAAGATCGCGTAAGTCCACGCGAATGCGGGCCAGACGGCCGGCGCGCACCATGCCGCGCTCGATCAGCTCACCCAGCATCAGAGGGTCGATATTGCCGCCGGTGAGCACCAGGCCGATGCGCTTGCCCTTGAAATAGGTATTGCCGCGTGATTTTTCCAGCAGCAAGGCGGCCAACCCTGCTGCGCCGGCGCCTTCGACCACCGTTTTCTCGATTTCCAGCAACACGACAATCGCATGCTCGATATCGGCCTCGCTCACCAGCTCGATGCGGTCGACTAGGTGTGAAGATTCAATAGGTTGTATGCATGGTTCATCCGAACCGGATTTGAGAAACTGGAAATCGCCAACCCCCCAGTTCACTCAAGGAGCCCGGCCGGATGAACACCCATAAGCATGCCCGATTGACCTTCCTACGTCGCCTCGAAATGGTCCAGCAATTGATCGCCCATCAAGTTTGTGTGCCTGAAGCGGCCCGCGCCTATGGGGTCACCGCGCCGACTGTGCGCAAATGGCTGGGCCGCTTCCTGGCTCAGGGCCAGGCGGGCTTGGCCGATGCGTCCTCGCGCCCGACGGTCTCGCCCCGAGCGATTGCGCCGGCCAAGGCGCTGGCTATCGTGGAGCTGCGCCGCAAGCGGCTGACCCAAGCGCGCATCGCCCAGGCGCTGGGCGTGTCAGCCAGCACTGTCAGCCGCGTCCTGGCCCGCGCCGGTCTGTCGCACCTGGCCGACCTGGAGCCGGCCGAGCCGGTGGTGCGCTACGAGCATCAGGCCCCCGGCGATCTGCTGCACATCGACATCAAGAAGCTGGGACGTATCCAGCGCCCTGGCCACCGGGTCACGGGCAACCGACGCGATACCGTTGAGGGGGCCGGCTGGGACTTCGTCTTCGTGGCCATCGATGACCACGCCCGCGTGGCCTTCACCGACATCCACCCCGACGAGCGCTTCCCCAGCGCCGTCCAGTTCCTCAAGGACGCAGTGGCCTACTACCAGCGCCTGGGCGTGACCATCCAGCGCTTGCTCACCGACAATGGCTCGGCCTTTCGCAGCCGCGCCTTCGCCGCGCTGTGCCATGAGCTGGGCATCAAGCACCGCTTTACCCGACCTTACCGCCCACAGACCAATGGCAAGGCCGAACGCTTCATCCAGTCGGCCTTGCGTGAGTGGGCTTACGCTCACACCTACCAGAACTCCCAACACCGAGCCGATGCCATGAAATCCTGGCTACACCACTACAACTGGCATCGACCCCACCAAGGCATCGGGCGCGCTGTACCCATCTCCAGACTCAACCTGGACGAATACAACCTATTGACAGTTCACAACTAGGCGGCTGACGATCGCTTGCGTCAGTGTGCCGGGCGATTTGACCGCGATACCTTCCGCAATGGTGTAGTTGCCGCTATCCATGGTCAGCCCGCGCACCGCTGCATACATGGACGGAAATCGCTCGGTCTGCACACCGATGATCTCTATGTCTGGCTTGATGGCCTTGGCCGCGGTGGCCACGCCGGAAATCAGGCCGCCGCCGCCGATGGCGATGACGATGGCGTCCAAATCCGGTTGCGCCTGCAGCATCTCGATGCCTATGGTGCCCTGCCCGGCGATCACGGCCTCATCATCGTAGGGATGAATCATTGTCAACCCGCGCGCCCGGGCCAGCTCGAACCCATGCGCCTTGGCGTCATCGAAGGTATCGCCGGCCATCACCACCTCTGCGCCGAAACGCATGGTGTTGGCAACCTTCACCGTCGGGGTGAACCGCAGCATCACGATGACTGCGGGCACCTTCATGCGCTGGGCATGATAGGCCACCCCTTGGGCGTGATTGCCCGCCGAGACCGCGATCACGCCGTTGGCGCGCTCCTGGGGAGTGAGGGTCAGCATGCGATTGAGCGCGTCCCGCTCCTTGAAGGATGCCGTGAACTGGAGGTTTTCGAATTTGAGCCAGACCTCCGCCTGCAGAATGTCGGAGAGCGTGCGCGACAGCGTAAAGGGGGTGTTCTGGACTTGCCCGCGTAAATTGTCGCGTGCGGATTCAATAGCGGCGAAATCGATCATGAGACACCCCGGTCAGCGCACCGGCAGGAAATTGAAGAACATCAGGCCTTGAGCATAGTTGATACCGACCCGACGGGTATTTTCGCCGAGCAGATTGGCAATCAAATCCAGACGGCCGATGATAGCGCCGAACTCGCGCTCGAAACTCAGATTGGTGACGGTGCTGGACATTTCATTGGCCAGCAAAAGCGGCTCGCCCCGGGCGTTTCGCCGCGATGACAGCAGCCACGCGGCCGCTTCGACGTTACGGGCCGCGTTATAGATCCGCTGGCCGTCCAATATGTCAGAAACGTAAAAGCGGGTTTTGTCATTGTGGGCTGCCAGAATAGTGTCAGCCAGCCCGTAAATAAACGCCGCGACTCTGTCGCCATGGTAATTGGGGTCCAGCGATACGGCCAGGACCTGCACATCGCGCAGCCCGGCCAAGCCGCTGGGCGCTCGACGCTCTTCGATCAGGCGCTTGACGTAGGCCACCGCGGCGGCCTGGTCGGCCAGGCCCGATTTGCGCCACTCGCGCGGATTACGCCGGTACAGCTTATCCAGCAAGGCATACAGACTATTGAAATTGTCGCGCGCCGCAAGCGTGACGGTACGATTGAAATCCGTCTGGGCAAGTTGGTCGGCGGACATGGGTTCGCTGCGCGGCACACGTGCGGACGAAGGCGTCGCCGCGGGCGTCACGCAGCCTGCCAGGCTCCAGCCTGTCAGCAGTATCGTCGCGGCCAGCCACCACCATCGCCTCATGCCAGATTCGCCAGTCCTCTGTCGCCATCCGCCGCCCTGCGGAACTGCCACGACTTTACCGGATTTGCCCGCCCACGTAAGCAGGGATGTTCCCGCTTTTGCAAGCGAAAGAAAAATGGCGCCCGAAGGCGCCATTTTTCTGCACTGTCAAACCGATTACTCGGCTTGCGGCTCGGCAGGGGCTGCGGCCGGGGCATCGGCAGCAGGCGGCTGCTGCTGTTCGATACCACCGATAGCCTTGACCGAAAGGCGCAGGCGGCCCTTGTCGTCGGCCTCGATGACCTTGACGCGGACTTGCTGACCGACCTTCAACACGTCGTTGATGTTGGCGATGCGGTAGTTGGCGATTTCCGAGATGTGCAGCAGACCGTCGCGGCCCGGCAGCACTTGCACGATGGCGCCAAAGTCCAGCAGGCGCAGCACGGAACCGTCGTAGACCTGACCCACTTCGACATCAGCGGTCAGTTCGACGATGCGGCGTTGCGCTTCCTTGGCCTGAGTCTCGTCCACGCTGGCGATCACGATGGTGCCGTCATCGGAGATGTCGATCTGCGTACCGGTTTCTTCGGTCAGCGCACGGATCGTGGCGCCGCCCTTGCCGATCACGTCACGGATCTTCTCGGGGTTGATCTTGATGGTCAGCATGCGCGGCGCGAATGCGGACAGCTCGGTGCGCGAACCATCCAGCGAATCACGCATCTTGCCCAGGATGTGCAGACGGCCTTCGCGGGCCTGAGCCAGCGCGACTTGCATGATTTCCTTGGTGATGCCCTGGATCTTGATGTCCATCTGCAGCGCGGTGATGCCGTTTTCGGTACCCGCAACCTTGAAGTCCATGTCGCCCAGGTGATCTTCATCACCCAGAATATCGGTCAGCACGGCAAACTTGCCGTCTTCGAGAATCAAGCCCATGGCCACGCCAGCGACGTGATCCGTGGTCGGCACGCCGGCGTCCATCATGGCCAGCGAGCCGCCGCAGACCGAAGCCATCGACGAGGAGCCATTGGACTCGGTGATTTCGGAGACGATACGGATCGTGTACTGGAAGTCCTCGGGCTTGGGCAGCACCGGCACCAGCGAACGCTTGGCCAGTCGGCCATGGCCGATTTCACGACGCTTGGGCACACCAATACGGCCGGTTTCGCCGGTGGCGAAAGGCGGCATGTTGTAGTGCAGCATGAAGCGGTCACGGTACTCGCCCATCAGCGCATCGATGATCTGCTCATCCTGCTTGGTGCCCAGCGTAGCCACGACCAGGGCCTGCGTTTCACCACGGGTGAACAGGGCACTGCCGTGAGCGCGCGGCAACACGCCCAGGCGCACGCTGATCGGACGCACCGTGCGGGTGTCGCGACCATCGATACGGGGCTCGCCATTGAGGATCTGGCTACGCACCAGACGCGCCTCCAGATCGAACAGGATGTTGTCGACGGTCACGCTATCGGGCGCATCCTGGCCTGCGGCAGCGGCCTGCTCGGCCAGCTTGGCCGACACATCGGCGTAGACGTCACGCAACTTGGTCGTGCGCGCCTGCTTCTCGCGGATCTGATAGGCAGCGGTCAGACCCTCTTGAGCCGCGGCGGTCACCGCGGCAATCAGAGCGTCGTTCTTGGCCGCAGGCGCCCAGTTCCACTCGGGCTTGCCGGCATCGCGCACCAGATCATGGATGGCGTTGACAGCGGCCTGCATCTGTTCGTGGCCGAACACCACACCGCCGAGCATGATCTCTTCGGACAGTTGTTGGGCTTCGGACTCGACCATCAGCACGGCGTTTTCCGTACCGGCAACCACCAGATCCATCTTGGAGGTCTTGAGCTGCGAGGCCGTCGGGTTGAGCACGTATTGGCCGTCGACATAGCCCACGCGGGCAGCGCCGATGGGCCATTGAAGGGGATGCCCGAGATGGCCAACGCCGCGGAAGCGCCGATCATGGCGGGGATGTCGGGATCGATTTCCGGATTGACCGACAGCGTGTGGATGACCACCTGGACTTCGTTGTAGAAGTCTTCCGGGAAAAGCGGACGCAGGGGACGATCGATCAGACGCGAGGTCAGCGTTTCCTTCTCGGAAGGCTTGCCTTCGCGCTTGAAGAACCCCCCGGGAATGCGGCCAGCCGCATAGGTTTTCTCGATGTAGTCGACGGTCAGCGGAAAGAACGTCTGGCCGGGTTTGGCCTTCTTGGCGGCGACGACCGTGGCCAGCACGACGGTGTCCTCAACGGACACAAGCACAGCGCCTGAGGCCTGGCGAGCGATCTCGCCGGTTTCCAGAACGACCGTATGTTGGCCGTATTGGAAAGTCTTGGTCACTTTATTGAACATGACGATGGTTCCTTGCAAATGAAAAACCGTGGCCGTCGCGACAACGTCGCAGCGACCACGGTTGCGTCATGGGGAGCCAGCCCCGTCGATCACTTGCGCAGACCGAGTTTTTCGATCAGAGCGCGGTACGAATCGGGATTGCGGCCCTTGAGATAGTCGAGCAGTTTACGGCGACGGCTGACCATGCGCAGCAGACCGCGGCGCGAGTGATGGTCCTTCGCGTGTTCCTTGAAGTGACCGGTCAGTTCGTTGATGCGGGCGGTGAGCAGAGCCACCTGAACTTCAGGGGAGCCGGTATCGCCTTGAGCGCGTTGGAATTGCGCGACGATTTCGGATTTTTTGATGTCAGCTACAGACATTTGATGACCTCTACGGACATGCGTCAGGGCCGAGGCGCCCGGACGTGGGTTTCAAGAAAAACGAGCCCCGAGACAACCGGGCGCCCTGTTACGCTGTTGCCGCCGCGCCGGATCCATTCTTGATCATTCTCGGACTCGGCAGGCTGGCGTGTCTTGCGGCCGGAAAAGCAACTTCGACAACCTTGACCGCAAAAGCGACGATGATTATAGCCGATTCGGTAGAATTGCCCAGTGAGGCCGCACGCGGGCGGATTCCGGCCGCGATGATCCGCCCCTTATTGAAGGAGACCGCCATGCCCCCGATTCGCCGCCCCATCGGCCGCGCCCTGCGCCTGGCCGGCGCGGGCATGCTGCTGGCCGCCTGCGCCAACCTGAACCAGGTGCCGCCCGGCACGCCCCTGGCCGACGTGCAGGCGCAATTCGGCGCGCCCAATTTCGCCTGCGATCTGCCCAATGGCGGGCAGCGGGTGATCTGGACCCAGCAGCCATACGGCCAGTTCGCCTGGGGCGCCAACGTAGGCCCCGACGGGCGCGTCGACCGCGTCGTCGAGGTGCTGACCGACGAGCATTTCAAGGTGCTGGGCACCGGCACCTGGACGGCCGACCAGGTGCGCTGCGAATTCGGCCCGCCAGCCGAGATCAAGCAGGTCGGCCTGCCCAGCGTGCGCCAGGTGGTGTGGTCGTACCGCTACCGCGAATCGCGGGTCTGGAATTCGCTGATGTACGTGTACATGGGCCGCGAGGGAGACCGCGTCACGCGCTTTCATCCCGGGCCGGACCCGATGTACGACGAAGACTGGCGCTGGCACTGAGCGGACAGCGCCCGGCCATCACGGAGAATGATGGCCGCTGCGGCGCTCCTGCTGCAGCCTGCGGGCGCGGTTCCAGCGCCATGCCATCACCACCCAGCCCGACAGGCCATAAAGCACGAACAGGCCGAACAGCACCACCGGCGGATCGCTGGAGACGAACACGAACACGGCCACCACCAGCAGGATGCCCCAGAACGGCACGCTGCGGCCCAAGGCGAAGTTCTTGCCGCTGAAAAACGAGGCGTTGCTGACCATCGCCACGCCGGCGTACATCGTCAGGACAAAGGCCACCCAGGCCATGATGCTGTCGTGGATGGGCAGTTTGTTGTCGATGGCCAGCCAGACGAAGCCGGCCACCAGCGCCGCGGCAGCGGGGCTGGGCAGCCCCTGGAAGAAGCGCTTGTCGACCACCGCGATGTTGGTGTTGAAGCGCGCCAGGCGCAAGGCCGCGCCGGCGACGTACACGAAGGCGGCCAGCCAGCCCCAGCGGCCGAGGTCCTGCAGGATCCATTCGTAGATGACCAGCGCGGGCGCGACGCCGAAGGAGGTCATGTCGGACAGCGAATCGTATTGCTCGCCGAAGGCCGACTGGGTGTTGGTCAGGCGCGCAACCCGGCCGTCCATGCCGTCGAGCACCATGGCCACGAAGATGGCGATGGCCGCGGTCTCGAAGCGGTCGTTCATGGCCTGCACGACGGCGTAGAACCCCGCGAACAGGGCCGCCGTGGTGAAGGCATTGGGCAGCAGGTAGATGCTGCGATGGCGATTTTCGGGATCGCGCATGGAGAAATTGGGCATAGATGACAGAATCGCTTGCAGCGGAAGTGAAAGTTTAACCCATATGACCCCACTTGCGGGCGCGCATCACCGTGTCGTTTGCACCGCGGAAAAGAAAAAACGCGCCCTGTGGGGCGCGTCTGGACCAGCCTGCCGGGGCCCTGCGGGACCCGGCGTGGCCGTGGCCTTTAGTTCTTGGCCTTGTCCACCAGCTTGTTGGCGGCGATCCAGGGCATCATGGCGCGCAGCTTGCCGCCGACCTGCTCGATCTGCGATTCCGCGTTGATGCGGCGGCGCGAGGTCAGGGTCGGGGCGCCGGCGGTGTTTTCCAGGATGAACTTCTTGGCGTATTCGCCGGTCTGGATGGCCGTCAGGCACTCGCGCATCGCCTGGCGGGTCGCGTCGGTCACGACCTTCGGGCCGGTCTCGTACTCGCCGAATTCGGCGTTGTTCGAGATCGAGTAGTTCATGTTGGCGATGCCGCCTTCGTAGATCAGGTCGACGATCAGCTTGAGCTCGTGCAGGCACTCGAAATAGGCCATTTCGGGCGCGTAGCCGGCTTCCACCAGCGTGTCGAAGCCGGCCTTGATCAGCTCGACGGTGCCGCCGCACAGCACGGCCTGTTCGCCGAACAGGTCGGTCTCGGTCTCTTCGCGGAAGTTGGTCTCGATGATGCCGGCACGACCGCCGCCGTTGGCGCTGGCGTACGACAGGGCCACGTCGCGGGCGCTGCCCGACTTGTCCTGGTAGACGGCGATCAGGTGCGGAACACCGCCGCCCTGGCTGTAGGTCGAGCGCACGGTGTGGCCCGGGGCCTTGGGCGCCACCATGATGACGTCGATGTCTTCGCGCGGCACGACCTGGCCGTAGTGCACGTTGAAGCCGTGGGCGAAGGCCAGCGCGGCGCCGGCTTTGATGTTGGCGTGCACTTCGTCGCGGTAGACGGCGGCGATGTTCTCGTCGGGCAGCAGCATCATGACGATGTCGGCGCGCTTGACGGCCTCGGCCACTTCGGCGACTTCCAGGCCGGCGTTGGCGGCCTTGTTCCACGAGGCGCCGCCCTTGCGCAGGCCCACCACGACCTTGACGCCCGAATCATGCAGGTTCAGCGCGTGGGCGTGGCCTTGCGAGCCGTAGCCGATGATGGCGACGGTTTTGCCCTTGACCAGGGAGAGATCGCAGTCTTTGTCGTAGAAAACTTTCATGTTGTGCTCCGGTTCTTGAATTTTGGTAATCGTGAATGCTAATGCAGGGTGGCGCGCCGCCAGGCGCGCCGGTCAGATTTTCAGTATCCGTTCGCCGCGCCCGATGCCGGACACGCCGGTGCGCACGGTTTCCAGGATGGCACTGCGGTCGAGGGCTTCGATGAAAGCCTGGATTTTCTCCTGAACGCCGGTCAGCTCGATCGTGTAGGACTTGTCGGTGACGTCGATGATGCGCCCGCGGAAGATATCCGCCATGCGCTTCATTTCCTCGCGCTTCTTGCCCACTGCCCGCACCTTGATCAGCATGAGCTCGCGCTCGATGTGCGCGCCTTCGGTGAGGTCCACGACCTTGACCACGTCGACCAGGCGATTGAGGTGCTTGGTGATCTGTTCGATGACCTCGTCCGAACCGACGGTCACCACGGTCAGGCGCGACAGGGTCGCGTCCTCGGTGGGCGCCACGGTCAGCGTCTCGATGTTGTAGCCGCGCGCGGAGAACAGGCCGACCACGCGCGACAGCGCGCCGGGTTCGTTTTCCATCAGCACAGAAATCACGTGTTTCATGGTGGCCTCCTTACAGATCCTCGGAACCGAGCAGCATCTCGGTCAGCCCGCGGCCGGCCTTCACCATGGGCCACACGTTTTCGGTGCGGTCGGTGATGAAGTCCAGGAAGACCAGGCGATCCTTGTGCTTCTTGAATGCTTCGCGCAGCGCCGGCTCGACGTCGGCGGGCCGCTCGATGCGCAGGCCGACGTGGCCATAGGCCTCGGCGACCTTGACGAAATCCGGCAGCGAATCCATGTACGACTCGGAATAGCGCGAGCCGTAGTCGATCTGCTGCCACTGGCGCACCATGCCCAGGAAACGGTTGTTCAGGCAGATGATCTTGGGCGTCAGGTGGTACTGGTGGCAGGTGGACAATTCCTGGATGTTCATCTGGATCGACGCCTCGCCGGTGATCACGGCGATGTCGGCGCCCGGATTGGCCATCTGCACGCCCATGGCATAGGGCAGCCCCACGCCCATGGTGCCCAGGCCGCCGGAGTTGATCCAGCGGCGCGGCTTGTTGAACTTGTAGTACTGCGCGGCCCACATCTGGTGCTGGCCGACGTCGGAGGTCACGAAGGCGTCGCCTCCGGTCACTTCCCACAGTTTCTCGACCACGAACTGAGGCTTGATGACCTCGTCGGAGCCGGCGTACTTCAGGCACTCCTTGCCGCGCCAGGCCTCGATCTGCTGCCACCACTTCTCGATCGGCGCCGGCTTGGCGTCGGCGCGCGCCAGGTCGTACTGGGCGCTCAGATCGGCCAGTACGTCCTTGACGTTGCCGACGATGGGCACGTCGACGCGCACGCGCTTGGAGATCGACGAGGGATCGATGTCGATGTGGATGATCTTGCGCGCGTTCTGCGCGAAATGGCGCGGATTGCCGATGACGCGGTCATCGAAGCGCGCCCCGATGGCCAGCAGCACGTCGCAGTGCTGCATCGCCATGTTCGCCTCGTAGGTGCCGTGCATGCCGGGCATGCCCAGGAAGCGGTGGTCGGTGGCCGGCATCGCGCCCAGGCCCATCAGGGTGTTGGTGCACGGCGCGCCGGTCTGGTCCACCAGGTGGCGCAAGGCCTCGGCGGCATCGGACAGGATCACGCCGCCGCCCGTGTAGATCATGGGACGCTCGGCGTGCAGCAGCATCTGCACGGCCTTCTTGATCTGGCCCTGGTGCCCCTTGTTCACCGGCGCGTACGAGCGCATCGAGATCTCGCCCTTGGGCGGCGCGTACTTGCACTGCGCGACGGTGATGTCCTTCGGGATATCGACCAGCACGGGGCCGGGACGGCCGGTGCGGGCGATGAAGAAGGCACGGCGCATGGTCTCGGCCAGGTCCTTGACGTCGCGCACCAGGAAGTTGTGCTTGACGCAGGGACGCGTGATGCCCACGGTGTCGCATTCCTGGAAGGCATCCTCGCCGATGGCCGCAGTCGGCACCTGGCCGCTGATGATGACCATGGGGATGGAGTCCATGTAGGCGGTGGCGATGCCGGTGACGGCATTGGTGACGCCCGGACCGCTGGTCACCAGGCATACGCCCACTTTCTGCGAGGCGCGCGAGTACGCGTCGGCGGCGTGCACGGCAGCCTGCTCGTGACGCACCAGAATGTGCTGGAATTTGTCCTGCTTGAAAATCGCGTCGTAGATGTAAAGCACCGCGCCGCCAGGGTAGCCGAAAACGTGTTCCACGCCTTCTTCGGCCAGGCAGCGCACGACGATGTCGGCGCCATTGAGTTCCATGTTGTCTTTCCTTTCAGTACCGGCCTTGCACGCCTGAGCGCTGCCCGCCCGGATACGACGGCAGCTGAACCCGAACCGGCGACAACAACATGATCCGGCGCTTTGCGGCTCACGGAGCCACGCCACCCGGACACATTGTCGACCCGGCACACGCTCGTCAGAAACGCAGTGCAAACGCCCTGGGGGCGCTGGAGGTCGAAATGGAAGCCTTGGCAGCACACGCTTGTGGCGCGGCCAACGGCAGGTGTAACTGGCGCAATCCGCCCGGAAGGTGGCCCGGGGCAGCTGTAAGCCGGCGCACCGGCTTCGGATAGTCACGCCGGCGCAAGACGGGCAATTTACCGCGTTGCGGCATCCGGAGCAAATCGGGTGTTGGGAAAGCCCCGCAACCCGTCGTTTTCCGATCCGGCCCCAAAAGTGGCGCACATCTCTCTATACTGGCGTTGTCACGGACAAATCGCCCCATCTCCATGGATTTGCGCATCGCCAGCATCCGGCGCTTTCTATACAGCCACTACTTCTTTGGCGGTATCCGACAGGCGATCGGCATGCTTCTGCCCGTCCTGGTGCTGGGCGGGCTGTTCGGCCAGTACAGCATCGGCCTGGTCGCCACCTTCGGCGCCCAGTGCCTGGCCATCATCGACCAGCCGGGCGGGCCGCAGCGCCATCGCACCAACGAAATGCTGGGCGGCGCCCTGCTGGGCACCGCCACGGTCACGCTGACCGGCGCGGCCTCCTCCTACCCCATCCTGCTGTGGCTGGCGGTGATCGCCCAGTGCTTCACGTTCTCGATATTCTCGGTGTTCGGCAAGCGCGGCGGCCTGATCGGCTTTGCCGGCCTGCTGCTGATGACCCTGACCATGCATTCGCCGCTGGCCCCGCACGAGGTGCTGCTGCACTCGGCCGCCACGCTGGGCGGGGCGCTGTTCTACCTCGGCTGGAGCCTGGCCTTCAGCCGCCTGTTCTGGCTGCGCGAGGAGCGCCAGGCGATGTCGGTGGCGCTGTTCGCCACCGCCGACTACATGGCCGCGCGGGCCAGCTTCTACGACGAGAACGCCGACCTAGCTGTGAAGATTCAATAGGTTGTATGCATGGTTCATCCGAACCGGATTTGAGAAACTGGAAATCGCCAACCCCCCAGTTCACTCAAGGAGCCCGGCCGGATGAACACCCATAAGCATGCCCGATTGACCTTCCTACGTCGCCTCGAAATGGTCCAGCAATTGATCGCCCATCAAGTTTGTGTGCCTGAAGCGGCCCGCGCCTATGGGGTCACCGCGCCGACTGTGCGCAAATGGCTGGGCCGCTTCCTGGCTCAGGGCCAGGCGGGTTTGGCCGATGCGTCCTCGCGCCCGACGGTCTCGCCCCGAGCGATTGCGCCGGCCAAGGCGCTGGCTATCGTGGAGCTGCGCCGCAAGCGGCTGACCCAAGCGCGCATCGCCCAGGCGCTGGGCGTGTCAGCCAGCACCGTCAGCCGCGTCCTGGCCCGCGCCGGTCTGTCGCACCTGGCCGACCTGGAGCCGGCCGAGCCGGTGGTGCGCTACGAGCATCAGGCCCCCGGCGATCTGCTGCACATCGACATCAAGAAGCTGGGACGTATCCAGCGCCCTGGCCACCGGGTCACGGGCAACCGACGCGATACCGTTGAGGGGGCCGGCTGGGACTTCGTCTTCGTGGCCATCGATGACCACGCCCGCGTGGCCTTCACCGACATCCACCCCGACGAGCGCTTCCCCAGCGCCGTCCAGTTCCTCAAGGACGCAGTGGCCTACTACCAGCGCCTGGGCGTGACCATCCAGCGCTTGCTCACCGACAATGGCTCGGCCTTTCGCAGCCGCGCCTTCGCCGCGCTGTGCCATGAGCTGGGCATCAAGCACCGCTTTACCCGACCTTACCGCCCACAGACCAATGGCAAGGCCGAACGCTTCATCCAGTCGGCCTTGCGTGAGTGGGCTTACGCTCACACCTACCAGAACTCCCAACACCGAGCCGATGCCATGAAATCCTGGCTACACCACTACAACTGGCATCGACCCCACCAAGGCATCGGGCGCGCTGTACCCATCTCCAGACTCAACCTGGACGAATACAACCTATTGACAGTTCACAACTAGACGACGCCTACCGCACCCTGATCCAGCGCCAGTCGGCCATGACGGAGAAGCACCAGGCCGCGCGCGACATGGTGCTGCGCGCCCTGCCGCGTGGCGGCGGCTTTCGCGAAGACGACCGGGTCATGCTGTGGAACATGTTCGTCGACATGCTGCAGCTGCTCGATACGCTGGTCGCCACCCATACCGATTACTCCTCGCTGCGCCGCACCCTGGCCGGCCACGACGCGCTGGTCTTCATGCGCGACGCCCTGGTAAAGATGTCGCTGGAGCTCAACCGCGTCGCGCTGGACGTCTCGCGCGGCCACAAGACGCAATACCGCAGCAGCGCCAAGGCCGAGCTGCGCGCCATCGAGTACGAGATCGAGCAGCTCAAGCAGCAGGGGCTGGGCGAGCGCGAACCCGAGATGCTGGCGCTGACCGTGCAGGTGCTGCGCCGGCTGCGCAACGCCGCGCGCATCGTCGACAAGCTGGCCCAGCACACCGAGGCGCGCTCGGACGCCATCCCCACGAGCATGCTGCGCATCGACAAATCGCTGACGCAGTTCATCTCGCGCCAGGAGCTGCGCCTGGGCATGATCACCAGCAACCTGCGGCTGGACTCGCCCCACTTCCGCTACGCCATCCGCGTCACGCTGGCCGCGGCGCTGGCCATGACGCTGATCGGCATCTGGCTGGCGCCCAACATGGCCGCGCACAGCTACTGGGTGCTGCTGACCATCGTCATCATCATGAAGCCGGGCTTCGCGCTCACGCGCCAGCGCAACGGCTGGCGCCTGATGGGCACGCTGGTGGGCTGCATCCTGGCCCTGACCCTGTTCACGCTGACCAACAACCCGACCATCCTGTTCGCGGTGCTGCTGGGCGCCTGCATCATGGGCAACAGCCTGGTGCAGCTGAACTACATGGCCAGCGCCATCTTCAACACGCTGTTCGTGGTGCTGGTGTTCCATTTCGTCGCCCCGGGCACGGTTTCGCTGGAGGTGATCGGCGAGCAGGCGATGGATACGGCGCTGGGCTGCGCGCTGGCGCTGATCTGCAGCTATGTGCTGCCCTGGTGGGAGGCGCGCTACATGAAGCCGCTGGCGCGGGCCGCCTCGCGCGCCAACCGCGAATACCTGCGCGCCGGGCTGCGCTATATCGAGGCCATGCGCCAGCCGGCGCCCGGCGGCGCGGCGGCGGGCGAGGAAACGCCCGAGACCGGCGAGCGCGCCGACGCCGACGCCGACCTGGCCTGGCCTGGCGGCTGGGCCGCAAGAACGTGCATATCGCGTTCAGCAATTTCGCCGAGGCGTTCTATCGCATGATGAGCGAGCCGACGCAGCACCAGGTGAGCGTGCCCGAATTCAATAACCTGCTGGTGCAGAACCACATCCTGGCCTCGCAGATCACGGCCGTCGTGCCCATCCTGGTCGGCCTGTCGCACACGCCGCCCGCGGTGCAGCAGGCGCTGGACGCGATGATGGACCTGCTGGACCCGGCCCGCAAGCCGCCGGCCGCGCTGCCCGCGCAGTTCGACACCGAAGACGAGCAGGCGGCGCTGGCCTATCCGCTCAAGCAGATGCTGCGCGCCTGCGTGATGATCCGCCAGGAACTGGCCGGCGTCGCCGACCCCGAAGACCCGCGTCCGGCGCCGGCCTCGCCCTGAGCCGGCTCAGGCGCCCTGCCTGGCCGAGGCGGCGCGGCGACGCGGCCAGAAGTAGTACAGGGCCACCGCTATCTGCAGCGCCAGGAAGGCCCCCCACGCGGCCAGGTAGCCGCCGGCCGGGTAGCTGCCGGGCTCATACACGGCGTCGCCGCGCGGCCATAGTTCGACGATCCAGCCGAACGTGACCTGGCACACGAAGATGGAAACAAAGGTCAGCAGATTGGTGGTCGCGGCCACGCGCCCCAGCAATTCGCGCGGAAACTCGCCCGCCAGCAGGGCGAACACCAGGATATTGGCCGAACCGAACACGCCGTAACCCGCCCACAGCAGCGCCAGCGGCACGGGCGCGCGCAGCACGATCAGCAGCTGGATCAGGATGAACAGCGCCAGGCATACGCCGCTGAAGCCATACAGCCCCAGGCCCATGCGCTCGACGCGCCGCGCCATGGCGCCCAGCCCGACGTTGCCGCCCATCATGGCAAAGCCCAGCAGCGACACCAGCGCCGCGGCCGGCGCGGCCGGCAGCATATTGACGTCGGTCAGGTAGGGACGCACCCACAGCGATTGCACGCCGTAGAACACGCCGCCGGTCGCCACCGGCAGCGACACCAGCCGCCAGTAGTGCGCCGTGCGCAGCAGCACGAACGTGCCGCGCAGCTGCTCGCCCAGGCTGGCGTGCGGCCGGTCGCGGGCGGGTTCGCGCGGCGCGCCGAACCACAGCAGCGCCGCCACGCACAGCGTGACCACCACCATGCCGATACTGACCTCGCGCCAGGTGGAGAAATTCAGCAGCCACGACAGCGGCGAGCCCACCAGCACGCCGCCCAGCCCGCCCACCGCCATCACCAGCCCGTTGATCAGGGGCAACCGGGCCAGCGGGTAGTTCAGCGCCAGCGCCTGGAATGCCGCGCCCAGGCAGACCGACACGCCGGCGCCGATCAGCAGCCGCCCCACCATCAGGCCGGGCAGGCCCTGCGACAGCCCGTAGACCAGGGTGCCCACGGCGGCTACCACCAGCAGGGCGGCGTTGACGCGCCGCGGCCCCCAGGTATCGAGCAGCACGCCGGCCGGGATCTGCAGCAGCGCGAAACCGAGAAAGTACAGGCTGGTCAGGGTGCCCAGATCGGCGGCCGACAGGCCCAGTTCGGCGCTCAAGGTCGGCCCGAAGCCGATGTTCAGGCCCCGGAACAGATACGAGACCAGGTAGCCGAGCGAAAAGAACAGGAAGACGCGTAAGCCTGCCGACATCGCGCGTCCTGTCAGGCCTGCTTGCGGCGGAACACCAGCTTGTCGGCGCTGGAAGCGGCAGCGTCGTAGGCATAGCCTTCCGAATCGAAACCCTGCAGGCCTTCCGGACGGGCGACCTTGTGCGCGATGGCGTAACGCGCCATCAGGCCGCGCGCGCGCTTGGCATGGAAGCTGATCACCTTCCAGGCGCCGTTCTTCCAGTCCTGGAAGACGCACTGCACCACGCGCGCCTTCAGCGTCTTGAGGTCGACGACCTTGAAATACTCTTCGGAGGCCAGGTTGACGATGACCGGCGCTTTCGCGCCCGCCTGGCGTTCGTTCAGATACTCGGCGATGCCGCTGCCCCAGTACTCGTACAGGTTCTTGCCCTTGGGCGTGTGCAGGCGGGTGCCCATTTCAAGGCGGTACGGCTGCATCAGGTCCAGCGGGCGCAGCGCCCCGTACAGGCCGCTGAGGATCACGACATGGTCCTGCGCCCAATCGAGCTGGCGGGCCGACAGCGTGTCGGCCTGCAGCCCTTCGTAGACGTCGCCATTGAACGCCAGGACGGCCTGGCGCGAATTGGCCTGCGTGAAGCTGCGCTTCCAGGCGCCGTAGCGGCCCGCGTTCAGCTCGGCCAGCGCCGGGCTCAGGCTCATCAGCTCGGCGATTTCGTCGGCGGACTTGGTCTTGAGCACCTTGATCAGCGCCGCGGCCTGGTCGACGAACAGTGGCTGCGTGTGCGTTTCGACGTGAACGGGAGAGTCGTAGTCCAGCTTCTTGGCGGGAGACAACAGGAACAACATGAGGGTTTCCTTGGATTTGAACGAGACTAGGTGTGAACTGTCAATAGGTTGTATTCGTCCAGGTTGAGTCTGGAGATGGGTACAGCGCGCCCGATGCCTTGGTGGGGTCGATGCCAGTTGTAGTGGTGTAGCCAGGATTTCATGGCATCGGCTCGGTGTTGGGAGTTCTGGTAGGTGTGAGCGTAAGCCCACTCACGCAAGGCCGACTGGATGAAGCGTTCGGCCTTGCCATTGGTCTGTGGGCGGTAAGGTCGGGTAAAGCGGTGCTTGATGCCCAGCTCATGGCACAGCGCGGCGAAGGCGCGGCTGCGAAAGGCCGAGCCATTGTCGGTGAGCAAGCGCTGGATGGTCACGCCCAGGCGCTGGTAGTAGGCCACTGCGTCCTTGAGGAACTGGACGGCGCTGGGGAAGCGCTCGTCGGGGTGGATGTCGGTGAAGGCCACGCGGGCGTGGTCATCGATGGCCACGAAGACGAAGTCCCAGCCGGCCCCCTCAACGGTATCGCGTCGGTTGCCCGTGACCCGGTGGCCAGGGCGCTGGATACGTCCCAGCTTCTTGATGTCGATGTGCAGCAGATCGCCGGGGGCCTGATGCTCGTAGCGCACCACCGGCTCGGCCGGCTCCAGGTCGGCCAGGTGCGACAGACCGGCGCGGGCCAGGACGCGGCTGACGGTGCTGGCTGACACGCCCAGCGCCTGGGCGATGCGCGCTTGGGTCAGCCGCTTGCGGCGCAGCTCCACGATAGCCAGCGCCTTGGCCGGCGCAATCGCTCGGGGCGAGACCGTCGGGCGCGAGGACGCATCGGCCAAGCCCGCCTGGCCCTGAGCCAGGAAGCGGCCCAGCCATTTGCGCACAGTCGGCGCGGTGACCCCATAGGCGCGGGCCGCTTCAGGTACACAAACTTGATGGGCGATCAATTGCTGGACCATTTCGAGTCGACGTAGGAAGGTCAATCGGGCATGCTTATGGGTGTTCATCCGGCCGGGCTCCTTGAGTGAACTGGGGGGTTGGCGATTTCCAGTTTCTCAAATCCGGTTCGGATGAACCATGCATACAACCTATTGAATCTTCACAACTAGCGGGCTGTCCAGCCGCCGTCGACGGAAATGGTGGTGCCGGTGATCTGGGCCGCGGCCTCCGAGGCCAGGAACACGGCCGTGCCGCCCAGTTGCTCGGGCGTGACGAACTGCAGCGACGGCTGCTTCTCGCCGAGCAGTTCGCGCGCGGCGCTTTCCTGGTCGACGCCGTCCTTGGCCGCCAGGGCGGTGATCTGCTTTTCCACCAACGGCGTGCGCACCCAGCCGGGGCAGATGGCGTTGGCGGTGATGCCCATGCCGGCCGTCTCCAGCGCGGTGACCTTGGTCAGGCCGACCACGCCGTGCTTGGCGGCCACGTAGGCGGACTTCGCGGCCGAGGCCACCAGGCCATGGGCCGAGGCGATGTTGATGATGCGCCCCCAGCCCTGCTTCTTCATGTGGGGCAGCGCCGCGGCCGTGCCATGGAATACCGCCGAGAGATTCAGCGCGATGATGGCGTCCCACTTGTCGGCGGGAAAGTCCTCGATCAAGGCGGTGTGCTGGATGCCCGCGTTGTTGACCAGGATATCGATGCGGCCCAGCTCGGCGACGGCGCCGGACACCAGTTGCCGCACCGCCTCGCCCTTGGACAGGTCGGCGCCGTCATAGCGCACCTGCACGCCGTACTGGCTGGCCAGCCCGGCCCGCAATTTCTCGATGTCCGCCGCGTCGCCGAATCCGTTGAGCACGATGTCGGCGCCCTGCTGCGCCAGCGCGCTGGCGATCCCCAGGCCGATGCCGCTGGTGGAACCGGTGACGACTGCAACTTTTCCTTTGAGCATGACTGTTCTCCTGTGGAGTGGGCGGGACGGCCTCAAGTGTAGCCGTCCGCCGCCGGCAATGATGGCACGGATCCGTGACCGGGCGCGGTCAGCCCGGGCCGGACCGCTCCTCGTTGTCCGCGGCGGATTGGGGCGGCGGCGAACCGGCGAATCCGACCGGCGTGACCGCCATGTCGCCGATACCGCCGTAGCGGCCCGGCAGGCGCTCCAGCAGCCGGATGACGATCGGCACCTCGCCCATGGAAATCGCCACCACGATGGCCAGCAGGTCGCGCTGCTCCAGCGACATCAAATGATTGTCCCAGGCCTCGTTGAAAATCACGAAGCTGAATTCGCCGCCCTGCGCCAGCACCAGCGCGTACAGCAGGCGATGATAGTGCGGCAGCCCCATCAGGCGCGCGATGCCGTAGAGCACCAGCGCCTTGAGCGACAGCAGCGCCACGACCCCGGCCAGCACATACGGCCAGTAATCCAGCGCCTCCTCCACATTGACCGACATGCCCACGGCCAGGAAGAACAGGCCCAGCAACAGCCCCTTGAACGGCTCGATCGTGTGCTCCAGCTCATTGCGATGGCGCGACTCGGCCAGCAGCATGCCGACCAGGAAACCGCCCAGGCCGGCCGACAGGCCCGCGTAATCGAACAGTTGCGCCGTGCCCAGCACGACCAGCAGCGTGGCGGCAGTGAACAGCTCATGCAGCTGCGAACGCGCCGCCCAGTCCAGCAGCCGCAGGCGCTAGCACGCCAGCACCACCACCACCGCCACCAGGGCCGCCTCGAACGACGGCGCGGAATCGCCATCCGAACCCAGCAGGCCGGCCGCCACCAGCATCGGGATGGCCGCCATATCCTGCAGCAGCAACACCCCCAGGGCCGAGCGGCCCAACGGCGTGCGCACCAGGCCGCGCTCCTCCAGCAGGCGCAGCGCCACCGCGGTCGAGGACAGGGCCAGCGACAGGCCGCACAGGATGGCCGCCTGCCAGCCCATGCCGGCCAGGTGGCGCAGCCCGGCGCCGAACACCGCGCCCAGCAACGCGCCGCAGACGACCATCTGCAAGGTGCCGGCGCCGAACACTTCGCGGCGCATCGCCCACAGTCGCTTGGGCGCCAGCTCCAGGCCGATCACGAACAGCATCATCACCACGCCCCATTCCGAGACGCGCATGATGTCCGGCACGTCGGTGACCAGCCCCAGCCCGGACGGCCCGATCACCCCGCCCGCCAGCAGGTAGCCGGGGATGGCGCCCAGGCCCAGGCGCTGCGCCAGGGGCACGCACAGGACGGCGGCGATCAGCAAAATGGTGAGCAGTTCCATGGCGCGGGGCTTGGAGGTGGCGGCAATATTGCGGCAATTCTGACAAAAACCCGGGCTGCGCGAAATCCGGCATCGGCGCCGAGCAAAATCTTGCCGCAATCCTGGCATGGCCGAAAATTTTCAGGTAGAATAGCTGGCTTTGCTGGATCCCGCGCGAAATGCCGGCGGGGAGATTGCCCAGGGCCATGACCACGGTCCATGCGGCAGACAGCAAGAACACAGGCAAGACAGCACACCCCGGAGAGGTGGCAGAGTGGTCGAATGCGCCGGACTCGAAATCCGGTATACGTTTAGGCGTATCGTGGGTTCGAATCCCACCCTCTCCGCCAGACATTGCAAGCCCCTGATCCGTCAGGGAATTTTTTCTTGGTCCCATGCCCCTCGACAAACGCCTTGTGAATCAAGGAGAGGGCGACTCATGCGGCCCCGACCGGCGAAACCCACGCCTGTGGACCGCCCCCCTATGTCGGCCGCCACCATGCATATGCATCCTGCCGGAAAGTGGGCGAGCGTCTGTCGCGCAGAATTTCAATTTGCTAGAGTTTTTCGCACAACAGACATGAGAATAGAAGTTATAATTATTCTCATTAATAAGACAATGAATAAGCCCACACAGCATCAACCGCATTCTCAAACCGGCTGAAGGACAGGCTTTCTTCGCACAGCCTCTTTCAGTGCTTCGGCAAGGCGGCATACGGGACAGACACAGCAAAGGCGAATCCAACATGAATCGTGAAATCTATGACTTCGTGGCTATCGGTATCGGACCTTTCAATCTCAGCCTGGCGAGCCTGTCTGCGCCCTTGCGAGGCGTGCGCACGCTCTTCCTGGACAAGAAATCCGGCTTTGATTGGCATCCAGGCATGCTGATCGAGACGTCCACTCTGCAAAACCCTTTTCTCGCCGATCTGGTCAGTTTGGCCGACCCACGCAGCGAATATAGCTATCTGAACTATTGCAAACTCACCAACCGCATTTATTCCTACTACATGCGCGAGAACCATTACCTGAGCCGCGCCGAGTACACCCGCTATTGCCAATGGGTAGCTGCACGCTTGCCGAACCTGCGTTTCGGCTGCGATGTACAGGGCGTACTGCACGATCCCGAAAGCCACAGCTATCTCGTCACCGGCCAACACACCATGTCCGGCCAGCGGTTCATGTTCCGCTGCCGCAAGCTGGTCCTGGGTCTTGGTTCCCAGCCCTATCTGCCAGCGTGCTGCGATCGACGTGCCGCGCCCTTCATCCATAGCGCGGACTATCTGCGCCATAAATACGAACTCCAGGGCCGCGCGTCAATCACCATAGTGGGCAGCGGACAAAGCGCGGCCGAAGTGTTCCATGATCTGCTCCGTGAGAGCGGGCGACATGATTACAGTCTGGCCTGGATCACTCGCTCTCCGCGCTTTTTCCAGATGGAGAACACAAAACTCACGCTGGAGCTGATATCGCCGGACTACACCGAATATTTCCATGATCTGCCCGAGGCACGCCGCCAGGAGATCCTGACTCAACAGAACAGCCTGTACAAAGGCATCAATGCCTCGCTGATCAACCAGATCTACGATCTTCTCGACGAGAAGGTCCATGATGGCGACAACCGCTATACGCTTCTGACCAACTCCGAACTACGCGCCTGCCGCTACGACCCGCTGCAGGAACGCTTTCAGCTGGACTTTCAGCATCTCGATTGCGACCGCCCTTTTAGCCACGCCACCGACGGACTGGTCCTGGCCACAGGCTATTCTCATGAGATCCCGGCCTGCATCAATCCCATTCACGACCGAATTGCCTGGAATGCCGACGGTAGCTATCGCATCGGACGTAATTACGCCATTGACCACGAGGGCAGCGAGATCTTCGTGCAGAACACCGGTTTGCTCAGCCATGGAGTGACGAATCCGGATCTGGGCTTCTGCTGCTATCGCAACTCACAGATCCTGCGTGAACTGACCGGCACGGAACATTACCGCATCGAGACACGAACCGCCTTGCAGGAGTTCTCTCCACCAGCAGACGGCGTGCTCAAGCACCGTCCGGCCCGGCGAGCCGAACGGAGGCCCACGGTTGCAGCCCGACCCTTGATGGACATCCACCGCGCCACACTCTGAGGCTGCCAAGGAAGCGCGATGATGACGATGATGGCAACGTTCCTGGACGTGATCGACCAAAAAACCCGCTCCCACTATGACGAAGGCAAGGGATTGGCGTTACGTTCGCTCGACCCCGAGGCGGACGCAGCCCAGCTGCAGCAATGGTTTTCCATGGACTATGCCCGCTTCTGGTCCATGCAAGACTCTAGCGTGCACCAGGTGCGCGACTTCTACACTGCGTTGTGCTCCAGTGGACACGCCGGAGCCTGGCTGGGCCTGCACCATGGCCGTGCGGCCTTTCTGGTGGAATGCTATGACCCGGCTCGCGACCAAGTCGGCGAGCACTACTGCGTGCGCCCAGGCGACCTGGGCATGCATCTTCTCATCGCCCCCCCGACCGAGCACATTCCCGGTTTCAGCCGTGCGGTGTTCGCGCTCGTCATGCGCTTCATGTTCGACCGCCTCCATGCGGCCCGTGTCGTCGTGGAACCCGACGTGAACAACACCAAGATCCATGCATTGAATCTATCCATGGGCTTCGTCTATGCCGGGCTGGCGCGCTTTCGGGAAAAGACGGCAAGTCTTGCCTTCTGCACGCGCGCCCAATTCGAGCAAGCCCAACGCCAGGAGTTGACGCAATGAGCCGCACCACCCCTCCTCATCCCGCCGAGATCGTTGCTCATCTGCAGCCGGAAATCTGGAACAAGGTCAATCGCCTGCTGGTGCGCAAGGCGATATCCGAATATGCACATGAGTGGCTGCTCGAACCTCAGCGACTCGGTCCGGGCGAAACGCCGGGATTTGAACGCTTTCGCCTGACACTGGCTGACGGCGCGCAATATGACTTTGACGCTCAGGTCATGGCCATGCGCCATTGGCGTATTCCGCCTGAATCCATCGTAAAGACCGTGGCCGGGGTTCCGGCGCCGCTGGATGCCCTGCAGTTCGTGATAGAGATCCGGGACAAACTCGGCTTGCCGGTGGACCGTCTGCCCATCTATATGGACGAAATCACCAGCACTCTACACGGCAGCGCCTATAAACATGGCCGGACGACGCTTGGCGCCGCGGCATTGGCACGAGCCGACTACCAGACCATAGAAACATCGATGATCGAGGGCCACCCCAGCTTCGTGGCCAACAATGGCCGCCTTGGCTTTGATGCCGAGGATTACCATGGCTACGCGCCCGAAGCTGCCACGCCGGTGCGCTTGATGTGGCTGGCGGTTCACAAGGACAACGCGCATTTTTCCTGCTTGTCCGACATGGACTACGACAGCCTAATGAGCGAGGAGTTGGGTGAGTCCGCTGTAACCGATTTCGCCGCCCGACTGCGCGAGCAGGGCCTGCATCCCGCGGACTACTACTTCATGCCCGCCCACCCATGGCAATGGTTCAACAAGCTGTCCCTGGCTTTTGCCCCCTACGTCGCCCAGCGCAAAATCGTCTGCCTGGGGTACGGCGAGGAGCAATACCTCGCTCAGCAGTCCATCCGTACCTTTTTCAACATCAGCCGACCCGGCAAGCGTTATGTGAAGACCTCGCTGTCCATTCTCAACATGGGATTCATGCGCGGCCTGTCACCCTACTACATGGCAGGTACGCCAGCCATCAACGAATACATCCATGACCTGATATCGGCCGATCCGTGGCTGCGCGCCAATGGTTTCAGAATTCTGCGCGAAGTCGCCTCGATGGGCTTTCGCAACTACTACTACGAAGCCGCCATCGATACGGACACACCGTACAAGAAGATGTTCTCGGCGCTTTGGCGCGAGAACCCCCTGACGCTGATCGCTCCCGGACAAAATCTCATGACCATGGCTGCGCTGCTGCATGTGGACCCACAAGGCCGGGCTTTGCTTCCCGAATTGATACAGGCTTCAGGACTGGATGCAGGGACTTGGCTGGAGCGCTATATGGACGCTTATCTGACTCCACTGATCCATTGTTTCTATGCTCATGACCTGGTTTTCATGCCGCACGGTGAAAACGTGATTCTCGTCATCCAGGATGGCGTACCTGTGCGCGCCTTCATGAAGGACATCGCGGAAGAGTCTTCCATCCTCAATCCGCAGGTCAGGCTTCCGCAGGCGGCTCAGCGCCTGGCCGCCGATGTGCCGGAGGCCTATAAGCTGCTGACGATTTTCGTGGATGTCTTCGAGGGCTATTTCCGCCATCTGACCCAGATCCTGGTTGAGACGGAACTGATGCCGGAACATGATTTCTGGCGGCTAGTGGCTGGGCGCATCGCCGCTTATCAGCAAGCGCATCCGCAACGGCTCGACAAGTATCGGCGCTACGACTTGTTTGCGCCCGACATGATCCATTCGTGCCTGAACCGCCTGCAATTGGCCAACAATCTGCAGATGGTCAACCTGGCCGATCCCATTGGCAGTTTCCAAATGGCCCCCAATCTGCCCAACCCTATCGCCTGCTTCCGTCCGTCGTGGCTGGGTAGCGGCGAAGCCCTGCAGACGCTGACGGCCGCATGAGCTGGGACATTGCCGCCCAGACCGGCGCCGGCGTGGCCCAAGACATCAATCGGACCGCCTGCTCGGACCTGGATGCTCTGCTCGCCCTGGCTGGTTCCCTGGTGCCCGGGCTCGATGGACGCATCGGTCCGGTCTCCGGCGATATCCGGCCGGGCGCCGACAATCGGGCTACGCTGCGGACGCTGCAAGACTGGTGGCGCCTGCGCCATCCCGAAGCCGGCTCGCATTATCTGGCGCTACGTTGCTGGGGCCTGCTGATCTGGCAGCCGATTTACCTGGGTGTAATCGCGGTGCATTGCAGCGACATTGCTCCGGATCTGGATCGCCTCGGCCAGCCGGTGCGCGATGGTTTCATCGCGGGCTACATTCTCGAACGCCACGAGCCGTTACGCGGTTGTCTGGAACAGCGCAAGCAGGCAGTTGCCGCTCAGCTACGCCGGATCTGCGCGACCTATTTTCGGGAGCTCTCTCAACTGTTGCGCCTGAGCCCGCGCGCCGCGGCGTGCATGCAGGCGGACTGCGTGCTATCCGCTCTGCTAGCCGCCCGTGCCAATGAGGACAAGGCCACCGTGGCCTGGGCGCATGAGCAGGCGGCCGACTGGCTGGATCGCCTGGGAATCGCCGGCCACAGCGGCTATCTGGTTTATGCGCGCGCCGGCCGGCCCGTCCTGGCGCTTGACCGCCAGGTCTGCTGCCACCATTTCCGCCGCCACGACGGCGACTATTGCAGTACTTGCCCCAAATTGCCCCCCGCCGAGCGTATCGCGCGCATCGAGGCGGACGAGGCGGCAGCCTGAGTAAGGAGCCGGACATGACGGATATCGCCAGCCTGGCGCAGTTGCAGCAAGCGCTCAGCCCTCTGCACGCACGGGCCTATTTTGATGAAGCCCTCTTCGTGCGAGAACAGGAAATCCTGTTCCGACAATCTGCGTTATATGTCGGGCATGAGAAGAGCGTGCCCGAGCCGGGCGACTGGCGTCGCTTGCCGCAGGACGACGGCAGTCGCATCCTCGTGCGCAATGGAAATGAAGTGGCACTGCTGTCGAATGTCTGCCGCCATCGCCAGGCCGTCATGCTAGGCCCGATTGCAGGCGGCGAGGCCATGAAGGGCAATCTGTCAGTCACGGGAGGCAACATCGTCTGCCCGTTGCACCGCTGGACTTACGACGGCCAGGGCCGGATTCTAGGCGCCCCCACTTTCCCAGTACGCCCTGCCTGAATCTGTCGCGCTTCCCCCTGCATAACTGCCATGGGCTACTGTTCGAAGGCCCACGCGATCCATTGAAAGACCTCGACGTGCTTTTCCGCCGACCCGAATTCGATTTCTCCGACTATGTGCTGGACCACGTCGAAGTACATCGATGCAATTACAACTGGAAGACTTTCATCGAAGTCTATCTGGAGGACTATCACGTGGGCCCTTTCCATCCGGGCCTTGGACGCTTTGTCACCTGCGCCGACCTGTCCTGGGAGTTCGGCGCGCAATACAGTCTCCAGAAGGTGGGCGTGCACGACTCACTGGAACAACCCGGTACCGAGGTCTATCGCGGCTGGCATGACAATCTCATGCGCTACCGGGGCGGGAGGACCCCGGATTTCGGAGCCATCTGGGTAACCTACTTCCCACCCACATGATTGAGCTCTACCCGCATGTGCTGGTGCTCTCGACGCTCTATCCCAAGGGGCCGCAAGAGACTTTGAACATCGCGGAGTTCTACTATCCGGAGGAAATTGCGCTGTTCGAGCGTGATTTCGTACAGGCCCAACGCGCTGCCTACATGGAGACGGCGGTCGAAGACGATGAAATCGGTGAGCGCATGGACGCCGGACGCCTGGCGCTGCTGCGCCGCGGCGTTTCCGACAGCGGCCCCTATCAATCACCCATGGAAGACGGCATGTTGCATTTCCATGAGTGGTACCTGAGCAACATGGGAGAGCAGCTTGGTGACAGCGCCGCGCCGCATGTCGCATCGACCCAACGGCCCATGCCATTTCGCTCATGAAATAAAAGCGAATGAATTGCATTATCATTAACAGCTCATGCGGACCAGGCCTCCTCCGGCAACGCCAATGACGCAACCGACGCTCCCCCCACCGCCCCGCACCCGATTCACGGTCTCGGACTTCAACCGCATGGGCGGGTCGGTCGGCTTCAATTACCGCTTGCCCGGCCAGGAAGGCGGGGGCGCCGGCATTGAGAACCTTTGCATCGCCGAGGGCCGTGTGGAGGAATGTGAGATCCGCCCCGGCATCACCCTGATCGTCTCCGACGTGCATGTGTATCATCATTACGAATCGACGTCCGTCATGACGCCGCGCTTTTCAGCCATCGTTGTGCTCCAGGGCCAGGCCCGGGCTCGGCTGGACAAGCAGGACGACGTGCGCCTGGCCGCTCAGAGCGGCCTCAATGCGCTATATGGCGATACCGTCGCCATGACGGGCGTTCATCCGGCCGGCCAGCGTCTGCGCAGCGTCAATCTCTCCGTGACGGCCCCTGAAGCGGCCGACGATGAGTACACCAGCGAAATCATATGGAAACTCATGCAGTCCTCGGCGCCCAGGCTGCGCCGCTGGCCGGTGCCGCACCATTTGCTGCTATCCATTGAGCATCTGCTGGAATGCGACTGGGATCAACCTCTACGCAATATGGTGCGTGAAGGCGTGGGCACGCAACTGCTGGCCCACGCCTTGGCTGCGCTGCAACACGCCCCTGTGACCCACCGCGGCCTGACCCAGCGGGATCGCCAGCTTCTGGAGAGGGTGCGCGAGCGCCTGCACGAGGCGCCCGGCGAAGACCATACTCTGGATGACCTGGCGCGACTGGCCTGCATGAGTCCAAGCACGCTGCGTGCAAAGTTCCATGCCGTGTATCACCGTTCGGTATTCAGCTGGCTGCGCGAACGCCGCCTGGAGGTTGCCCGCGAACAATTGGCTCGGGGTTGGAGCGTACAGCAGGCGGCGCACTTCGTCGGCTACCGCCACGCGACCAATTTCGCCACGGCGTTTCGCGAACGCTACGGCGTCGCGCCCAGTCAACTCGGTTAGCGGCTGGTGCCTTGCGGCGGCAGGCATTGACATTGCGGCATTGACCATCCCATTCCTGTTACCAGCTGGATCATCATGGAAGGCCGCTGCCCGCTCCGGGCGGCCTTGTCCATGGAGCCGCCATGAGCCGCGCCGCGTCGGCCCCCTCATATTCGCTCATGATGGTAATGCTGGGGCTGCTGTCCTGCGTCGCACCCGCCAGCATCGACGCCTACCTGCCAGCCTTCGGCGCGCTGCAACGCGAGTTCGGCGTACCCCAGGAAACCGTGCAACTCACGCTCGGCGTATACATGTTCTGCTATGCGGCGATGCTCTTGCTGCACGGAACACTGTCTGACTCTCTGGGCAGGCGTCGCGTTGTGCTGGGCGCCCTGGGCTTCTATGTTTGGGGCGCCCTGCTTGCCACGGCCGCACCCGGTTTTGGCTGGCTGCTGGCGGCCGGGCCCTGCAGGGACTGTCCGCCGGCGCCGGGGTCGTGGTAGGACAGGCCATCATCCGCGATTGCTATCAGGGCGCAGCGGCACAACGCAGCATGTCTTATCTGATCCTGGTGTTCAATCTATCGCCCGCGCTCGCGCCCGTCATCGGAGGTCAATTGGCCGTCCATCATGGTTGGCGTTCGATCTTCTTCATGTTGGGGCTTCTGGCCGCCACTGCCCTGACCCTATGCGCCTGGCGCCTACCAGAAACGCTCGCGCCCGCCAAGCGCCAAACGCTCTCCTTGCGGGGTCTGGCCGCGGGCTATCGTGAGGTGTTGCGCAATGGAAATTTCACCGCGCCCGGCCTGGCGTTCAGCCTGGTCTTCGCCGCACAGGGCCTGCTGATCGGTGCGGCGCCGGATTTCATCGCCAATGTGCTCGATCTGCCCGAAACCAACTTTGCCTATCTATTCGTCCCTCTGGTGGCCGGCGCGATGACCGGGGCCGCGATCGCGGCGCGGCATGCCGGACGTTGGCGCGATACACGGATCATCGGACTGGCCTATCTGCTCATGAACGGTAGTTGCCTCGCCTACGCCATCTATTTTTGGACCGCCTTGTCGCCGGCACTGCCCTGGGTGGTGCTGCCCCCCGCTTTATTCACCTGCGGATTAGCCATGTCGGTGCCTGCCATGACGTTGCACATCCTGGAGTCTGTGCCCGCGCTCTCCGGCACAGGGGCCTCGGTGCTGGGTTTCATGCAGATGCTGGCCTTTTCGATAGCCAGCGGCTGGGGCGTACCGCTGACCTATGGGCAGCCCTCGGTCCTGGCCCTGGCCATGCTGGCCTGCGTGACGGCAAGCGCGCTGGCCTGGGCGTGGTTGCAGCATTTATCGAGAATATCGACCAAGGTCCAGGCACGCTGAACATCTTCGGCGTTTTCCATACGTACTCCGTCATCGCCGATACAACCGTCCGATTACAAAAAAGATAATTCCTATTCCCTTTAATTTCTTGCCGTCTTGCATCTGTCCCCATGCCAGATCCCGCTCACTTCTCCCCGGCGCATTCGCGCCGTTTGCGTTTCTTTGCCCACGTTCTGCACCTGCTTGGCGCACTCTTTACCCAGCACGCCCTGGCCCAGGAAGCGCGAACGGGGAACGATATCGCTCAGTTGCCCGCCATAAGCGTCACGGGTCGTGAGATTTCCGACCTCACCGAGGGTACAAACGCCTACACAACCGAGGCCATGAGCACGGCCACGGGCCTGACACTCTCGCCACGCGAAACACCACAATCCGTCAGTGTGGTCACCCGACAGCAGATCGAGGATCAGGGCCTCACCGACACCGGCGCCATCCTGGCGACCGCGCCAGGGATTTCCGTCACGCGCAGCGACAGCAACCGCTATTCATTCTCGGCCCGCGGCTTCACCATCGACAACTTCCAGTTTGACGGCCTGGTATCGCCCATCCTGAGCCAATGGAACTATGGTTCGACCGATATGGACGCCGCCATCTACGATCACGTGGAAATCGTACGTGGCGCCACAGGCCTGATGACAGGCTCGGGCAATCCTTCAGCCGCCGTGAACTTCGTGCGCAAGCGTCCCTTGCGTGAGTTCGCGGCTACGTTCAATGCGAGTGTCGGCAGCTGGGACTATGTGCGCGGCGATGCCGACATCTCCGTGCCCATCACGGAAGACGGCAGAATACGGTCACGCTTGGTGGCCGCCTACAGTCAGGGCGACAGCTATGTGCACTTTTTAGATACGCGCCGGCGCACATTCTATGGCGTGGTCAGCGCCGATCTGACGCCGGATACGGTGCTGACGACCAGCGTGGAGTACCAGCACAACCACAGCAATGGGTTTGGCAGCGGCTTTCCGCTGTTCTATAGCGACGGTTCGCGCACCGATTTCAACCGCTCGGTGGCCAACAACGCTCCCTGGGCCCGGCAGGATACCGAAGCCACCACCTATTTCGTGGACCTCACGCACCGCTTCACCAATGACTGGAAGCTGCGCGCGGCCTATAGCCACACTGATGGCCGCTATCTCATGAAACATGTGTACCGGGGCGGCTACCCCGATCGCCATACTGGCATCATCGCTGCCCCCCCTGCATTTTCCAACTATGACGGCAACCTCGATCGGGATGACATCCATTTTTCCTTGTCCGCTCCTTTCGAGGCCTTCGGCCTGCGCCACGAAGTTGCCCTGGGCTGGATGAGCATCGACAACCATAGCGACATCCAGCGATACGCAATGGTCGGACCGGCCCCAGCCATCGGCAGCTTCTTCGACTGGCGCCGCGCCCACATCCAAGAGCCCAGCTGGGCCGACACGCTGTCGCCCGCCGACGACGTGCGCACCAAGCAGACCGGCGCCTATCTGGTCGGCCGGTTTGCACTAGCCGAACCCCTGCACCTCATCGTGGGCGACCGTTGGAGCGACTGGAAAACCAAACAGATGTATTTTGGCTCGCGCCGCGAATACAGGATCAAGAATCAGTTCACCCCCTATGCCGGTCTGACCTACGACATCAACGACACCTACACGGCGTACGCCAGCTATACGGAGATCTTCCAGCCGCAGAACGCGCGCGACACCAGCGGCGGCATTCTTCCTCCCATCAAAGGCAAGAGCTATGAGCTGGGTCTGAAGGCAGCCTATCTGGAGGGACGGCTCAATACCTCCGCCGCGCTCTTTCAGACGCGGCAGGATAACCTGGCCCAGGTCATCCCGGGCTCATCCATTCCGGGCTTTCCGAACATGCAGGCCTCACGTGCCGCCTCCGGCGCCAAGGTCGAGGGGATAGACCTGGAGGCCAGCGGCCAGATCCTGCCCGACTGGAACATCGGCGCCAGCTATACACACTTCACCATCAAGGACGCCAGCGGCAACCCCATCAACACCAATCATCCGCGCAGCCTGTTCAAGCTCTACACCACGTACCGCCTGCCGGGCGCCCTGCACCGGCTTACCGTGGGCGGCGGCGTTGACTGGCAAAGTCGCATGTACCAGGCCGCAGCCAGTCCGCGCGGCAATGTCGAAGTCGAACAGGACAGCTACGCACTCGTGAGCCTCATGGCGCGCTTCGACTTTAACAAAAAACTGTCGGCAACACTGAACGTGAACAATCTGTTCGACAAAAAGTACTACGATCAGATCGGCTTCTACAGCCAGGGTTGGTGGGGTGCGCCACGCAATGTAATGCTCAACTTGCGGGCGCAGTATTGAAGTGGTCCGGCCAGCCTGGAGGGCCCGACCCGCGATAGTGGATCGGTGACCAGATCAGGGCTGCCGAAATACCCAGGAAACCCCTGTAGAACCGAGCGTCTGCGGGGTTTTTCTTTCGGGTTTGGCCTCAGAACGCCACCGACGGATTGGCCGTCACGCCATGGTCCCAGGCGATGGGCGCGTCCGCCACCGTGAAGGCAGCCCCCCCTGGCAATGCTGCGTGGCCGGCGCCGGCTTGCGTAGCGGCGCAAAAGCGCGGACACTGGCTGCGCCCCGATGGCCGCGAGGAAGAACATGGGTAATTTCGTGTCGGAGATCCTGTTTGGCTACACGACGCTCATCAGCATCATCAACCCGCTGGGCCTGGCCTTCGTCTTCCTGAACAAGACCGCCACGCTCACGCCCGAGGAACGCGCCCGGCTGGCCTACAGTGTGGCGCTCAACGCGATGTTCCTGCTGCTGGTGACGTTTTTCATCGGCGCCTACATCCTGCACTTGTTCGGCATTTCGCTGGAGGCGCTGCGCGTGGCGGGCGGCCTGTCGGTGGCCGTGTCCGGCTGGGCCATGCTCAACGCCCCGGAGCCGCACCCGCAGGCCCAGGCGCTGCAGCAGATCACGCCCAGCATGGCGCGCGAGATGGTGTTCCTCCCGCTCACCATGCCCCTGACCACCGGCCCGGGCACGGTCGCGGCGACCATCGCCCTGAGCGCCAACCGCACCAACGAATTGCGCGACTTCCTGCTGGCCAGCCTGGCGTCGGTCCTGATCACCATGGCGGTAGCCGCCACGCTGGCGCGCTACCTGGGCGCGGACGGCACCCGCATCGTCACCCGGGTATCGGCGTTCCTGCTGCTGTGCGTGGGCGTGCAGATCATGCTGACCGGGCTGGAGCAATTCCTGCGTCCGATCATCGGCCACGGCTGAAGCGGCGTCAGGCAGCCTGCCCGTCGGCCGCGGGGCGCTCGCCACAGGCGCCGACGCCGGCGTAAATGCGCTTGGGTCTCCAGATGCGGCAGGCATGATCCAGGTCCTTGCCCTGGTCCAGAAACCTGACGAATCCCATCGCCTGCTCTATCGACAGGAACTCATAGCGCCTGTCACCGTACCAGACCGATCGACTTTCACGCGTCGCGCCCACCTACCCGCCCCTGTGTGCAAAATAAGACGTGACATATATCACACTCTTGCGATGGGCCGTGACCTGCCCCCAGATTTAGTACGGCACCGACATAGAGCCCAGGGGTAAAAGACCTTCTTTCTGATGAGCCTGCACGAATTGCGCCGGCGTTAAATATCCGAGCGCGCTGTGAGGCCGATCGGTGTTGTACTCGACTCGCCAGTTTTCGATCAAGCTTTTAGCCTGTCGCAGGGACAAGAACCAGTGCTCGTTAAGGCATTCGTCGCGGAACTTGCCGTTGAAACTTTCGATATAAGCGTTCTCCACCGGCTTACCCGGCCGAATAAACGACAGCTTTACGCCTGCTTGGTAGGCCCCCAGGCGTCCAAGGCTCTTCCGGCGAACTCTGGCCCGTTGTCCACGGTAATAGATCGCGGCAGGCCACGCATCTCCGCCAGCCGTTGCAGCACCATGGCAACACGCAGTCCCGGCAACGACGTATCGACCTCGATGGCCAGGCATTCGCGAGTGTAGTCATCGACGATAGTCAAACAGCGGAATCGGCGGCCATAGGCTAGGCCGTCGGCCACAAAGTCCATTGACCAACTCTGATTCGGCGCGATTGCCGCTGGGCGAACCACGCGCTCGGTCGCCGCGATTCGCTTACGCTTTCGTTTTCGCACGCTTAACCCTGCCAGACTGTACAGCCGCCAGATTCGCTTGTGATTTGCTTGCCAGCCTTCGCGACGTAAGAGCACATGGATCCTCCGATAGCCGTAGCGTCGTTTCTCCACTGCCATCTCTTTCATGCGCTCGGTCAGCGCAGCATCGCCTGAGCGTGTGCTCTCGTAGGCAAACAGCGACCGCGAAATTCCTACCAGCCCACAGGCCCGGGTAACACCCATGCTGCGCTCGGTCATTAATGTCCTGACCGCCTCGCGTTTGGCCTGCGGGCTGACTACTTTCGGCTTAGCAGATCCTGAAGCGCCGCCTTGTCCAGCATCGACTCGGCCAACAGCTTCTTGAGCTTGTTGTTCTCCTGCTCCAGCTCCTTGAGCCTCTGAGCGTCCGACACCGTCATGCCACCGAACTTCGCCTTCCAGTTGTAGTACGTTGCCTCGGAGATTCCGTGCTTGCGGCACAACTCTGCGGGCTTGGCACCTGCATCGGCTTCCTTGAGCACGCCGATGATTTGCTCTTCCGTAAATCGTTTCTTCATTGCCATTCCTTTGGGAACGGACTCTACATCGATTTCGTACTAATCACGGGGAGCAGGTCAGTTCGCGCCGACCCCAATGGCTATACGCTGATTGTCAACTCGGTCGGGCCAATAGCCGTGAACCCATCCTTGATGAAGCTGAGTTACGACCCCTTGAGCGATCTGGTGCCCATGGTGCAGATCGCCACCGTGCCCAACGTGCTGGTGGTGCCGCCGTCCTCTCCTGCCAAGGACATCAAAAGCTTTCTTCTTTATGCCAAAACCCGCAAGGAACCGCTGAACTACGGCTCCACCGGCGTCGGAACGTCTTCGCATCTGTCGAGCTACATGCTGATGGATCAGCTTGGCGCGCAGGCCGTCCATATTCCGTACAAAGGGGCCGACGCCCTGAATGACTTGCTGGCAGGACGGCTCGACTTCATGTTTGCCACTATCCCGTCGGTCATCGGGCAGATCCGCGCCGGCAAGCTGCGCCCCTTGGCCGTCAGTACCCTCAAACGCTCCTCGACCCTGCCCGAGCTGCCCACCGTGGCCGAATCCGGTTACCCCGGTTTCGACGCCGGATCCTGGTTTGGTTTCTTCGGTCCCAAAGGTACGCCGCCTGAAGTCGTGAACACCATCAACGAACAGGTCAACGCTGCCTTGCCCGCGCTCGGCGCTCAGATGTTGCAAGAAGGCGCTGAACCGCAGGGCGGCTCCCCGGAAGCGTTCGCCTCCTTCATCAGGAGCGAATACGATAAGTGGGCCATTCTGGTCAAAAAATTCGATGCTCCAACCAACTGACTCCCTGCTGCGCATCCTCTGCTCCAAGGCGGAGCGCGCGCCTCTGACCCAAGCCCTGGCTCAAGCGCCGTTCGCTTGGCGCCTGCAGCAACCTGAGCAGGCCTTCGACATTGCCTTCATCTCGCGCGACATCACGGGCAAGTCGACCAAGTTCCGGGTCGAACCCGAGACGGCCGTTTACTACGACGCGCTGCGACGCAATACCCGCCTGCGCTGGGTGCATGTGCACTCGGCGGGCGCCGACCGCCAGATCTATCTGGATCTGGCCGCCCGCGGCGTGAGCGTGACGACCTCGCAAGGCGCCAGCGATGCCGTCGTGGCGCAAACGGCCCTAGCCGGTCTGCTGTCGCTGGCTCGCAAGCTACCGCTGCTTGCCCGGCAGCAGCGCGAGCATCCCTGGCAAACGCTGGACGAACGCGAGCCCCGCGACCTGGCTGGCCAGCATGCGGTCATCGTGGGTTGGGGCGGCATCGGCCAGCGTATCGGGGCCAGCCTCAAAGCCTTGGGGATGAGCCTGACGGTCTTGCGCAACTCCGACACCCGGTGGCCGAGGCCGAGCGCAGCCTGCCCTATGACCGGGTGGCCGAAGCCCTGCCCGGGGCCGATTGGCTGATCCTGGCCTGTCCGCTGACGGCGCGGACCCAGAACCTGATCAACCGCGAGGCTCTGGCGCTGCTGCCAGCGCACGCCATGCTGATCAATGTGGCGCGCGGGCATGTGGTCGATGAAACCGCACTCATCGAGCGTCTCTCCAGCGCCCGACTGGCAGGCGCATTTCTGGACGTGTTTCAGCAGGAACCCCTGCCCGCGGACTCTGCGCTGTGGGATCTAGACAACGTCATCGTTACCCCTCACAGCGCCGCGTTTTCCAGCGGCAACGCCGACCGCGTGCGCGGTATTTTTCTGGATAACATCAGGCGGCTGGCCCGCGGCGAGCCCCTGCGCAATTTATTCAAGCTGTAGGCTGCCACCCTGGCAGGAAGCAGGAAAACGCTTTGCTTTGATGTCGGGCAGGTCCCCCGACGATGAAAGCGGGCGTTTTTACTCGCGATAACAACGTTTCTCATTATAATTCGCGATCCCAACGACAACCGCCGCCCATGCCATGAAGCTTGCCGACACAGTCGCCACGCATTACCGCGAGCTGGTCGATTTCCTGTCCCGCCGCACCGGCTCGCGTGATTCCGCGCAGGATTGCGCCCAGGAAACCTGGCTCAAACTGGCGGGCATGCAGGCCGTGAGCGCACCCATAAGCAATGTCCGGGCTTATGTGTTTCAGGTGGCCGCTAATCTGGCCATCGACATGCAACGGCGGCAAACGGCGGAAAACCGCAATATCGAGCGCTACGCGCAGTTCCAGCTCCCTGGCGCCACCAGTCCGGATACGGCCGAGATCGCCGCCTTGCGGCAGGTCATTGCACGGCTGGAGGCCGCCATCCTGGCCCAGCCGTTACGCACACGGCAGATATTCCTGTTGCACAAAATAGACGGGCAAAGCTATGCGGACATCGCCCAAGCCCTGGGCGTGAGCCTCAAGACCATAGAAAAACACATGACCCGTGTGCTGCTGGCATGCCGCCTGGCGATGGCGCAGGCCTGACATGGATGCGAGCATCGAACGCCGTGCCGCCCAATGGGTTGTCCGCCGCAACGGCGTGGCGCCGGCCGCCCTGCCCGACCCTTCTTTCGAGAAGTGGTATCGGGCGCGCGACGAGCACGCTTCCTGTTATGACAGCATCGCTGAATTGTGGCAGCAGATGAACCACGTCGATGGGCCAACTTTGCGCCGCAATGTGCGTGGCGCGCAGCGCCGGCGTGCGCTGGCCGCGCTCGTCTGTGCCACGCTGGTGGCCGGCTTGCTGGTCTCCCGGCAGAGCGAGCCGCCGGCCAACGTCATCGCCAACAGCAATGGCCAGGTGCAGACTGCCCGTCTGCCTGACGGCAGCGAGGTCGTGCTCGATGCCGGAGCCGCGATCGAACTGGATTTCCGGCCCCAACAGCGACAGATTCAATTGTTGCGCGGCCGCGCCCTCTTTACCGTGGCGCCTGACGCTGCACGCCCCTTTGTGGTGCTTACCCCGCAAGCCCGATCGACCGCACTCGGCACGCGCTATGAGGTCGATCGCACGCACGCCGACGAAACGGTCGTCTCCGTGCTCGAGAGCCATGTGCGGGTCGAGTGTTTGCCGTGCGGGCCGGGCACGCCGCCCGCTGTGCTCGCCCCCGGCCAGCGCGTGCAGGCGGGTCAAAACGGGATGCAGGAAACGCGTTTTGATGCCGCCTCCGATCAGGCGTGGACGGAAGGCCTACTGCTGCTGCGCGACGTGACACTACAAGATGCCGTCGATCAGCTCTCACGCTATACGGGGATGCGCGTCTGGATCAGCACTGGGCTACGCGAGCTGCGGATCAGTTCGCTGGTAACCGTGCAGCATCCGCAAGCGCTCGATACGCTGGCGCGAGCTGCCGGAGCCAAGGTCAAGCGGCTAGGAAACTGGGCGTGGATTTCCCGCCCCTGAAGCTAAAAAAATCAGCGCAAGGGGTAGGGTCGGCGTCCCTGGGACGCGTCTATACGGAAAGACCTCGCAAGGAACCCCTATGAAGCCCCTACCCTCATTGTTGAAGAATCGTCTGCGCCCGCTCGCGTTGGCCGTCGCCCTGAGCCTGACCCATGCGGTCTCCCACGCCCAATCCGAAACGCCCCAGGCCGTGGAGCTGCAGGCACAAGCCCTGGATTCGGCATTGCTCGCGCTCGGCCGCCAGTACCAGTTGCAGATCTCGTTTCCCGCGGCGCTGACGCAGGACAAACGCGGCGCGCCCCTGGCCGGCCGATACACGGCCACACAGGCGCTCGATCGCCTGCTTGCCGGCAGCGGCCTGAACTGGCGCTTCACCGGCCCGTCTGCCGTGCTGGTCGAGGCGGGTGCACCCACTGCACAGACGCTGGAGAACGTCGTCGTCGTCGCCGGCTACGCGCCCACCAGCATCAGTGAACTTCCGCGCACGGTATGGTATTTGACCCGTGAGCAGATCGAACAGCAGGCGCAAGGCGGAGCCACGCTGCCCGAAGTATTGGGCAATCTGGTCCCCAGCCTGGACCTGGGTTCGCAAAGCCGCACCAACTACTCGCAGAATATGCGCGGGCGCAGTGCCCAGATCATGATCGATGGCGTGTCGCTCAATTCCATGCGCAACATCAGCCGTCAGTTCGACTCGATATCGCCCTTCAATATCGAGCGTATCGAAGTGTTGTCCGGCGCCAGTTCGGTGTATGGTGGCGGAGCCACGGGCGGCATCATCAACATCGTGACCAAGCGCGGCGCACCGGGCCCGGCGACCTTCACCAGCGAAGTCGCTGGACGCAGCGGTTTCTCGGGTTCGGAGGATGTCGATTGGCGTGTGGCGCAGTCTGTCGAAGGCGGTACCGACCAGGTCTTCGGCCGGCTGGCGCTGGCTTACGCGCAGAACGGAGCCGCCTACGACGCCAGCGGCAAACAGGTCACTCCCGACATCACCCAGACCGACCTGCAATACAACCGCGCGCTCGATCTGTCCGGCACCCTGGACATCAAACTGGATGACAAGCAGTCCCTGAAGTTGCTTGGGCAGTTCTACCACTCTGAGTTTCACCCGGGCAAAGCGCTGTATCTCGGCAAAAACCTCCAGGGGGCCCTCCCTCTGGCGGGTCCGGCCAATCCGGATCTGCTTGGTATCCGCAACGGATTTGAGTCCGACGTCAAACCGTCGACCGAGCGCGCCATGCTCATGGCCGACTACATGTGAACTGTCAATAGGTTGTATTCGTCCAGGTTGAGTCTGGAGATGGGTACAGCGCGCCCGATGCCTTGGTGGGGTCGATGCCAGTTGTAGTGGTGTAGCCAGGATTTCATGGCATCGGTTCGGTGTTGGGAGTTCTGGTAGGTGTGAGCGTAAGCCCACTCACGCAAGGCCGACTGGATGAAGCGTTCGGCCTTGCCATTGGTCTGTGGGCGGTAAGGTCGGGTAAAGCGGTGCTTGATGCCCAGCTCATGGCACAGCGCGGCGAAGGCGCGGCTGCGAAAGGCCGAGCCATTGTCGGTGAGCAAGCGCTGGATGGTCACGCCCAGGCGCTGGTAGTAGGCCACTGCGTCCTTGAGGAACTGGACGGCGCTGGGGAAGCGCTCGTCGGGGTGGATGTCGGTGAAGGCCACGCGGGCGTGGTCATCGATGGCCACGAAGACGAAGTCCCAGCCGGCCCCCTCAACGGTATCGCGTCGGTTGCCCGTGACCCGGTGGCCAGGGCGCTGGATACGTCCCAGCTTCTTGATGTCGATGTGCAGCAGATCGCCGGGGGCCTGATGCTCGTAGCGCACCACCGGCTCGGCCGGCTCCAGGTCGGCCAGGTGCGACAGACCGGCGCGGGCCAGGACGCGGCTGACGGTGCTGGCTGACACGCCCAGCGCCTGGGCGATGCGCACTTGGGTCAGCCGCTTGCGGCGCAGCTCCACGATAGCCAGCGCCTTGGCCGGCGCAATCGCTCGGGGCGAGACCGTCGGGCGCGAGGACGCATCGGCCAAGCCCGCCTGGCCCTGAGCCAGGAAGCGGCCCAGCCATTTGCGCACAGTCGGCGCGGTGACCCCATAGGCGCGGGCCGCTTCAGGCACACAAACTTGATGGGCGATCAATTGCTGGACCATTTCGAGTCGACGTAGGAAGGTCAATCGGGCATGCTTATGGGTGTTCATCCGGCCGGGCTCCTTGAGTGAACTGGGGGGTTGGCGATTTCCAGTTTCTCAAATCCGGTTCGGATGAACCATGCATACAACCTATTGAATCTTCACAACTACAGCGCCCGCGACCTGCTGGGCGGTCAGGATCTGTTCGCGCAGGCCTATTGGCGCCGCGAAAAACTGGACTTCTACCCCTTCCCCAACCAGTTCACGTACAACGACGGCACGTGCCCGACCGCGGCCAGCTGCCGCCGAGGCTTCTACTATGGTGCGTCGCAACAGAACACGGATACCCGGGGTTTGAAGACCGCACTGAGCAAAAACTGGGAAGCCTTCAAAGTCACCTACGGGCTGGAGTTTTCGCGCGAGAAATTCAACGGCGATACGGCCAACTTCGATTGGAACCGCGCTCTGGCCTCGGGCGGACTAGACTTCGATAATCTGGCGACCTTGCAGCGCTACCCCAGCTATACCGCCGACACCTGGGCTGCCTTCGCGCAAGGCGACTGGCGTCTGACCGACAGCCTGACGCTAAGCGGCGGCGTGCGGCAACAGCGCAACAAGGTCAAATTGAGCGACTTCGTGCCCGTGCCCCAACAGGTCCTCATGCAAAACGGGCTGGGAACTCAGGCCCAGGCTATTCCTGGCGGTGACAACGCCTACGACACCACGTTGTTTAATGCAGGCTTGCTCTGGAAGGTGGATGCGCGCCAGCAGACCTGGATCAACTACTCCGAAGGCTTCGAGTTGGTGGACGTCGCCAAATACTATGGCAATGGCAGTTACCGGCTGCAGGGCAACACCTGGAATCTCCTGAGCGCCGTGACGATCGACGGCTCGGAGCTCGCCAATATCAAGACCCGTCAGGTCGAGGTGGGCTGGCGCGGCGACTATGGCGATTGGCAACTGCAAACTGCCGCGTTCTATGCATGGTCCGACAAAGCCCTGGCCATCCAGCCCATCACGCTGTCAGTCGGCCTGCAGGACCGCAAGGTGCGCAACTATGGCATCGAGGGCCAGTTGAACTACAACTTCAACACGCGTTGGAGCGCGGGCGTGAACTGGCTGGCGAGCCGGTCTGAGCAACAACAGGCCAATGGCGGTTGGGCCAGGCAGACCGTCACCTTGGCCAGTCCGTCCAAGGCTTCGATCTACGGGGCCTGGCACTCGGGTCCTGCGTCCATGCGCTTGCAGGCCAACCGCAATTTCGACCTCAGCGATGCCGATGGCAATCGCCTCAAGGGCTATCTCACCTTTGACTTGTTCGGCGGTTACGATCTCGACAAGTACGGCACCATCAGCGTAGGCATTCGAAACCTCTTCGACCGCCGCTATCAGACCGTCTGGAGCCAACGTGCGCAGACTCTCTACGCCGGCTTGATGACAGCAGACTCGCTGCAGTTCAACGGCCGCGGCCGCACGTTTGGTCTGGCGTACACCGTGCGCTACTAAGGCCCCCTGCCGCGCTCTGGTCAGGCGAGCTGCCTGGCCAGAGCGGGCTTAGCCATCTCTCCTATAATCGCCGGGCGTTGAACACTCGGCCGACGCATTCCTGCCTGCCGCTCATGCACGGCAGGCTGCGCTGCCGGACTCGCCGCAGCCCTGTCCGCCTGCCCATGTAACGCCTCTTTCACGCGAGAGCAGGACAATGGCGGATGGCCCTCCAGGCCGAGGTATGCCCAAGCCCATCATGAAAAACTTCGAAAATATCCAATGGCTGCCGTTGGCCAATACGCTCGTCAGCCTGGCCACGGCCTTTCTGCTCGGGGCGCTGGTCGGTTTCGAGCGCCAGGTCCGGCAGCGTACCGCCGGACTGCGCACTAATGTCCTGGTAGCGGTAGGCGCGGCCATTTTCGTGGATCTGGCGTTTCGCATCGCCGGCCCGGACGGTGGCGCACGGGTGATCTCTTATGTGGTCTCGGGCGTGGGCTTTCTGGGTGCGGGCGCCATCATGCGCGAAGGGGGCAGCATCCGCGGCCTGAACACGGCCGCCACCTTGTGGGGCTCGGCCGCCATCGGCGCCTGCGCCGCTGCGCCGCTGCGCCGGCGCGTCGATGATGCTGGAGGCCGTCGCCGCTGCATTGTTCGTCCTGGCGGCCAATACCCTGCTGCGCCCGGTGGTCAGCTACGTCAACCGCCAACCCGTCGAGCCGCAGCACACCGAGGTCAACACTGTCATCCATCTCATCACGGGAGCAGGCCAGCAACAGCAGGCGCTGGCCCGGCTCGAGGAAGTGCTGCAGGCAGAGCAATTGCCGCTCTCGGAACTGAGCATCGATCAGTTCGGCGACAGCGATGTGGAAATCGAAGCTACGCTGGCCGAGGCCGCCATCGAAGACAAGGACCTGGACCGCGTGGCGGCCATCCTGGCGGCATCTCCCGCCATCCGCCAGGCCTTCTGGTCGGCCAATACGGTCTGACCGCGGGTCCGTCTTGGGTCGGGCCGGCCTAGCGTTGCAGCATCAACACCACAGCGTGCAATGCCAGACCGATCAGTCCGCCCACCAGCGTCCCGTTGAACCTTACATACTGAAGATCGCGCCCGACATTCAGTTCGAGCTCGTCCACCAGATGCCGCTCGTCCCAATTTTTTACGGTGCGTGCAATATGCTCGGTCACGCCGGCGCGCAGGCGTCCGGTCAACCGGTTGGCGGCCCCCATGATATGAGCGTTAAGCGCTGCACGCACCTTGTCATCCTTGCGCAACCTGGCCGCCAATCCGCCCAGCGCGCCCTCCAGGTGGCGCGTCAGCGCTGAATCATCACGCGCCAGGTCGCGCCGCAAGGCGCCATGGATATCGTCCCAGAGTGCCTGCACGTACGTCTGCACACGCGGCTCGGCCAGCAGTTTTTCCTTCAGCATCTGGACTTGCTGCGCGACTTGCGGATCCTCTCGCAGTCGTTCGATGTAATCCGCGATCCAGTGTTCGTAATCCTTGCGCACGGGATGATCGGGCTGCGCGAGTACGTCGCGCAATTCGTCCATCAGCGCGCGGGCCAGGCGGTCGGCGAGGTTATCAGCCATAGTGTCGACCGAAGCCACCAGGTCCACCGTCGCGATGATGCGTGGCCATTCCTTGCGCGCAAATCGGACCAACAGGCCCGAGGCCCGCTCCTTGACCTTTTCTTGCGACAGATAAGCCGCCAGCCGTTGCAGCGCCGCATCGAGCAGTTCCTGGTGACGGCCATCGCGTGTGAGCAGGGTCAGGACCTCTCCTGCCGTCTGCGCGGCATCCCAGCGGCGTACCGTGTCCTCGACAAAACTGCGGATGGCCCGCCGCACGGCCTGCTCGTCGAGCAACTCCACCATCTGCAAAGCCATTTGACGCGCACCCTGCGCCAGCGCTTTGGTCTGCGCCGGCCGGGAAAGCCAGCGCGCCAGCCGCGCGGTCGGGTCGAAAACCCGCAGACGCTCGAGCAGGCTGTCGGGATCAAGGAAGTGATCGCGCACGAAGACAGCGAGGTTCTCGCCGATGCGGTCTTTGCTGTTGGGAATGATGGCCGTGTGCGGGATGGGCAGCCCCAAAGGGCGGCGAAAGAGAGCCACAACCGCAAACCAGTCTGCCAGGGCCCCCACTGTGGCGGCCTCGCAAAATGCGCGCACCCACGCCCAGACACCTTGGCCGCCCATGAGGTGACTGGTCACAAAACCGGCGACCATCATCAGCAGCAGCACCAGCGCCCAGCGCTTCATGCGGGCCAACTGGCTGCGGCGCATTTCAGTGGTGGAAAGCGACTCGGGCAAGGCGGGATTCTCCCTTTAACCGGAATGACGGGACGGTACAGAGCGTACACGACAACGCCGCAGATCCGCGCTCAGGTCAAGGCCCACCATTGCGGCAGGAGCGCGCGAACCCGCGGCCAACGGTAGCGGTCATCAATCAGGTGCACGCTGCCCTGGTCGTCCTCACCGCGAATCACCCGGCCAGCGGCCTGAACCACTTTGCGCAGGCCCGGATAAAGATAGGTGTAGTCATAGGCGTGCTCGGCGCCGAACCGCCGCTCCATGACCTGCTTCATGGCCTCGTTCAGGGGGTTGAGCTGGGGCAGCCCCAAGGTTGCGATAAAGGCGCCGACCAGGCGCTCACCCGGCAGATCCACCCCCTCTGAGAACGCCCCTCCAAGTACAGCAAAACCCACGCCCTGCCCGCCCTCGACAAAGCGCGCCAGAAAAGCCTCGCGCTCGCCTTCGCCCATGCCGGGAGTCTGGCGCCAGACGGGCAAACCGGGGTGGTGCCGCGCCAGCCACTCCTCGACCTGCCGGGCATAGTCGAAACTGCTCAGAAAGGCCAGATAATTACCCGGCTGCTCGGCATATTGCCGGGCGATGATGGCGCCGATGGGTTCGACCGACCGCGGCCTGTCGCGAAACCGTGTGGACACGTGGCCGGCCACGGTCACCGCCAGTTGCTCGGCGCGGAAAGGGCCGGCCACCTCCAGCCAGGACGTGGCCGCGGGCAGCCCCAGCATGTCGCGATAGAAACGCTGCGGCCCTATCGTGCCCGAAAACATCACCGTGCAATGGGCACCCGCATGGCGAGCTGCCAGAAAATTGGCCGGCACCACGTTGCGCAAACCCAGCTCAGCGTCTTCACCGTGCCGCTGCAGGTCGATCAGGCTGTGGTCGCCGAATTGCTCGGCCAACCGGGTAAAGCGCAGCGCCTCAAAATAAAACGCCAGAAGCGCGTCGTCTGCCGGCAGCGCCTGGGCCGTTTGCGCCTGATGGTCTCCGACCGCCTGTACCAGTTTCTGCAACGCGGCCAGCACCCCGGCAGGCACCTCGTCATGAACCTCATACTCGGCATCGCTTTTTCGTGTCAGCGACCGCCAGGAGCGCTTCAATCCATCCAGAGGCGCACGCAGGGCTTGGGGCGCGGCGCGCGGCCATCAGCCCGCTCAAACGAAGGCTAGCGCTATACATCGCACGGGCGCGCTCGACCAGGTTGTGGGCTTCGTCCACCAGAACCACCACCCGCCACTGGCAGGCCTGCGACAGCTGATAAAGCTGGCCATTGGCGTCGTAATAATAATTGTAGTCACCGATCACGACGTCGGCCCAGCGCGCCATCTCCTGGTTGAGAAAATACGGGCAGAGCTCATGCTCACGGGCCGTGCGCGCCAGCACAGGCTGCGAGTAATCGCCGCCGGCCTCAAGCGCGTCACGCGCGGCCGGCAGGCGGTCATAAAACCCCCGCGCCAGCGGGCAGGATTCGCCATGGCAGTGCCTATCCGGATGCACGCAGGCTTTATCGCGCGCCAAGAGTTCAACGGTGCGCAACCCCGGCGGCAATTGATCCAGTGCACTCACTGCGAGCCCGCGACCCGAGCTTTTCGCGGTAAGAAAGAACACTTTATCCAGGCCTTGCGCCGCGCACGCCTTGAGCGCGGGAAACAGCACGCCGAGCGTCTTGCCTATCCCGGTGGGGGCCTGGGCGAGCAAAGCGCGGCCATCGCGGGCGGCCCTGAACACGGCAACGGCCAATTCGCGTTGCCCAGGGCGGAAGTCCCCATGCGGAAACCGCATCGCATCCAGTGCGGCGTCGCGGGCAAACCGGTGCTGCGCCTGACGCTGCGCCCATAAGAGATAGCGCTCGCAGGCCTGGCCAAAATAGTCGGCCAACGCTGGGGCGTCCTGCCATTCGGTCAACGCCGTCTCGTCCAGCGTCTGCACATCCACGTAGATAAGCGCAAGGCTCAGGCCGGCCAAGTTTCGTGCCTGGCACATCAAATGGCCATAGATGTGCGCCTGAGCCCAATGCAGCGCACGCTGATTCGCCCCCATGGCGGACAGTTCTCCCCGGTACGTCTTGATCTCTTCAAGACGCCCCAGGCTGGCGTCAAAACCGTCGGCCCGGCCCCGCACCGTCAGGGCGCCATGCTCGCCAGACAGGAAGACCTCGCTTTCGTAGGTGTCCGCACGCCGCTCGGCGATGGCGGTATACCCGGCCATCCCCTCCTGGGCGCTGGGCGCTGGCGTAAAGCGCAGGTCCAGGTCGCCGACGCGGGCGCTGAACTCGCACAGGGTGCGCACGGCCACGGTGAGCTTCATTTCCAGTTCACATAGCAAACGCGTGTTGCAATACCGTGCCGCGCGCAGTAGTGCAGCCAGGCTGTCTGGTTGTCTTGCAGGCGATCGTCCGACCCCTTGACCTCGACCAGTTCGTAGCGACCCTGCCCGGGCCAGAAGCAGATCAGATCTGGCAAGCCGCTACGGTAGGCGCCCGGATCGGCCAGCAGACGCTCGAACAATCGGCGCAGATCGGCCGCCGGCACTCCGTCGAGCGCCTGATCCAGCAATGAAGGCGTCAACAAACCCCACTGCACGAAAGGCGACTGCACGCCCTGCCTGTCCGCATACCGCTGCCGAATCCGCCCCACATAGCTGCCATCGTCCAGATACCCCAGGCACGTTTGAAACAGGCGGGCGCGCCGAGCGACGAAATCGGGTGCTGACAAGTCCGCCGGACCGCGCTGATAGGGGTGAAAAAACGCGCCAGGCAGAGGCGCGAAGATGGCCTCCCAGCACAACAGCCCGAACAGGCCGTTGATGAGGCTGCTTTCGACGTGGTGCACCGTCGCGCCAAGGCTGGCGTAATGATCGCGCACGGCCCCCTCAACCGACGTGCCGGATGCCGGCGCGGCCAGGCAGAGGGATTCTTGCAACAGCGCCGGCTCGGCCACCTTGGGCGGCGCGGCCAGACCCAACTGTCGCCGCAAGCGCGGCAACATGCGCGCCACACGCTGGCTCTCACCCTCGTCCTCGGGCTCGGCCATGGCCGCCATGGCTAGCGCATGGGCCTGGGCGTACTGGCCTTGCTGCTCCAGCACCCGCATCAGGCGGTGCCGGGCCCCGCGGTAGTGGCAGGCGGCGTAAGCGGCCCCGGCTTGCGGCCAATCGCGCAACCGCTCGCTGGCCTGCCCAAAACGCATGAGTAACTTGGCACGCCGCGCCATCAGCCAGGGATTGGCGCTCGTGGCCGCGCAGACGGCTTGGCGCAGGTCCGGATCGGGCCCACTTTGGTCCAGTTGTTCGCGCCACCTCTCCAGGCGCAGATAATCCGCTAGGTCGATGCGATGCTGAAAGGCCCGTGACTCGAGCGAGAAAGGTACCGACTCATACTGGTAGATGCCCAGATCGGTCAGAACCAGCTCGTCCCATTGCTGGCGCAAATTGCCAAAGAACAGCAGGCGAAATCGCTCACAGACCTCCCCGACCCGAACCTGCCATACGGACTCTTGCGCGTGCGGCCACCAATCGCGATGCGGCCGCGGTGCATGCGGCTGCAACGCCTCAAGCAGGATGTCCTTGCGCACGCCTGGTTTGTGGTCTGCCAGCGGTGCAAGCTCTGTCTTGGTGTACAGGCGGCCAAGATCCTCGACCGAGAGATCGGGATTGGCGGCTAACCAACCCAGCTCCAGCAGCGGAGAGGCAGCGGCCGTGATATCGCCGATTTCATCGTAGACAAGCTTGTCCGAACGAAAGACATCGCCCTTGCGCGTGAGCAAACGCACGAGCAGGGCCTGCGAGCCCTGCGGCAACGCGCCAAAACGGCAAAGAAAATCCCGCTCGGCCGCGTCCAGCATATCGTCGTAGCGCGCAGCGACCCAGTCCAGCTCGCGTTGAAAGTTGTGCAGGTAGTAGTAGCGATGCGCAGGCAACATCGATGGAACAAATAGCTGTATGAATATACAGCAGCATCATACCAGCACCCTGCGCTCACGCGGCAAACGGCCTGTCCAGCTCCGGCTGGTCGCTGTCCGGATCGACCGGAATATCGCCCGGCTCCGGGCCGGGATCCTGGGGCGCCGGTTTGAGCGGGGTATGGCAGAGATGCGGATACATAAAGCCTCCGGTGACGATCGTCCGTTTCATGTTACGCCATCGAGACCGGCCGGCCCCACCACAGCCTGCGGGGTTGCGCAAGCTGCGGTCAGGCGCGCTTCAAAACAGCGAGGAGCGCGCGTTCTTGGCCCGGGGCTGAGGCTCGCTGCCGTCGGCCCAGTTGGACTCGGTCTGCTCGTCCATCGCGGGTAGACGGTCGGACAGGGCTTCATTGTCGTCGCGCGGAATTTTCGGCGGAAAATTAGGGACATCGACCAGACTGGTCGGAGGTAACACCTTGGCGTTGATGCTCACTTGCACTGCCGGGTTGTCGGGTGCCGCTACAGCATCTGCCTGTCGATCCGCCCCACGGGCATCGATATCGGCGGGAGGGCGGCCAAACGCCACCGGGTTGTCGGCACGGGTATTCATGACTGCTCCTGTTTGTGGGCGCCCCCGACGGGCGCCGGCCATTCAGAACCGCTCAACGCAATGCCAGCATGACGCTGGCCTGCCGGATTGGCAATGGCCGTATTTCTTGGCGCCGGCCCGCTGACAGTACGCTGACTCTCTCTTTTAACCCGGAATCGCTCTGCTCAGCGCATCGCTGAGCGCGCTCACACCAGGATTCTGGACGGGTGGCCACTGGCCGCGTATGGTGGACCCAGGCAGGCGCTAAGGAGTCCGACATGGCCAGAACCCTCTGGAAAGGTGCGATCAGCTTTGGCTTAGTACATATCCCCGTGGCCGTACACGCGGCCATTCGTTCCGCGCGACTGGATTTTGACTGGATAGACAAACGCGACGATGCCCCCGTCGGCTATCAACGCATCAATAAGCGCACAGGCAAAGTCATCACCGCCGAGCATATCGTGCGCGGCTATGAGTACGAAAAAGGCGATTACGTATATCTGAGCGATGACGACTTCCGGCGCGCCGACGACGTGGCGACACAGACCATATCCATTCTGGGCTTCGTGAGAGCCGCCGAGGTCCCGCTTTACTTCTACGATACGTCCTATTATTTGGAGCCCGACAAGCGTGGCGGGCCGGGCTATGTACTGCTGCGCGACGCGCTGCTCAAGAGCGGTCGCCTGGCACTGGCGCAGGTGGTGCTGCACACCCGACAGCATCTGGCGGCACTGCTGCCACAGGGCGACGCCCTGATGATGGTGACGATGCGCTACGCCGATGAAATTCGCGACGCGCCAGACATGGAGCTGCCCTCCAAGCGCGCCGCGGCCCGGGAGACGGACATGGCGCTGCGCTTGATCGATGATATGAGCCTGCAATGGGACCCCGAACAGTATCGCGATGCTTATCGCGAGGATCTGCTGGCCGTGATCGAGTCCAAGGTCAAAGCCGGAAAGACGCACAGCCTGAGTCAGGCCGACGAACCCGCCGCCCCGCCACGTTCGGCCAAGGTGCTGGACCTGATGGCCATGCTCAAACAAAGCATAGATCAGGGAAAGCGCACCCCTGCTGCTGCACGCAAGACGGCCACCAAGGCCACCACGGCGCCCCGCAAAACGCCGAAGAAGGCGGCAAAGAAGACCGCCAGCAAAACCGCCGCTGCCAAAACCGTGAAAAAGGCCACCGCACGCAAGACCGCTACCAGGTCGACGCGGCGCAAGGTTGCCTGACGTGGGCAACCCAAAGCTGCAGGCGTATCGTGCCAAGCGTGACTTCACCGCCAGCCCCGAACCCCGAGGGGCGGGACGCGCCGCAGGCCAGACGATTTTTGTCGTACACAAACACGCCGCGCGGCGTCTGCACTACGATTTTCGGCTTCAAATCGGTAGCGTGTTGGTCAGCTGGGCCGTCCCTAAAGAGCCTAGTATGGACCCGCAAGTCAAGCGCCTGGCAGTCAAGGTAGAGGACCACCCGCTTGATTACGCCGATTTCTTCGGCGATATCCCTGCCGGCCAGTATGGCGCGGGTCACGTCGACATCTGGGACCGCGGCCATTGGTCCATGCAAGGCAATCCCGCTCAGGCACTGCAGCGCGGGCATTTGCATTTCCGGCTGCAAGGGCGCCGTCTGCAGGGTGACTGGGCGCTCATTCGCACACGGGACGAGCAATGGCTGCTGCGCAAAGTCCAGGATGTGCCGCCCAAACCAGCCGCTCGTACGCTGCCCGGCAAGGCGGCCTCCATGCCTCGGCAATTGAAACCGCCCCTGGCAACCCTTGCCGATCAGCCGCCTGTCGGCGAAGACTGGCGCTACGAAGTGAAGTACGACGGTTACCGCATGCTGTGCGAATTGCGTGATGGCAACGTCCGCTTCATCAGCCGCAATGGCCTGGACTGGACCGCACGGATGCAGCCGCTGGCCACGACGATCCGCGCCTTGAAGCTGGGCCAAGGTTGGTTGGACGGCGAGGTGGTGGTCTTCAACGAGCAGGGCATTGCCGACTTCCAACTGCTGCAGAAGGCGTTGGATGGCGATGCTTCATGCCTGCGCTACGTGGTCTTTGACCTGCCCTATTGGGAAGGCAGGGACCTGCGCGGCATACCGTTGTCGCAGCGCCAGCATTGGCTGAGCGTCCTGCTCGAACGTGCCCCCAGCCCGCTGCGGCTGACCCAGCGGCTGGACATCGCCGACGCGGCGCAAGCCGCACACGCCTGGCTGCAGGCCTGCCAGCTCCAGCTCGAAGGCCTTATCGCGCTGGTGCAATGGGGGGTGATCGAGCTTCATACCTGGAATTCGCGCGCGCCCAAGACCGAGACCCCGGATCGCCTCATCCTGGACCTGGACCCTGGCGACGGCGTCGACTGGCCCACCATTGTGGAGGCCGCGCAATTGGTTCGCGGCCTCATGCAGGAGGTCGGGCTGGTGCCGTTTCTGAAGTCCACCGGCGGCAAGGGCCTGCATCTGGTCGCGCCGCTCAAGCCCGTGGCCGGCTGGCAAGAAGTCAAGGCGCTGGCGCATGGGCTGGCTGACCGGCTGGAAAGTGTGCTGCCGGATCGCTTCGTCGCCAACATGGCCAAGGCCAAGCGCGGCGGGCGCATCTTCGTGGACTACCTGCGCAATGGCAAGGCAGCGACGGCGGTGGCCGCCTTCTCGGTACGCGGCCGCCCAGGCGGCCCGGTCGCCATGCCCTTGCCCTGGGACGTGCTGGATCCGGCCCGCGATCTGCGCACCAACTGCTTCAATGTGCGCAACGCCCTGGAATGGATCGAGACGCACCCCCATCCATGGGCCGATTACGCCGCCAGCCGCCGCCAGGTCGGCCCCCGCATGCTGGCTCGCCTTGGGCTGCGCGTCTAAGCGGGTCGCGCCATCAAGGCGCACAGCATTTGCACGTGCCCCTCACGCCACTGGCGATCCTGGGCAATCTCGTCTCGCCCCGACACCATGCCGGCCACCAGGGCGTGGACGGCGGGCGAAAGCAGCAACCAGGAATGCGCGGCAACGCCGGGGCGGCACAGGCCACGCTCGGCAGCCTGCTCGAGCAGGTCGGCCAACGCCTCTTGTTGAGCGCGGCTGTCGCGGCCCCACCGTTCGATCAAGTCGGGCAAACGGGCTCCCTCGGCCATCAACAGCCGGAAGGTGGTCATCAGGGCAGGCTGCTCCAGCGCGGCGTGAATGTGCTGCACCAAACGTTCCGCCAACTCCCGCGACGTGCCGACCCCATCGAGCATGATCTTCGGATCGATCGCAACTGGCTTGAGCCAATGGTCCAGCAAAGCGGAAAGTACCTCCTCCTTACTCGTGAAATGGACGTAGAGCCCGCCCTTGGACAATTGTGCCCGCCGCGCAATGTCGTCCATGCGTGTCGCGGCATACCCGCGCGCCGAAAACTCCGCCAGCGCGGCATCTAGTATCTGGCTGACACGCAGCTCGGCGGGCAGTCGCCGCCGTCCCTTGGAGATGGGGTCGGGTTGTGGATTCGTCATCGCTGATTGAAACTAGGGTTAATTTTCCCGAGCATTACATACCGACCGGTCGGTCATTACCTTGATCTGCGTCAAGGCCTGCGACTCCTCGCCGGCCGACAATAGTCAGGCGGACCAAGCCCGTCCGTTACGCCACAGAACGTATCCCCTATCAAAGCGGGCGCCCATCGGCGCCGCGACACTGAAGGTGGCAGGCAATGAGCACGTACATCACCGCAACGCAAGGCCATACCGCGCGGGACACCGCACCCTGGTCTTCGGTGGCAGGTCTGCTGGCAGGGGTGGGGGCTAGTCCTCATCGAGCCAAGCCGGCCCGACGGGGCGCGCCGCGTCGCAGATTCTGCATGCCGCGTACCGGGCCTGGCCTCTATGTGCTGGAGATATGACATCATGACCCGCCGCCTGCTCAGCCTTGCCATCAGCGCCATCCTGCTGTCTGGCTGCATCTCCCTGGCGCCCGACTATGAACGCCCGGCGCTGCCAGTGGCAGCAAGCTTCCCGCAGCCATCCGGTTCCCTTACCATTAGTGCGCCTGCCGCTGCCGTCGATTGGCAATCGTTTTATACCGATCCCCAACTACGCGGCTTGATCACGCAGGCCCTGAACAACAACCGCGACCTGCGGTTGGCCGTTCTGCGTGTCGAAGAGGCGCGTGCGGCCTATGGCATCGAACGCGCCGGCCTGTTCCCCACGCTTGGGGTGACGGCCGACGGCACGCGCCAGCGCACCCCTGGTGATCTCAACCTGACCGGACGCTCGGTCACAGGCTCGCAGTATCAGGTCGGACTGGGCATGGCGGCCTGGGAGCTGGACTTCTGGGGCCGGGTGCGAAATTTGAAGGATGCCGCGCTGGAACAGTACCTCGCCACCGACGCCGCCCAGCGCGCAGCCACGCTTTCGCTCATCAGCGAGGTGGCTGACGGCTATCTCACCCTGCGCGAACTCGATGAACGCCTGGCATTGACCCGGACGACCATCGCCACGCGGGCCGAATCACTGCGGATTTTCCGCCGCCGTTTCGAGGTCGGATCGATTTCCAAACTCGACCTGACCCAGGTCGAAACCCTGTGGCAGCAGGCCACGGCGTTGGGAGCCGAGCTCGAACGCACCCGGGCCGCGCAACTGCAGGCCCTGCAAGAACTCGTCGGTGAACCCATCACTCTGGCAGAAGCGCCCGACGCGTTGACGCATGAGGCGCTGATGCAGGAGCTGCCCGCCGGCCTGCCCTCGGATCTGCTGACCAACCGCCCTGATATCGTTGCAGCCGAGCATCAGCTAAAGGCCGCCAACGCCAATATCGGTGCGGCACGGGCGGCCTTCTTTCCCCAGATCTCGTTGACGGGCGCGTTCGGCTCGGCAAGCAGTCAGCTCCACGGGCTGTTCGGCAGCGCAAGCTCAGCCTGGAGTTTTTCGCCCAACCTGAATTTGCCCATCTTTGACGCCGGCCGTCGGCAATCCAATCTTGAACTGGCTCACGCGCGCCAGCAACAGGCAATCGCCCAGTACGAAAAGACCATACAGACCGTTTTTCGTGAGGTGGCCGACGCGCTGTCGGCACGTTACTGGTTGGCCGAACAGGTGCAGATCCTGCAGGCCACCGTTCAGGCCCAAGGCGAGCGTGCCCGCCTGGCCCGCCTGCGCTACGACCACGGTGCCTCGCCCTTTCTCGAAGTCCTGGACGCCCAACGAGATCTGCTGGATGCCCAGCAACAATGGGCCAGCACGCAGCGCGCGCTGTTGTCGAGCCAGGTCGCGCTGTACGCGGCGTTGGGCGGGGGCACGCACGCGCAAGTCACCGCCCCGGTCCCCACCGATCATCCGTAACGAGGTTTCAACGATGAATGCCCGCAAAACTCTGCCCTTGGCCATCCTTGCTGTCGTGGCTTTGCTCGGCTACTACGGCTGGCGCAACATCAACGACCGTGGCCCCGGCGAAGGCTTTGTCAGTGGAAACGGCCGCATCGAAGCCACCGAGATCGACGTCGCAACCAAACTGGCCGGCCGCGTCGATGATGTACTGGTCAACGAAGGCGCGTTCGTCCAGGCCGGTCAACCGCTGGCACGCATGCAGATCGACACTCTCACGGCGCAGCACGCCGAAGCACGTGCCCAGCATCAGCAAGCCATCAACGCCGCGGCCAGCGCGCGCGCGCAGGTGGCCCTGCGCAGGAGCGACAAACAGGCCGCACAGGCCGTCGTCGTCCAGCGCGAAAGCGAGCTCGACGCGGCCCGCCGGCGTCTTGCCCGCTCCCAGACTCTGTCCAAGGAAGGCGCCTCTTCCATTCAGGAACTCGATGATGACCGCGCCCGCGTCCGAAGCGCCGAGGCGGCCGTGGCGGCAGCACGTGCCCAAGTCGCCGCTGCCGACGCGGCCATCCAGGCGGCCCAGGCCGAGGAGGTGGGCGCGGGATCGGCTATCGACGCCGCCCAAGCCACGGTGGCCCGGGTGCAGGCCGACATCGCCGACAGCGAATTACGCGCGCCGCGAGCCGGCCGCGTGCAGTATCGCGTCGCCCAGCCGGGCGAAGTGCTGGGTGCCGGCGGCAAGGTCCTCAACCTGGTCGACCTCTCCGATGTCTATCTGACCTTCTTCCTGCCCGAGCAGGCCGCCGGCAAAGTGGGGCTGGGCACGGAGGTGCGCCTTGTACTCGATGCCGCACCTCAGTTCGTCATCCCCGCCTCCGTGAGCTATGTCGCCAGTACGGCGCAGTTCACGCCCAAGACGGTGGAGACGGCCAGCGAACGCCAGAAACTGATGTTTCGCGTCCGCGCGCAAATCAGCCCCGAACTGCTGCAACGCCACCTCACCCAGGTCAAGACCGGCCTGCCCGGCGTGGCCTGGATCAAGCTCGACCCTGACACGGGCTGGCCCGCCAATCTGCAAGTCAAGGTACCGTGATGGACAAACCCGTCGCCCGGCTTGAGCACGTCAGCCAGCACTATGGCAAGACCGCCGCGCTCGATGACGTGAGCCTGGACTTCCCTGCCGCGCGCATGGTGGGCCTGATCGGCCCGGATGGGGTTGGCAAATCCAGCCTGCTGGCATTGGTCGCCGGCTCGCGCGCCGTGCAGCAAGGCAGCGTCACGGTGCTGGGCGCAGACATGGCCAATGCGCGCTATCGCGAACAGGTTTGCCCGCGTATTGCCTATATGCCGCAAGGGTTGGGAAAAAATCTCTACCCCACGCTGTCGGTCGAAGAAAACCTGCAATTCTTCGGCCGTCTGTTCGGCCATGATGCCGCCGAGCGCCGCCGGCGCATCGACGACCTCACCCGGGCCACCGGCCTGGAATCCTTCTTGCAGCGGCCAGCCGGCAAACTCTCCGGGGGCATGAAGCAGAAGCTGGGCCTGTGCTGCGCCCTCATTCACGACCCCGATCTGCTCATCCTGGACGAACCTACCACGGGGGTCGACCCGCTAGCCCGTGCCCAATTCTGGGACCTCATCAACGACATTCGCCAGGACCGCCCCGGCATGAGCGTCATCGTGGCCACCGCCTATATGGACGAGGCTCAGGGCTTTGACTGGCTCATCGCCATGGACGCCGGACGCGTGCTGGCCACCGGCACCCCCGCCGAACTGCTCTCGTCTACGGGCAGCACCTCGCTTGAAGAAGCCTTCATCGCGCTGTTGCCCGAAGAACGCAAGCAAGGGCACCAACCCGTGGTGATCCAGCCCCTGGCCGTCGACGAGGCCGCCGACGTCGCCATCGAGGCACGCGACCTTACCATGCGTTTTGGCGACTTCGTCGCCGTCGACCATGTCAATTTCCGTATCCGCAAAGGCGAGATTTTCGGGTTCCTCGGCTCCAATGGTTGCGGCAAGTCCACCACCATGAAGATGCTGACGGGACTGCTGCCGGCCAGCGAAGGCCAAGCCTGGTTGTTCGGCCATGAAGTCGATCCCCGCGACATCGATACTCGCCGCCGGGTGGGTTATATGTCACAAGCATTCTCTTTGTATGGCGAGCTCACCGTAAGGCAGAACCTCGTGCTGCACGCGCGCCTGTTTCATGTGCCCGAAGCGGCCATCGCCGACCGCGTGAAAGAGATGGTCGAACGCTTCGACCTCGCCGCCGTGCTCGACAGTGTTCCGGACAGCCTGCCGCTGGGTGTGCGCCAGCGACTTTCGCTGGCTGTGGCCATGGTACACAAGCCCGAACTGCTCATCCTCGATGAACCCACCTCCGGCGTGGACCCGGTCGCGCGCGAAAACTTCTGGCGCCTGTTGATCGACCTGGCGCGCCAGGACATGGTCACGATCTTCATTTCCACCCACTTCATGAACGAAGCCCAGCGCTGCGACAGAATCTCGCTCATGCATGCCGGTAAGGTGTTGGTGAGCGACACCCCGCAGGCCATCATCGAGCAATGTGGAGCAGCCACGCTCGAAGAGGCGTTCATCGACTACCTGGTGCAAGCCGGGGCCGGCACACAAGTCCCACCCGAAACCGCATCCGCAGCCGTGCCATCGCCACCTCCCGCGCCGGCTCACACCCTGCGAGGATTTCACTTCAGCCGGGCCGCCAGCTACATGTGGCGCGAGGCGCTTGAGCTGCGCCGCGACCCGGTGCGAGCCACGCTCGCGCTGGTGGGCTCCTTGATCCTGATGTTCGTGATGGGTTTCGGCATCAGTATGGACGTGGAGGATCTGCGCTATGCCGTACTGGACCGCGATCAGACTGGCTTGAGCCATGACTACGCATTGAATCTGTCCGGCTCGCGCTATTTCATCGAGCAGTCGCCGATCACCGACTACTCGGATATGGACCAACGCATGCGCGCCGGAAAGCTGGCGCTGGCCATAGAGATTCCCGTCGGCTTCGCGCGCGATGTGCAGCGCGGCAAGCCCGCGCAGATCGGCGTCTGGATAGACGGGGCGATGCCGCAGCGCGCCGAGACCGTGCGCGGCTATGTGCAAGGCATGCATCAAGGCTGGTTGCTCGATCAGGCGCGCAAGCAATCCGGCTCTTCAGCCCATCTGGCCGTCAGCACCGAGGCCCGCTTTCGCTATAACCCGGATGTGCGCAGCCTGCCGGCCATGGTGCCGGCAGTCATCCCTTTGCTGTTGCTGATGATGCCCGCCATGCTCACCGCGCTTTCGGTCGTGCGCGAAAAAGAGCTGGGCTCCATCATCAACCTCTACGTCACGCCGGTCTCGCGCCTGGAATTTCTCCTCGGCAAGCAGGCGCCTTACGTCGCGCTGGCCATGCTCAACTTCCTGCTCATGGTCTTGCTGGCCGTGACGGTATTCGGCGTACCGATTACGGGAAGTTTCGTCACCCTGCTGTTGGCCGCGCTTGTCTACAGTGTCATCGCCACGGCCATAGGGTTACTCGCCTCGACGTTCACGCGCAGCCAGATCGCCGCGCTGTTTTTCACCATGATGGGCACCATGGTGCCTGCCGTGCAGTTCGCCGGCCTGATCAACCCGGTCTCATCGCTCGAAGGTGGCGGCCGCCTGATTGGCCAGATCTATCCGGCCACGCATATGCTGACCATCTCACGCGGCGTATTCAGCAAGGCCTTGCATATGCACGACCTCTACAGCGCCTTCTGGCCGCTGCTGCTTGCCGTGCCCATCATTCTGGGCGTTTCGGTCTTGCTACTCAAAAAGCAGGAGGTGTGAGTCATGGGGCGTCACATTGCCAACATTTACCGCCTGGGCATCAAGGAGCTCTGGAGCCTGGCGCGCGACCCCATGATGCTGATCCTGATCGGGGTGTCCTTCACCATCATGATCTACACGGCCGCAACGGCCGTGCCGGAGTCCTTGCACAACGCGCCCATCGCCGTGGTCGACGAAGACAGCTCACCCATGTCGCAGCGCATCGTCTCGGCCTTTTATCCTCCACACTTCACCCCGCCGGCCCACGTCTCGGCCGCCGAGGCCGATGCAGGCATGGACCGCGGGCTCTACACCTTCTGGATCAACATTCCGCCCAACTTCCAGCGCGACGTACTTGCCGGACGTCCCGCCGAGATCCAGCTCAATATCGATGCCACACGGATGAGTCAGGCGTTCACCGGCAGCGGCTACATCCAGCAGATCATCAGCGACGAGGTCAACGCCTTCGTCAAGCGCTACCGTAAGGCCGATACCCCGCCCGTGGATCTGGCGATACGCATGCGCTTTAATCCCAATCTCACCCAGGCCTGGTTCGGCGCCATGATGGAGATCATCAACAACGTCACGATGCTGTCCATCATCCTGACCGGGGCCGCACTGATCCGCGAGCGCGAACACGGCACCATCGAACACCTGCTGGTCATGCCGGTCACACCGGCTGAAATCATGTTGGGCAAGGTCTGGTCCATGGGGTTGGTCGTGCTGGTGGCCGCCGGCCTGTCGCTGACCTTCGTCGTGCGCGGAGCGCTGCACATCCCCATCGAGGGCTCGATTGTCCTTTTTCTTGTGGGTGCGGCGTTGCACCTGTTTGCCACGACCTCCATGGGGATTTTCCTGGCCACGCTGGCCCGCAGCATGCCGCAGTTCGGCATGCTGCTGGTGCTGGTTCTGCTGCCCCTGCAGATGCTCTCCGGCGGCAATACGCCACGCGAAAGCATGCCGCAATTCGTCCAGGACATCATGCTGGCCGCTCCCACCACACACTTTGTGGAGCTGGGACAGGCTATCCTGTATCGAGGCGCGGGGCTGAACGTGGTGTGGGTGCCCTTCCTGGCGCTGCTGATCATCGGCAGCGTGCTGTTCGCCTTCTCGCTTGGACGTTTTCGCAAAACCCTCAGTCAGCTTGCCTGACCCGGGCTCCTCCTTTTTACCTTAGTGCAAGGACGGATCATGAAGAAAACCGCTTCACAACCCAGCAACCCTCCTGCGGCGTCTCTTTTTGCCGCCAATCTCGCGTATTGTCAGCGCTTGGCCACTCTGGCGCAGGAAAGCCAGGGCCGGTGGGCCGCGCTGGCGCAGCAGATCTGGCGCGACCACGCCAGCCAGTACCAGGCTACCCTGGCCCCCTTGGCCCAGACGCAAGAATGGCAGGCGCTCGCGCCCGCAATCGGCGATCTCGCGCGCAACCAATGGCAGGCACGCCTGAACACCACCTCCGCCCTCGTGCACACCGTTTTGTCCGAGCAGGCTGCCCTGGCCGCAGGGGTGTCCCAGGCGGCGAATGCATGGCTGCAGGACGCGGGCGACGCCTGCAATGGCCTGAGCGGCTCGCCGGCTGGCAAGGTCTGGGCCGCCTTGGCCGAACAGATGAGCGCTGCCACCCAGTCGCTGCAGGCCATGGGAGCGCGCGATGAACGCTAAGCTCACGGCGTTGGTCACCGGGGGCATGGGCGCGCTGGGCCAGGCGATCGCCCACGCCCTGGATGACGCCGGGCATCGCGTCATTGTCACCTGCCATCGGCGCGGCCCTGCCACCCAGGCGCGGTTACGCGAACACAAAGCTGCCGGGCGCGAATTTCTGGCCTATGCGGTGGACGTCGCCGACCACGCCAGTTGCCGGCAGTTGGCCGAACAACTGGCCGCCGACGGGCTGGCCGTCGATATTCTGGTCAACAACGCGGGTCTGACTCGCGATGCCAGCCTGCGCAAGATGCTCCCCCAAGACTGGACCGACGTGCTGCGCACCAATCTTGACTCCATGTTCAATATGACCCAGCCCTTTGTCGAAGGCATGACCGCACGCGGCTGGGGCCGCATCGTCAATATTTCGTCGTCGGTCAACGGTTTCAAGGGCGCATTCGGGCAAACCAACTACGCGGCCGCCAAAGCCGGCATACATGGTTTCACCAAATCACTGGCGTTGGAAGTCGCACGCAAGGGCGTGACGGTCAATACGGTGTCGCCAGGCTATCTGGATTCACCCATGGTGTCGGCCGTCCCCCCCGACGTGCTGCGCGACAACGTGCTGCCACAGATACCGGTGGGCCGTCTGGGCAAGCCGCAGGAGATCGCCGCTCTGGTGGCGTTCATCTGCGGCGACCTGGCCGGCTTCATGACCGGCAGCAACGTCGCCATGAACGGTGGCCAGTATTGATGGGCTCAGCCGTGGAGGCTTGCGCCGCGTCAAGCATGGCCACGGTTCACGGGCTTAGAATAAATACGCGGGTTCCTTTTTACATAACACTCACATAGAGGTCGCCATGCTGAAGATTCTTGTCCCCATTGACGGTTCCGAATGCGCCGTACGCGCACTGCATGATGCCATCGGTCTGGCCAAAGAAAGCGGCGGCGACGCTCAGATCCATCTGCTCAACGTGCAACTGCCCATCGTATCGGGCCATGCCAAGATGTTTTTGAGCAAAGAAACCATCGACAACTATTACAAAGCTGAAAGCGATGAAGCACTGGCCACAGCCCGTGCCGCGGCAGAAACCTCGGGAGTGGCCTATACGGCTGAAATGCGTCCCGGGCCGCTTGGCGAAACCATCGCCAAGTACGCCAAGGAACACCACTGCGACCGAATCGTCATGGGAACACGCGGCTTGGGTGCCGTCGGCGGACTGGTGCTCGGGTCGGTCGCGCAGAAGGTCATCCACCTCTCGCCGGTCCCTGTCACCTTGGTCAAGTAACGCGGAGCTTGCCGGCAAAAGCGGGCTTGCGGCCCGCTTTTTTTGTCCGACACGCTCGAACTGGCGCCTGCCGAGGCACGCCTGGCGACGACGATTTGCCGCGCGCGGCTTGTGTCGCCTGAACGGAATTTGCCATAATGGCCGCGCCTTTTCCCGTGGGGCGCGCAGCCGCCCCTTCCTGCTTCACTCAACCGGCGAGATTCCTATGAATAAATCTGACGACACCGGCAAACTGATTTTGCGATTAGCTTTGGGCATACTCATCCTCATGCATGGCGTCGCCAAGCTGAGCACCGGGGTGGGTGGTATCGCCGGCATGCTGTCTTCTCATGGACTGCCAGGCTTCCTGGCCTACGGGGCCTATCTGGGCGAAATCGTCGGTCCGCTGTTGCTGATCGTAGGCGTTTTCACGCGCTTGGGCGCTTTCCTGGTTTTCGCCAACATGGTCGTGGTACTGTTGCTGGTGCATTCGGGTCAGTTTGGCAACATCAATCCCCAAACCGGCGGATGGGCGCTGGAACTGCAAGGCATGTTTCTGTTCACGGCTCTGGCCTTGATGTTCACCGGTGCCGGGCGTTTCAGCCTGGGCGGCGCTGGCGGGCGCTGGAACTAAGCCTCGCAAGCGGCAAAAGCCCTCGCTGGCTGGAAGTCCTTCCAGTCAGCGAGGGCTTTGTCATTTTTCCGGCGCGACTGCCGCGGCGTCTGCTGACGCATACCGATGGCCAGGCGGCTGGCACAGGCCCTGGGCCCGACACCCTCTCCGTAAAGAATGGTCACGATTGAGTCATTTCGGAGTGGTTTCCGAGTGCAACCCGGGGCCGCACTTATGGCCTAATCCGGGCACACTGCATTTACCTGCGTTTTTGTCTGCGCAACGCCGCAATGGAGCCTGGCATGATCCCGCGCCCTTTCCGCTATCACCATCTGGTGAGTATGGCCCTGCTGGCCTGTGCCATGCCCGTGCACGCCCAGGTGAGCTACGACCCGGCGCCCGCCGCCGCAGCGCCAGCCAGTGCCGATCCGGCTTCCGCCAATATGGCTGCCGTTTCCGTCAGTGACCAGCCGCCGCCGGCGCTACCGGTCTATCAGCAACCCCCTGTCCCGGGTGACGGCTATATCTGGACTCCCGGATATTGGGCGCGCAACCCCTACGGCTTTTATTGGGTACCCGGGGCGTGGGTCGTCGCACCCTACGTCGGCGCACTGTGGACGCCCGGCTACTGGGCCTTCGACTTGGGCGCCTACCGCTGGCATGCCGGCTACTGGGGCCCTCATGTCGGCTTTTACGGCGGCATCAACTATGGGTTCGGCTACCTCGGCGTGGGCTACGTCGGCGGCTATTGGCGCAACCGCGCCTTCTTCTACAACCAGGCCATCACCAATGTGCGCCCGGGACGCGTGACCAACATTTACGTCCATAACGTCACGATCAACAACTACGACAAGCGGCGTATCAGTTACCACGGCGGGCCGGGCGGGATCGATCGTCGCCCCACCCCGCAGGAAGATGCCGCGCGCGGTGACCACCGTACGCCGGCGTCGCGTGATCAGATGGATCACGCGCGCTGGGCCGGCAATAACCGCGGCCAATGGGCGGGCCGTGGCGACGGCCCCAGGCAGACCGTGGCCGATGCGCCCATCGGCGGGCCGCGTGCCCACATGCGCTGGAACAGCGACGACTATCGTAGCCCGGGCAAACCGGGCAACGGTCCATCAGGCGCTGCCGTCACCGACAACCGCCCAGACGGCGCTCGTCCGTCGGGGGGCAGGCCAATAGTGGCCGCCCGTCGGCAGGCACTCGACCTGAAGGCAACATGCGGCCAGACAACGGCAATCGGCCCCAGATGGGATCTCGGCCGGACACGGCAATCGACCGACGGGAGGCAATCGACCGACGGGAGGCAATCGCCCTGAGGGCGTCTATCGTCCCACAACGCCTGCGGGCAACCCGTCCGTACCCGCAGCAGTGCCAGGTCATCCGGGTAGTAGCAGCGCCAACCCTTCTGCGGGCGCGGCGCAACGCCCTGCCCCGTCTCAGGCACCCAATCGTCCTGACGCCGCCAGTCGCCCCGCCAGAAACCACCACGGCGGCGTCGCCCCTTCCCCGGCAAACCGGCCCGAACGCCTCACAACGCCGCCGGCTCAGATGCACACGCCCTCACACGAGGCTCGCCCCGCACGCGGCGAAGGGCGCGGCCGTCCCGAAGGCGGTGGTGCAGGACGCGGTGGCGAGCGCCAGGAGCGCAACTGACCTGGCGGCTGTGGGCGTCGCGCTGCGCTGGCCGCCTGCAGCATCTGTCTGTACATTAGAGATCAGCCTGCCGACACGGCACCGCAACCGGCCGGACTAGGGCCAGGAGACGTCAATGAAACCATATGCTCTGATGCTGACCACTGCCATGGCGCTGGCAGCCCACACGGGTGCGGCGCATGCCACGCTCACCCCTGGCGCCAAGGCCGCCGCTTTCACGACACAGGCCGCGCAAGGCGGGCAGGTTTTTGCCTTCGACATGGCCCAGGCCCTGCAGAAAGGGCCGGTCGTGCTCTACTTTTATCCGGCCGCGTTCACGCAAGGCTGCTCACTGGAAGCGCGCAATTTCGCCAAAGCCGTGCCGCAGTATCAGGCGCTGGGTGCCACCGTCATTGGAGTGTCGGCCGACAATATCGAAACCCTGAAGAAATTTTCAGTCAGCGAATGCGGGGGTAAGTTTGCCGTGGCGGCCGACACCGACGGCAAGATCATGAAGGCCTACGATGCCGTCTCGGATAAACGCCCCGAGTCGGCCAAACGGACTTCCTATGTAATCTCGCCGGCCGGCGAGGTGGTATATGAGTTCACGGACCTCAGCCCCGAACACCATGTGCCCAATACCTTGAAAGCCCTGCGCGAGTGGCGCGCCAGCCATCCCCTAGGGAAATAAAGGCGCGCCGCATACACTAGCGGGTGGGTGTGGCTTCGGTGCGGGCGTGCGCGGGGCTGCCATTTAGCACCCGCAGCGACGCCACATCGACCTCCGAGGAACCGATGATTTCGCGGTCGAACTCGCCCGCGATCTCTACCAGCGCCTGGTCGCTGATGGGCGTGCCGTGCGGAAAGAGATGCGACTCGATGTCCACGCGGACTTGGCCCGTGCCGTCGTCGAAAAGGTACTTTTCGTGATTGATCCGCCGCACCAGACGGCCGCGCAGCACGACGTGGGCGTCATCCGCCGCGGTGGAAAGCATTTGCCGCACGGTGAGATTGGGATTAAAAGCCGGCCCGACATACTGGGCTTGGGCCGGGCCGCCCGCCAGGGGCAACAGAATGGTGGCAGCACTGATCAGCAACACCTGCAGACGCATAAACTCTCTCCGAAAAAAAAAGTGTGTCAGTGTAGAAACACCTTCTCTCGCGCCGGACGATGGCCGGTAAAACAGGACTCTTGCTGTCACAGAATCTGCTGGACCACCTCAGCGGGCCGGCACAGACGCGCACCTTTCTCGGTCACCACGAATGGGCGGTTGATGAGGATCGGATGCTCGACCATGGCGTCGAGCAGATCGTCGTCACTGCGCTGGGGGTCATCCAGCCCCAGCTCCTGATACAGCGGCTCTTTGCTGCGGATGGCGTCGCGCACGCTCAGCCCCGATTGCCGGATGAGGCCCGCCAACGTCTGCCGCGAGGGCGGTGTTTTCAGGTACTCAATCACCGTCACCGCGTAACCGGCGTCCTGCAGCGCCTGCAGTGCCGTGCGAGAGGTCCCGCATCGCGGGTTGTGGTAGATGGTGGCGGAATGCGTGGATGACATCGGGGGCTCCTGCTATGGATCGGCCCCCTAGTCTACCCGCAAGCACTCACTGGAAAGGCCAGACCGTCGGGTGGGTGCCCGGCGGCACCGAAGGCCGTGTCCAGATCGCTGGCGTAGCCGAGAACTGCGCCGCATGTTGCACCGCGCTCAAGGTGCCGAATCCGGACTGCGTGGTGGCCAGAAGAGCGCCGATTGGCGGCATCGGGCAAGCCAAGCCATCGGTCACCCGGCCCAGACTGCGCAACCACATTCCCGTGCGTGCCAGCGAAACACGTACATGCCAACTGCCGCCCTCGGTGGCCTGTCGCATCAACGCGGCCTGTGCGCCGAAGGCCATCAGAAATCCCGAGGCATAATCGAGAATCTGCATCGGTAAAGGCTTGGGGTCGGCCTGGTTCAGGCCCGTCGCGGTTTGTACAAGGGAATCAAAACCGCGCCGCCTCGCCCAGGGGCCTTCGCTGCCGTAGGCCGACAGCGATACATAAACGATGCCTGGGCGGATGCGGGCGGCCTCCTGCGCCCCGAAACCCAGCGCCTCCAGCCCTCCCGGTCGGTAGCCTTGCACGAAGACGTGCGCACGGCGCAGCAGATTGCCCAACGCGATGCGGCCGTCAGCCGTTTCCAGATCGGCATAAGCGGAAAGCTTGCCCTGACTGGTTTCGATGATGTTGTCGATATTGGGCAAATGGGGAGCGTTGACGAGCATGACATCGGCCCCATAAGCCGCCAGCGTGCGCCCGGCAATGGGCCCGGCAATGATGCGGGTCAGGTCCAGAACGCGGATCCCCTGCAGGGGCCGCGCCAGCTCCGGGCCGTAGTGGGGCAAAGGCCGCGGATCGGCAGCGTCGATGCGCTCGATACTCACCAGAGGTTGGTTGGCCAACGCCCTCGCCTGGGGGTGCGCGTCCCATGATTGGAAACTGCGCATGGCCGCCACCACCAGGCCCGCGTCGGCGGCAACCTGTTCAAACTCCAAGGCTTTCCAACCTTGCAGGGCCGCAGCGACGGCCTCGCGCGTGCCGCCCTCGCCGGTAGGACAGCCCAACAGCGCCAGCGCGCCGTCGCGGTGATGCGCGAATTTGGCATGAATACGTACCCACCCCCCGTCACCACAGGGATATGCGCCCGAAATCTTGTCCCACTGCGGCGGCGCCACACCATTGATCGTGAAATGACCACGGCACTCCTGGGCCGCCTGCAGCATATCGACCATGACGCGCTGCCGCGGCTGGCCGCGCAGATGCCAGAGTTCGGCCGCGGCCAGTCCCGCGGCCGCGATACTCACCTGGGCAGCCGCCCCCACCGCAAAAGAGGAAGGCAGTACGGGGTCTTGCCCGGTCAGCGCGACGTTATCGAGCGCCTCGTCGGGCAGCGCCGCTGCGCGCCAGATGTCGCCCAGCGCCTCAAGACTATGCTTGCCTTGCTTGTCCAGAGCGCCCTGCGGGCTCAACGGCGAATGCCTATCCATCAGATTTCCCATGGCGCGATTGTCAGATTCACGGTGTCTTTACGATTACATGTCCATCGGTCACCCGACGTCAAGCCTGACGGCCGCATGCCTCCCGATGCTTGGCCGGGTGCCGGAAGGGTTCGCGGCTGCCTCCGCGCACCACGGACCGTTAGAATGACACTCGACATGGCTTCCTTGAACCTCCATGAACACCCTGGTTTGGCTGCGCAGCGATCTGCGCCTGCATGACAATCAGGCGCTAAGCGCAGCCGCCACCCAGGGCCTGACCCGCGCGGTCTTTCTTGCCTCACCCGGCCAATGGCAAACGCATGGCGATGCCGCGGTCAAGGTCGATTTCTGGCGCCGTAACCTGCTGGTGCTGGGGTCGTCGCTGGCGCAATTGGGCATAGAGCTGTCCGTCCTGACCCTGAAAGATTGGTCGCAGGCACCGCAGGCGCTGGCGGTTTTCTGCGCGGCGCGCGCCATCGAGCAGGTGCACATCAATGCCGAATGGGGTATTAACGAACGGCGACGCGACCAGGCCTGCACCGACCGGTTAGCGCGCGACGGGGTAAGCCTGAGCACGCACCACTGCGGAACGCTCTTGCCGCCCGGGACGGTGCGCACGGGCAAGGGCGATCCCTACCGGGTCTTTACGCCCTACGCCCGTGCCTGCCGCGACATTCTGCGCAGCGCCCCGCCGGCCGCGCAGCGGGCGCCTCGGCCTCAAGGCCCGGTGTCGTCGCCCCCGTCATTGCCGGACATCTGGCCCGACGTCGATGCGGGCATCGCCGCGCGTTGGCCTGCCGGCGAGGACGCGGCCCATGCCCGGCTGCGCGATTTTCTCGATCAGGATCTGATGCGCTATCACGAGCGCCGCGATCTGCCCGCCCTGCCGGGCACCAGCGCCCTGTCGCCCTACCTGGCCAGCGGCGTGCTCTCGCCCGCCCAATGCCTGCGCGCCGCCCTGCGCGCCAACCAGGGTGAAATCGACAGCGGCCAACAAGGCGCGCGTGCCTGGATCACCGAGCTGCTTTGGCGCGAGTTTTATCTGCATCTGCTGGCGGCTTATCCGGCGTTGTCCATGCATCAACCCATGCGACCGGAAACCCGTTATCTCGCCTGGCGCCGCGCGCCCGAGGACCTGCGGGCCTGGCAGGAAGGCCGCACGGGCATCCCGCTGGTGGATGCGGCACAGCGCCAGTTGCTGGCCACGGGCTGGATGCACAACCGGCTGCGCATGGTCAGCGCCATGTTTCTGGCCAAGAACCTTCTGCTTGACTGGCGCCTGGGCGAAGCCTGGTTCATGGGCCACCTCATCGATGGCGACCTCGCCGCCAACAACGGCGGCTGGCAATGGAGCGCGTCGACCGGCGCAGACGCCGTGCCCTACTTCCGCGTGTTCAATCCCATTACGCAGTCGCGCAGATTCGACCCCAAAGCGGCCTTTCTGCGCCACTGGCTGCCCGAACTGGCCGGTCTGGACGACAAATCCATCCATGAGCCCTCTGACGCCCAGCGTCGCGCCACCGGCTATCCGCAAGCCATCGCCGATCTTAAAACCAGCCGCCTGCGCGCCATCGAGGCCTTCTCCAGCCTGCCCGCCGCAGGGACCTGACGACAGGCTCAGAGCCCCTGTTTCTCCAAGCGGCGCAAAAAGACCGTCAGCTCCTTGATGAGTTGCTGATCGCCATGGCTGCGCGCGGCCTGTGTGCCGGACTCCCAGGCTTGGCGCGCCCCTGCGGCATCGCCCGACTCCAGCAACGCCCGGCCCAGCCATTTCCAGGCGATGGAATAGTTGGGGTCGAACGCCAACGCGGTGCGCAGATGCGCGATGGCCAAGGCGTATCGCTGCGCTTCGACATAGGCTTTGCCCAGCGAAAAACGCAACAACATGTTGTCTTGCCCCTTGGCAAGCATGGCTTCCAGACGTTCGGTCAGGCCCTGCATCTCGCTGAAACTCCAGAAAAAACATTCCTCGGCAGCCGACATCGTAGTGCCAGAGCGTCTGCAAACAGGTAAAAACCATCTGTGTCGCGGAGTTTCAGGGGCAAGCTGGCCGGGAATTTATCGGCCATAGTGGAGTCTGATTCGCTGCTTAGTCGTTCCAGGCCCATGATGACGCTGTTTTCGATCCGTCCGCGCCATGTTTCGTTCACCTTGCTGCTGGCCTCGGCGAGCCTGGCCTGTGCCGTCCATGCGGCCGACGCTGCCGACGATCTTTACGCACGCGTCGATCGCATCACGTGGGGAGCCACGCCCGAGACACTGGCCCAAGCCCGCAAGGTGGGCTACGAGGCGTGGCTGCAATCTCAACTCGAGCCACCGGCCAAACCGGTCTTGCCGGCAGACGTTGCCGAACACATCGCGGCACTGCCCATCTCTACGGTCAGCGCGCAGCAGGCCTCCGTCGAGTTGCGCGAGCGCATTGCCCAAAACAAACAGACCGACGATCCCGACCAGCAAGTGCAGGCGCGTCGCGAGGCCAACCGCGCCATGCGCGACAGAGGACGGCAAGCGCGCGAGCGGGCCGTTTGGCTGGCCTTGTATTCACCCAACCAACTGCAAGAACACATGACCTGGTTCTGGATGAACCATTTCAACGTCTGGCTCAACAAAGGCTATGTCGGCACCACGTTGGACGACTATGAGGCCCAGGCCGTCAGGCCTCGATCGCTGGGCAAGTTCCGCGATCTGCTGGCCGCCACCGTACGCTCGCCCGCCATGCTGGTCTATCTGGACAATGCCGCCAGCCGCAACGGCAAGGTCAATGAAAACTACGCCCGCGAACTGCTGGAGCTGCATACCCTGGGCGTGGACGGCGGCTACACGCAACATGACGTCCAGGAGCTGGCACGGGTACTGACCGGAGTCGGTATCAACCTGAGCGGCAAACCCGCCAAACCCAAAGGCCCGCACGCCGCGGACCTCATCAGCGAGGGCCTGTTCGAGTTCAACCCGGCTCGTCATGCTTACGGCGACAAGGTCCTGCTCGGGCATACTATCAAGGGTCGTGGCTGGCCCGAAGTCGAGCAGGCCTTGGATATTCTGGCCAGCCATCCGGCCACGGCCCGTCACATCAGCCGCAAGCTCGCCACCTTCTTCGTGGCCGACACCCCGCCGAAAGCACTGGTGGATCAGTTGGCGCAGGCCTATACCCAAAGCGAAGGGGATATCGCTGCGGTGCTGCGCGCGCTGTTCAACTCACCGGCATTTTCCGCCTCGCTCAAGACGGGCAAATTCAAAGATCCCGTGCACTACGTTTACTCCGCGTTGCGGTTGGCGCTGCACGATCAGCCGCCGCTGAGCAACGCGCAGGCTGTCGCCAATCTGATCGATACGCTGGGTCAACCGTTATACGGCCGGCTGACTCCGGATGGATATCCCTTGACGCAGAACGACTGGGCTGGCTCCGGTCAGCTCAATACGCGCTTCGAAGCGGCGCGAACGATCGCAGCGGCCACCGGCAGCTTTTACCAAAAAAAGGATGAACCCCGCCCGCGCATGACGCTCTCGCGCCTGAGCCAGGCCTACCCTGAGCCTTCTGTTTTTTCGGGCTGGCCGGCAGGCAGCCGCGATGTCATCGCTCAGACACGCAACCTGGTCGATGCCAACACCTATCTGTTGGCGGCACCACCCTTCATGCGCCGCTGAACCAACGAACCGAGGCCTGCCATGAACCGACGTGATTTCCTTTCCCTGGCCGCCAGCGTGCCGCTGACGCTCCATGCGAGCCGCTTGCTGGCCGCGCCCGCGACAGACCAGCGGCTGCTGGTGGTCTTCATGCGCGGCGCGTACGACGCGGCCAGTCTGCTGATTCCGCAAAACGATTTCTACGACGAAAGCCGCCCGACGATCGCCATCGCGCGCGCGGGCAGCGGCGCCGATGCCGCGCTGCCGCTGCACGATGGCTGGGGGCTGCACCCCGCGCTTGCCGACACGCTGCTGCCCTATTACCAGCGCGGCGAGCTGGCCTTCGTGCCGTTCGCTGGCAGCGATGACCTCACCCGCAGTCATTTCGAAACACAGAACCGCATCGAACGAGGCGCCGCCGCCCACGATGGCAAAGCCCGCGTGGATTCCGGATTTCTTAACCGCCTGGCTCAGCAATTGGGCATGCCGGCGGTCGCCTTCACGCAGGATGTGCCGCAGATCTTCCGTGGACAGGCCAGCGTGCCCAATATCAGCCTGGCAGGGACGGCTCGCAAAGGCCGCATCAATGACGCGCAGGGACGCGTCATCACGCAGATGTACCAGGGTACGGAGCTCGAGGCCCGCGTGACAGAAGGCATGGATCTCAAAAGCGCCGCGCAGCGCATGGATGCCGAACAGGCCGAGGCCAACGGCACATCGCTGACGGTCAGCCGCCTGCAGGCCGAGTCGCAACGCATCGCCGGTTTCATGCGCGAACGCTACAACCTCGGTTTTGTGGATGTCGGTGGCTGGGATACCCACGTCAACCAGGGCGATGCGCGCGGCTCGCTGGCCGGCAAGCTCAAGCAGCTCGGCCAGGCGTTGAGCGCCTACGCGCAGGCCATGGGCCCGGCCTGGAAGAAAACCACGATCGTGGTCATCAGTGAATTCGGCCGCACCTTCCGCGAAAACGGCACTCGCGGCACGGATCACGGGCACGGCACCGTCTATTGGGTGATGGGCGGACAAGTGCGCGGCGCGCGCATCGCTGGCGAGCAAGTCGCCGTGGCACCGGGCAAACTGTTCCAGGATCGCGACTATCCCGTACTGAACGAGTATCGGGCGCTCTTCGGTGGCCTGTTCTCGCGCCTCTACGGCTTGGACGCCAAACGCCTGGCTGCCATCTTCCCCGGAGTGCGGCCCATCGACCTGAAGTTAGTCTGATCCGCCCGTGCCGCCAGGCTCGCGGCGAGCTACACTTTCGGCTCGGGGCCTGTCCGGCCCGTCACCCCCCGGAGGCAGTATGACCACTCTTTATGACTTCAGTGCGGCATCCCTGGACGGCACGGAACTGCCGCTGGCGCAATGGCGAGGGCAAGTCGTACTGGTGGTTAACGTGGCCTCGCACTGCGGCTTCACACCGCAATATTCCGGCCTGGAAGCGCTGCAACAACGCTTTGCCGGGCAAGGTTTCTCCGTCCTGGCCTTTCCCTGCAATCAGTTCGGCCGCCAGGAACCCGGCGATGCCGCCGAAATCCGCAGTTTCTGCGACACGCGGTACGGCGTCACCTTCCCGATGTTTGCCAAGATCGACGTCAATGGCGGCGATGCCCATCCCTTATACCGCTGGCTAAAAGAACAGAAGCCCGGCGTGCTGGGCACCGAAGCCATCAAATGGAATTTCACCAAATTCCTGGTCGGCCGCGATGGCCAGGTCATCGCCCGGTACGCGCCGACCGATGCGCCTGGCAGCCTGGCCGAGGCAATCGAACAGGCCTTGGCGGTCCCTCAGACTTGACCCCAACACGCCGGAGTCCAACCTTGACCGAAGCCCTGACGTTTCGTCGTGCCAGCGCCGGCGATCTGCCCGCGATCGTGGCGCTGTTGAGCGATGACGCGCTCGGGCACAGCCGCGAGGACGCCTCGCAGCCCCCCAATCTGGCCTATGTGCGCGCGTTCGAGGCCATCGATCTCGATCCCAACCAATTGCTCGCCGTCGCGCAAAGGGATGGCAGGGTCATCGGGTGCATGCAGATCAGTTTTATCCCCGGTCTGTCGCGGCTGGGCGCCTGGCGTGGCCAGATCGAAAGTGTCCGGGTGGCGCACAGCGAACGCGGCGCGGGCACCGGACGCCTTTTTTTCGAATGGGCCATCGAGCAATGCCGTCAGCGCGGCTGCGCTCTGGTACAACTGACAACCGACAAGCAACGCGCCGATGCGCAACGCTTCTATCTCGCGCTGGGCTTTCATGCCACCCATGAGGGCATGAAGCTCGCGCTGCAATGATCAAGGAGGGTCCGCCCCCATGCATGGCGAATATAAAGTCCCGGGCGGCAAACTGGTGGTTGCCGACCTGTCGGTCAGCGATGGCCTGCTCAGCGATGTCCGTATCAGCGGCGACTTCTTCCTGGAGCCGCCGGAAGCCCTGGCCCGCATCAACCAGGCGCTCACCGGCCTGCCTGCACAAGCCGACGAAGCGCAACTGAGCCAGGCGGTGCGCCAGGCGCTGCCAGCTGATGTCGAGATGTTCGGTTTTTCGCCCGAAGCCGTGGCCATTGTCGTTCGCAGGGCCCTCGCATGAGCCGCCCCGACTGGAAGGATTATCGCTGGGAGCTGGTGCACGAAGCGCCTCAACCCCCCCTGCTTCACATGGCGCTGGATGCCGTCATCACGGATGAGGTCGGCGCTGGCGTGCGCGCGCCGACATTGCGTATATGGGAATGGGCCGCACCGGCCGTGGTCATCGGGCGCTTTCAATCCCTGCGCAACGAAGTCGACGCCGAAGGCGCACGCCGCCACGGGGTGTCGGTCGTGCGGCGGGTCAGCGGCGGCGGGGCTATGTTCATCGAGCCGGGCAACTCCATCACCTACTCGCTGTCGGTGCCTCAGGAGTTCGTTGCCGGCATGAGCTTTCAGGAGTCCTATGCCTTTCTCGACTCCTGGGTGATCAAAGCCTTGCACGACCTGGGCATCAAGGCCTGGTATCAGCCCCTGAACGATATCGCCTCCGAGGGCGGCAAGATCGGCGGCGCGGCGCAGGCGCGGCGCAGCAAAGCCGTGCTGCACCACGTCACGATGTCCTATGACATCGATGCCGACAAGATGGTCGAGATTTTGCGTATCGGGCGAGAAAAGCTCTCCGACAAAGGCACGACCAGTGCCAAAAAGCGTGTCGACCCCCTGCGCAGCCAGACCGGCCTGGCGCGCGACGCGATCATCGAGCGCATGCTCCAGACCTTCGCCGCCATGGCACCGCTGCAACCCGTGGCACTGGCCGACAGCACCATCGCGGCAGCCCAAAAAGAGGTCGACGAAAAGTTCGCCACTGAGCAGTGGCTGACCCTCGTACCCTGATCGCTGCAGGCGCGACTTACGGCGCCTGCAGGCATGTATTGCATGAAAGAGGCTTTATGTTCCAGATCAATCTGCCCTTGTCCCCATCTGTCGCGAAACTGAGCGCCTGCGTCAGCCTCGTCTTGCTGGCCGCCTGCAGCAGTGCGCCGCCGGCCAATATCAGCCTGCCGGCTGGCGGCTCGCCTCAGGCCACCAGCAACGCCAGTATTGGCGACGTCAAAACACAACGCATCGAATGGAAAGGCGTCAAGCCTGGCTGCAACGGTGAGTGCCCCACCATCGAAATAGATAGCGTGGCGTTTCCCGACATCCCCAACTGACGCAGGCGGTCGACCACCTCCTGGCCAGCCTGACGGGCGTGGACAGCAAGCTGCGCGGCCAATACGGCAACCTCACCGAGTACACCCAATATTTCTGGCGCAATGCCCAGGGGCGCGACAACACGTTCTTCAAGGCCACGGTCAAAGACGTGGCGCAGGGCGTGATTGCGGTCGAGTTGCACACCAATCAGTATTTCACCGGGGCCGCCCACGGTATTCCGGCCACGCTGTATCTCAATTGGCAGATCGCAGGCGGCCGTCTGCTGCACCTCGATGACCTCCTTATCCCCGGACGCCGACCCGCCTACGACAAGGTCCTGCAGCAGGCGCATCGCAAATGGCTGGCCACCAATGAGGATGCCAAGCACGACCCAGCGGCATACGACAAGATGTGGCCCTTCCAGGTGACCGACAACATCGCGGTCACGCGCGAGGGCCTCGTGGTCAAGTATGACGCCTACTCGATTGCGCCGTACTCGCATGGCGAACCGGAGCTGCTGCTGCCCTGGAGCGAGCTGCGCGGCGTGGTAAAACCGGAGTTTCTGCTCAGCCCGTCCTGAATCCGGCCGAGCTCGGGCAGACGGCGGCAGGCGCTACCCTGTCGCTCTCCATCCGCTGCCTGACGCAGCAGCCGCGCGGTCTTCGGGGCTGCAAGGCCCGACTATCGCCATGACAGGTAACCAACACCTGTCTGGATGGCCTCAAGGATAAAGGCCGCGGACCTGACGCGCCTGCAATATGCGGGTGCACGCCACAATGAAGGCCGCCGTACGCAACGTGACATTATGCTCACGCGCCACCTGGGCGATGCTCGTGTAGGCCTCGCGCATGATGCGCTCGAGGCGCTGGTTGATTTCTTCCTCGCTCCAGAAAAAGCTCGAGAAATCCTGCACCCACTCAAAGTACGAAACCGTCACACCGCCGGCATTGGCCAGCACGTCGGGCACGACATATACGCCGTTTTCTCGCAGGATATCGTCAGCCTGCGGGGTGGTCGGGCCATTGGCACCTTCGACCACGATCTTGGCCCGCACCTTGGCAGCATTGGCCTCAGTGATCTGGGACTCCAGCGCTGCAGGGATCAGGAAATCGGTTTCAAGCGTCCAGAATTCGGCATTGTCCAGGGCCTGGCCACCCGAAAAATCTGCCACGCCACCCGTGGCAGCCACGTGGGCCAACAATTTGTGCACATCCAGCCCGGCTCCATTGTGCACGGTGCCGGTATGATCCTGCGCCGCGATGACTTGTGCGCCGGCTTCGTGGAACAGACGAGCGGCCGTGCCGCCCACGTTGCCAAAGCCCTGCACCGCGACCTTTGCACCGGCCACAGGCACGTTGCGGTCCCGGGCCGCTTCGCACGCAACCACGAAAACCCCGCGCCCGGTGGCTTCGACGCGGCCCAGGCTGCCGCCCAGCGCGATAGGCTTACCAGTGACGACACCCGTGGCGGTAGCCCCTTCATTCATCGAATAGGTGTCCATCATCCACGCCATGGTCTGGGCGTTGGTGTTGACATCGGGTGCCGGAATATCCTTGGATGGGCCAATGATGACGCCGATTTCGGTGGTGTAACGGCGCGTGACGCGCTCGAGCTCGGCCTGCGACATATTGCGCGGATCCAATCGCACGCCGCCCTTGGCGCCGCCATAGGGCAAATTGACCGCCGCGTTCTTAATCGACATCCAGGCGGCCAGCGCCATCACTTCGGACAGCGTCACATCCTGGTGGAAACGCACCCCGCCCTTGCCCGGACCCCGGGAGGTATTGTGCTGCACCCGATAACCCTCGAAGTGAGCAATCTGACCATTGTCCAACTCGATCGGAACATCCACCACCAGCGCGCGCTTGGGGCGCTTGAGCGTTTCGACCCAGCGTGCCAACGAACCCAGGTAGGGTGTGACGCGGTCGACCTGCTGCAGATAGACACCCCAGGGACCGAGGTGGTTGGCATCCAGATAGGAAGGCAAGGCATGAACGAGGGGTTGAGACATAAACGCGATCTCCGGGCTGAGTTTGCGAAATTCTACCCGCGAGTCAGATGTGTCACCATATATATATCTAATTTTTTAAATAGGGACGCATAATAAGCCGGTGACGCGGAGTGGCGCCGCATGCCCGGAGTCGTCGCTGCAGGCTGACGCGCCGCGACCGCGCTTGGTGAGGTGTCGAACGTGCAGGGGACGCCCAGGGCCGTCAGGCCACTCGTATTGACAACCGCCCGGTAAGCCGCCGAGACGGCCGCACACCAGTCCCGCCAGCGACAGCGGCGCGTTGGCGTCGAGCCCTACCGCGCCGCACATAAAAAAAAACGGCCTTCAAAGGCCGTTCGCTGCCGCAGCGCTCACGTCGCTGCATCATCCCGCTTGCTTGCCTCATAGCGAGCCTTGTGCTCGGCATTGGGCGGATACAAGCCCGGCAGGGCCCGCCCCTGCGCGACTTCGCGCATGATCCAGCCCTCCAGGCGCTCTTGCTCGACGGCCTCGGCCACGACCTCATCGAGCAAAGCGGCCGGGATCACGACAGCGCCATCCTGGTCGGCCACGATGACGTCGCCAGGAAATACCGCCACGCCACCGCAACCGACGGGCTGCTGCCAATCGACGAACGTCAACGCGGCCACCGAAGGCGGCGCAGCGGTCCCCGCTGCCCAGACCGGCAGGCCGGTGGAAAGGACACCGGCCAGATCCCGCACGGCGCCATCGCTGACCAACGCCGCCACGCCCCGATGTGCCATGCGAGCACATAGGATATCGCCCCAGAATCCGGCGTCTTTAACGCCCTGGGCGTCGACCACGGCAATGCATCCCGCAGGCATTTGCTCGATGGCCGCGCGCGTGGACGTCGGAGAACTCCAGGAAGCGGGCGTGGCCAGATCTTCCCGCGCTGGAATGAAGCGCACGGTAAAAGCGCGCCCGGCGATGCGCGGCAAGCCGGGCGCCAGTGGAAACGCGCCGCGTATCCACACATTGCGCAGGCCCTTTTTGAGCAGGACGGTGGTCAGTGTGGCGGTAGTGATCCTTTCGAGCGCCCTGAAGGCCTCGTCGTCCCGGAAAGGCTCGCGGGCTAGCGTCGTCATCTGCGTTCTCCGATTGCCCGCGCAAATGGCGCGGCCGGTTTACACAATAAGCGCAAACCGGCCGAAACCAAAGCATGACAGTACCGTCAGCGGGCTACCGCCAGGCGGTGAGGATGCGCCAGGCCAGCCGCGCCGCCACACGCGCGCCATGGTTGTCGATGTCGAAGTCCGGGTTGGCCTCGGCCAGATCCGCCAGCCGCAGCTTGCCACTTGCGGCCACATGCGTGACGATGCGTTCGACCACTTCCAGTGGCACGCCATAGGCTGCCGGCGCCGACACTCCGGGCATCACCGCAGCGGGCAACACATCCAGATCCACGGTCAGATAGACATGACTGACCTGCTCCAGCAGCCGATCAACATCGGCCAGGCGTGCCGCCAGATCAGTTTCGCGCATGTCCACATCCTCGACCCAGAAGGCTCCCACTTCCCGGGCCCGGTCAAAGAGAGCCACGGTATTGCTCAGGCGCGACACGCCAAGGCAGGCGTATTGCACGGGCAGCCCCCGCTGCGCGCATAGCGTGACCACCTGATCGAATGGCGTGCCCGAGCTTGCCGGACGACCGGTGCGCAGATCGAAATGGGCATCCAGGTTTAGTACCAGTACGGCGGCCTCGTCGCCGCTGGCATCCAGCCATTGGCGCAAGCCCATGAAGCTGCCCCAGGCGATTTCATGGCCACCGCCTAAAGCCAGCGTGCGCGCGCCGGCGCTCAACAGACGCGCCACCTCTTTGGCATAGCGTTGCTGCGCATCTTCCAGGTCACTGCCGTCGCAGGCCACATCGCCGGCATCGTGCAGGATATCCAGGCCGTGCACCGGGATGCCGGCCAGCATCCGGCGGATGGCCGCGGGCCCCTGCGCGGCACCCGGTCGACCCTGATTGCGCAACACACCGGCATCGCAGGCAAAACCCAGCAAGGCCGCCTCCCCGGCAGCCGGCTGACGGCCGTCGGCAGCAACGATGTGCGCCATACGGCGCGTGTCGCCGCGCTCGCCGCTGTCGTCGCGGGCGCGCCAAATGGCGGGGACCGCGCCGCTCATGATTGCGAACTCAGCACAGCTTGCAGGAACTCGCGCGTGCGAGGCTCGCGCGGATTGCTGAAAATGGTCTCCGGCGGGCCGGACTCCAGGATCACGCCCCCGTCCATCACCGCCACGACATCGGCCACCTCGCGGGCAAAGCCCATCTCGTGTGTGACCACCATCATCGTCATGCCTTCCTTGGCCAGCAACTTCATGACCTGCAGCACTTCGCCCACCAGTTCCGGATCCAGTGCCGAGGTGGGTTCGTCAAACAGCATGACTTCCGGCTTCATCGCCAGCGCGCGCGCGATGGCCACGCGCTGCTTCTGACCGCCCGACAACGAACCCGGCATGGCCGACGTCTTGTGCGCCAGCCCGACCTTGGCCAGCAGATCATGCGCCAATTGCTCCGCATCGTGGCGCGTCAGGCCGCGCAAGGTGCGCGGACCCACCGTCACGTTGTCCAGCACCGACAGATGCGGAAAGAGATTAAACGACTGGAACACCATGCCCACCTGCATGCGCATGCGGTTCAGTTGGGCTTCCGGCAATTGCTTGCCATGGTCCAGCAGCGCATGGCCGCAAATCTCTATGGTGCCCTTCTGCGCCACTTCCAAGCCATTGCAGCAGCGCAACAGGGTGCTCTTGCCCGAACCGCTAGGCCCGATCACCACGACGACCTACGAGGGTTTGACGTCGAAATCGATGCCGCGCAGCACCTCATGGTCGCCGAAGGCCTTGTGCAGACCACGGATCTTGATCATTTCTTGCGTGCTCATTGCACCATCCCTTCGGCGCGCAAGCGTTGCTCGATCTTGCGCAGAATCATCGTCGTCGCCGTCGTCAACACCAGATACATCAACGCGATCACCAAGTACGTCTCCAGCGAGCGATAGGACACGCTGATGATCTTCTGGCCTTCGTGCATGAGATCGTGGATGGTCAGCAAAGAGACCAGCGCCGAGTTCTTGATCAGGGCGATGAACTCATTGCCCAGCGGAGGAATCATGCGGACCACGGCCTGCGGCAGGATGATGATGCGCATGGCCTGCCCGGACGACATGCCCAGCGAACGGGCCGCTTCGGTCTGTCCGCGATCCACGGACTGAATCGCGCCGCGCACGATCTCCGATACGTAGGCGCCCGAATAAATACCCAGCCCCAGTACGCCGCAAGCAAACGCGGGCAAGACAATGCCGAACTGAGGCAAGCCGAAGAACCAGATGAAAAGCTGCACCAGCAGCGGAGTACCCCGGAAAAACAGCAGGTACGTACTGCACAGGTTGTAGACCACCCGGTTCTTGGGATTGAGCCGGCCCACGCCGACCAGCAGGCCAATCACACAACCGAGCAACAACGAGCAGGCGGTCAGCTCGACGGTGACCAGAGCCCCGTCGAGCAAGGCCCCGAAGTCAGCGAAGACAGGAGAAAAATCCAACATCATTTGGCGGGAGCCTCAAACCACTTGTTGATCAGACGGTCATAGGTGCCGTCAGCCTTGATCTTCTTGAGCGCGGCGTTCATCTCCGCGGTCAGCTCTGGTTTGCTCTTGGGAATGGCGATGCCATATTCCTCGGTGGTGACCTGCTCGGCCAGTACCGTCAGATCCGCCGTGCTCTGGGCAAACAGTTTGGCTGCCGGCTTGCCGGTGACGGCCGCATCGCTGCGACCGATTTGCACGAGGTTGAACATCTCCTGATTCTTCTCGACCTCGATGCGCTGCACCTTGGGCAGGTTGTCGCGCAGGTAGTTGACCGACTTGGTGCCAACCTGCACGGATACCTTGTGACCGTCCAGGTCCTTCACGCTCTTGATCGGACCGTCCTTCTTGGTCACCACGACCAGACCGCCGGCGTAGTACGGATCCGTAAAGTCCACCACCTTCTTGCGGTCATCGGTGATGTAAATGGCCGAGACGGCAATGTCGGCGCGGCCCGCTTGCAGGGCGGGGATCAAACCCTTGAAATCAATGTCGATCCACTCGATCTTTTTGCCCATGGCCTGGCCCAGAGCCTCGACCAGCTCGATGTCAAAGCCGGTGCGTTTGCCGTCTTTGACAAACTCCATCGGCGGGAAGGTGGCATCGGTTACGGCGCGGATGGTATCCGCGGCAAAGGTGCTGCTGCAGGTCAGCGTCAGACCCAGTGTCAGCGCGGCGGTGAGCAGTTGGCGGCGAGTCGTCATGGTGCGTCCTATCGGTCGGAGGTGATACGTGTTACTTAATGGGCCGCCAAGCGGGCGGAAATTCTTTCAGCGGCCGCCACGGTCATGGCGGCCAGGGATTGGGTGCGCGCAGCGGCGCGTGTGGACGGGGCCATGAGCGTGATCGACGCCACGGCCTGCGACGGGCGCCGGAACACCGGCACACTCACGCCCCAGACACCCGCGTCAACTTCACTGTCGGTCATCGCATAACCCTGACGTCGTATGACCAGTAGGTCGCGCTCCAGCGTCGCCAGGTCAGCGCCTGCCGCACCCAGTTCCTCGAGCCGCACCTGCAGGCGGGCTGCCGGCATGAACGCCAGCAACGATTTGGCCGAAGCGCCCTTGACCAGCGGCAGCCCCCGGCCCTTGACGAAGGAGCACCGCAGCGGATGCTGGCTCTCGACCATGTCCAGACACACCGCCTGGTCCTTGACGGCCACCAGCAGACCGACACTTTCGCCGGACTCGGCAGCCAGGCGTGCCATGTCGTCCTGCGATTCCTGGATCAAAAACGACGATTGATCAGAGCCACGCGCCAGTTGTACGCAGGCCGGACCCGGGCCGTAGGCGCCGGCCTGCTCCAGCACGAACCCCAGCGCTTGAGCAAGGCGATCTGCCGATACAGGGTGCTTTGCGCCAGTCCGGTCTGCTCGGCCAGCGCCGCAATGGTCAGCGGACTTTCGTGACGCGCCAGCGTGGCCAGCACGTACAACACGCGATCCGCGCCCCCTGCAACCTGTTCCTGCATCAAAGCGATCTCTCAGACAGATACCCAATGACGACAGATTATCCATTTTTCTCAAAATACAAATTCAATATTCCCATTTACTGAGAATGCACAGGGAAAACCCCAGTCATATTTCTTGAATTCTGGGTATCCGGACACAAAAAAAGCCCCTTACGGGGCTGGTCGAACAAGGCGTGGCCCGCCGGCGGCCTTCACTCGTAGGTGTTGAGCCGAACGCCGGAGACGCCTTGCACTTGCCCGGCGGGGCTGGGATGGGTGGGCGCGGCAGGAGCCGCAGGCATGGGCGGGGCCACGCGGGACGCGCCCGCCGCGGGCGAACCCCGCTGCGCTTCCCGGGCCTGCCAGGCTTTCTCGGCAATGCGCTGCAACTCCTGCGACAAGGTGCCCCACTTGCCCTCCAGAGCCCAATCGGCGGCGGTCTGGCCTTTGAGGTCCTGGGTGGTCGGGTCCGCGCCCGCATCGAGCAGCACCTGCACCATATCCCGATTACCGGAATAGCCCGCCATCATGAGCGGCGTACGCCCTTCCGACGACGGCGCATTGACCATGGCGCCCTTGGTCAGGAGCATCTTGGCTGTGGCGACTTGACCTTTGGAAGCAGCGTAATGCAGGGGTGTCCAACCCAGCCGGTTGACCTGGGCGCCGCGGGCGATCAATTTGCGTGCCCGCTCGGTCTGGCCCGCCAAGGCCAGGTACATCAGGGGCGTTTCGCCGGCAGGATTCTCGATATTGACGTCCGTGCGAGGGTCCGCGGCCAAGACGTCGAAAACACCCCATGCGCCATCGACGACCGCACGCATGATGGCTGGCTGGCCGTTCTTGAAGCGCACATTGGGGTCGGCGCCCTGTGCGAGCAGGCCCTTCAATTCAGCGGGTCGATCGTTATGCACATAAAACCACCAATTCTGCGGCACCTCCACCTGTTGGGCAGATACCGGGTGACCGGCCAGGGTCAGGGCTAGCAGCGCCGTGGCCGCCAACGCGGACATCTTTATCCTTACCCCCATGCCAACCCCTTTCAAAGTTGATAGTTTACCTTCAATTATCTTACTATCTTGCTGAAAAGTTTAAAGAAATTCTCGGTCGAAGCATGTGCCACCTCGGCCACCGTACGGCCCTGCAGTTCGGCGATCTTCTCGGCTACATGAATGACCTTGGAGGGGTCATTGAGTTTGCCGCGGTAAGGTACCGGCGCCAGGTAAGGCGAGTCGGTTTCGATCAGCAGCCGGTCCAGCGGCATATTGCGAGCCACCTCGTGCACGATGCCCGCATTCTTGAAGGTCACGATGCCGGATAGCGAAATATGGAAGTTCAGGTCCAGCGCGGCCCGGGCGATCTCCCAGGTCTCGGTGAAACAATGCATCACTCCGCCGATTTCGTCGGCACCCTCTTCTTTGAGAATGCGCACGGTGTCTTCGGCCGAACTGCGCGTATGGATGATCAACGGCAGCCCCGCGCTGCGGGCCGCACGGATATGGCGCCGGAACCGCTCGCGCTGCCAGTCCAGCGGCTCGCTCAGGCGGTAATAGTCCAGCCCCGTCTCGCCTATGGCCACGACCTTGGGATCCTGTGCCAGGCGCACCAGCTCCTCGGGCTGCGGATCGGGCGTGTCCTCATAATCCGGATGCACGCCCACGGACGCCCACAGATTGCGCTGCGGACGGACAAGATCCATCAGACCCGGCCATTCCGGCATGTTGACGCTGACTACCAGCGCATGCGTGACCTGATTGGCCGCCATGCGCTCCAGCACGGCGGGCAGATCGGCGGCCAGCTCCGGGAAATTCAAATGACAATGCGAGTCTACGAACATGGGCAAAAAAATGGCAAAACCTAGCTCTGGCAGGATAGCACCACACGCTGCAGGGCGGCATGGGCGAAGAGTTTGGCATTCAAGGGGTGCCCGGCCAGCCCACGCTGCCGGGTGAGCCAGCGGCCGGTTTCAGCCAATTGAGCCGGCTGCGCACGCGCGGCCACCGTGCCGACCGCCTGGGCCAGGCTGGGGAAATACCGCAAGGCTGCGCCATGCGCGGCCAGGCTCAAATCGGTAAAGAAGCGTTGCAGAGTATCCAGCCACTCGGCCGCAGTCAGCTTCTCCAGTGTCTCGGCCAGCGTCCCCACGTCGGTCGCGCGGCCCGCCGCCAGGCTTTCGACCAGACTGCGCAACCAGGCGGGCACCGGGCTGTCGGACTGCGCGGCCAGACGGCGCGCTGCCAAGGGCGCACCGCCCGCGGCAGCCAGCCAGTCTGCCGCGGGATCCACGCCCTGGGCCTGCAGCCAGGCCAACGCGGTGGCACCATCCGGCGTGGCCAGGGGCAGGCGGCGGCAACGCGACACCAACGTAGGCAACAACCGGTCGGGCGCATCGGCAACAATCAAAAACACCGTGTGGGCTGGTGGCTCCTCCAGCACCTTGAGCAAGGCATTGGCCGCCACCGTGTTCAGCGCCTGCGCCGGGTAGATGAGCGCCACGCGCCAGCCGCCCCGGTGGGTCGCGGTGTTGAACCACGACTCCAGCGCTCGGATCTGATCGATCCGGATCTCCTTGGAGGGTGCCTTCTTGCTGCCCGAAGCCGGGGCCGATTCACCACCGTCATCGGCGATATCGGCCGCTTCAGCGCCTTCTTCGACGGCCAGCGCGTCCGGGCGCACCCGGCGCAGATCGGGGTGATTGCCCGACGCCACCCAGGCACAGGCCGGGCAGGCCCCGCAAGCCAGGCCGTGCTGCGGCGCCTCGCACAGGAGGCTGGCTGCCGCAGCGGCCGCGAAATCCAGCTTGCCTATTCCTGCCGTACCGTGGATGAGCCAGGCATGGGCGAAGCGCTCGCGCTGGCCTAGCCAGGCGCGGGCCGTCTCCAGATGCCAAGGAGCGAATTGAGCCTGACTCATGTCAGATGACGCGCGACAAACTGCTGCAGATCCGCCTGCAGGGTCAGCCTGACGTCTTGCAGCGACTGGCTGGCATCGATGATATGGATACGCTGCGGCTCGGCGGCTGCGCGTGCATGGTAAGCCTGGCGCGTACGCTCGAAAAAAGCCTCCGCTTCCTGCTCGAATCGATCGAGCTGACGCTCGCCCGCCATGCGCGCGCGCGCCACGGACAACGGCACGTCGAACAGCCAGGTCAGATCCGGGCGCAAAGGCGGACGCAGCCACTGTTCAAGTTCGGCCACGCGCGCTGCACCCAGCTCGCGCCCGCCGCCCTGATAGGCGTAGGTGGCATCCGTGTAGCGGTCGCACACCACCCACGCGCCTCGCGCCAGCGCCGGTGCGATCACCTGCCGCAGGTGCTCGCTACGGGCCGCAAACATGATCAGCGTTTCGGTATCCAAACCCATGTCTTCGTTGAGCACCAACTCGCGCAGGCGCTCGCCCAGTGGCGTGCCTCCGGGCTCACGCGTGGCCACCACATCCAGGCCGCGCGCGCGCAGGGTGTCGACCAGCCAGCCGGTGTGAGTGCTTTTGCCGGCACCATCCACACCCTCCAGCGTGATGAAGCGTCCTGTCATCAGTTCTGCCCTTGTCCTAGGATGAAGCGGGATACATTGCGATTGTGTTCCGACAGATTGGCCGAAAACTCGCTCGTGCCATTGCCACGGGAGACAAAATAAAGAAATTTGTGTTTTTCCGGCTGAACCGCGGCGTCCAGCGCTGCGCGGCCGGCGGCCGCAATGGGCGTGGGCGGCAGCCCAGGCCGCGTATAGGTGTTCCAGGGGGTGTCAGTCTGCAGATCGCGCCGACGAATGCGGCCCTGATAGTTTTCACCCATGCCGTAGATCACCGTCGGGTCGGTCTGCAGCATCATGCCCAGGCGCAGCCGGTTGGCGAATACGCCTGAGATGCGCGCGCGCTCCGGCCCGTGGCCGGTTTCCTTCTCGACGATGGACGCCATGATCAACGCCTCATAGGGCGTGGCCATCGGCAGATCCGGATCCCGCTTGAGCCATGCCGAGGCCAGCACCCGCTGGCCCTCCTGATAGGCCCGGCGCAGAATATCGAAATCGGTACTGCCCGGCGTGAAAACGTAGGTGTCGGGAAAGAACATCCCCTCGGGATGCTTGATCTGCGCACCCAGCCGGTCCATCAATGCTTCGTCGCTGACGTCGCCCAGCGTCTGCTTGACGTCGGGATGCTCGCGCAACGCCGCACGAATCTGCCGGAAGGTCCAGCCTTCCAGGAAGGTCACCTGGCGCTGGGACATATCGCCACGAGCCAATCGCTCCAGCAGCAGCCAGGGGGTATCGCCGCTGATGGCCTGATACCCGCCGGCCTTGATCTGCTTGTCGCGCTCGGACAGCCGCGCCATCCAGACAAACCCCGGCTCCCAGACCGGCACGCCCGCCGCGTTCAACGCACGCGCGATCGCGCGTGGCGTAGCACCAGGATCGACAACGAAGTCCACCCGGTCTGCCGCCAGCCGCATGGGCTGGTTCATCCAGTACCAGGCGCCGGCCACCGTCGCACCGACGGCCAGCGTCACTACCAGCAGAACCAGCAAAAAATAAAAACCAAAGCGTTTTTTCATAAGAGTGCGCAGTTTAAAGGATCGTGGCCTGCCTCGCCGCCGGTCGGGCTCATGGTCATGGTGCATCGGGCACCCGCACACGGGTATCATGAGGCGTTTGCACAACCCGCTCGCCACGCCAGCCTCAGTCATGCACCCACTGACCGATTCGATCGCCCTCCGCCCCGAAGGTTCGCCGCTTTTCACCCCTTGCCAAGCTTGCGCGTACTGACTGCTGCCGGCGCGGATGCCCTGAACTTTCTGCACGGGCAATTAACCCAGGATGTCACCGGTTTGCCGGCCGACGGCGCCCGCTTTGCCGGGTATTGCACGGCCAAAGGCCGGCTGCTGGCCACGCTGGTCCTGTGGCGCGATGGCCCGGAGTCCCTGCAAGCCCTCGTGCGCGCCGATCTGGCCGAGGCGCTGGCCAAGCGCTTGTCGATGTTCGTGTTACGCGCAAAGGTCAAGATCAGCCTGACCGAACGCGCCATCGCTGGGGTGAGCGCCAACCCCTCGGACCTGGACGCGCTGTCGCAGGCCGCCGGCGGCGCACTGCCCACCGTGGCCTGGGCGCGTGCCGAGTTGCCCAGCGGCACCTGGATCACCGCCCCTGGCACGGGTCTGCGTTGGTGGTGGGTGGCTGATGCCGATCAGATCCAGCACCACGGCTCGGCCCTGGCAGCCGTGCTGGGTCTGGCCGACGAGGATAGCTGGCGCGCCGCCGATCTGGCCGCCGGCCTGCCCTGGATTGCCGCGGCAACGCAGGACCTCTTCATTCCGCAGACCGTCAACCTCGAACTGATCGGCGGAGTCAGCTTTACCAAAGGCTGTTACCCCGGACAGGAAGTAGTAGCGCGCAGCCACTATCGCGGCACGGTCAAACGCCGCATGGCATGCGGCGTGACGGCGCTGCCCGTGCCCGCGCCCGGCGTGGACATCTATGACGCGGCCGAGCCGGGCGAGCCGGTAGGGCGCGTCGTCGACGCTGCCCGAGCCGGTGATGCCGCCAGCCTGCTTTTCGAAACCACGCTGGCGGCCCTGCCCGGCAATCAGCTACGCCTGGGCGCGCCGGATGGCCCGGCCATCGCTCTGACCGAGCTGCCCTACTCCATTCAGCCGCAATGAACCGATAGCGTCCCGGCACGCCCTAAGCAATAGCCGGATCCTTGACCGTGGTGCGATGCATGTAGCGATCGCCGTGAGCTTTGTAATTGGCAACGGCGTAATGCAGATTGCATCGATTATCCCACATAACAAGGTCATGCAGATGCCAGGTGTGGCGATACACATTCTCGGAGCTGATCGCGTGCTCGAACAACATTTCCAAAATGGCCGCGCTCTCTGAGGCACCCATGCCGATGATGTGTGATGTAAAGCCGGGATTAACGAAAAGCGCTTTGCGGCCGCTTTGCGGATGTACTTTCACCACCGGATGGACTGCTCTCTTGGCGGCCGCTTCATCCAGCCGGCCGGCAAACTCTTTGGCATAGCTGGTTCGCATGACCGCCGCTGCGAGGCTGTGCTCGGCTTGCAGGCCCTCAAGCATCTGTCTAATGGGAGCCGACAGGCTCTCGAAAGCACGGTACATATCGCAGAACATCGTGTCACCGCCGACTGAAGGAATCTCCAGGGCATAGAGCAGCCAGCCCCGCGGCGGATTGGCTTGCCAGGACGCATCCGAGTGCCAATACGTGCCGGCGTCCTCCCTGCCTGCCGGTTTTCCATCGATCTTTTTGTTCGACACCCGAAAGATTGCCGGATGCCCGGGTAGATAGTAATGCGCCAGGGCCTGATTATTGGTGGCGCCCCCGACATAGACTTCGCCAAAATTGGCCGAGAAAGCAACGTGCTGTTCCGGGCTAAGTTGTTGGTTCCGGAATACCAACACACCGTTGGCATCTAGCCAAGCCTGACGGATGGCGCGCGCGTCGGCCGCATCCAGCGGTTCAGAAAGATTGACTCCCTCGGCGGCCAAGCCAAAACCGGGGGACAGGGGTCGGAAGCTGACGCTCATGATTACACCTCGTGAAATGTGAGCCGTCAGTGTGTTTTACTGGAAACGACACGTCTAATTGATTAAATTTCGTTTTTCATTAATTTATATTTTGATCAATCCAAATTGTCATGGAATTACGCGACCTGCGTTACTTCGAAGTCATCGCCGAACTCGGTAACGTGGGCCATGCCGCGCAAATGCTGCACCGGACGCAGCCGGCGCTCAGCAGCAGTATCCGCCGCCTGGAGGCCAGCTGCGGCAACGCCTTGTTCGAACGCTCCGGACGCGGGCTGCGGCTCACTCCGGCTGGCGAAGTATTGCTGCGCTGGGCAAAGCGCCTGAAACACGACGTTCAGGATGCCAAGCGCGAGATGACCGATCTCGGTCAGGGCATCAGGGGACATGTCAGGCTGGGCATCGTGCCCACTGCCGCCCAATTCATCCTGCCGGCGGCCGTCAAGCAGTTGCTACGCACGTCGCCAGGCGTCACGCTCTCGACCGTGGTGGGTGTGCGCGACGAGCTGACGGTGCTGCTGAGTGCCGGAGAAATCGATCTGATGGTCATCTCGGAGCACAGCGCGCAGGCCGGCTTCGTATCGGAGCCCTTGCATAGCGACCACGTTGTAGTGGTGGCTTGTGCAAACCATCCGCTGTTGCAACAAGCAAAGCTCACGCTCAAGGATATGACCCACTACGACTGGGTGTTGCAGCAACCAGGCTCACCCACGCGAGCCTGGATAGACCAAACCTTCGACAGTCACAATCTGCCCAGGCCGCGCGTGCGCCTCGAGACAACCATGTTGCTCATGCTGCCTGCGCTGATCGCCGCCACCGATTGGTTGGGCTTTTTTTCGGTTCATCGCGGAATAGCGTGGAGCCGTGCTTGATTGCCGTTACGCTTGATCCTTGATTTTTCAAGGATCAAGGCCGGGATCATGCTGGACCGCAAGACGATCGAGAGGTTGGGTGGGTGGGAAGGTTATCGGGTGGAGCGGGTCGTGTGGCCTGAAGGTGAGAGCCGGACGGTCACGATTTACCTGAAGCCTTCAGCGCGAACGATGCACTGCGAGCACTGCGGCAACCGATGTCGGCAGGTGCATGAGACGACCACGCGCCGGGTGCGGGATCTGCCGCTAATGGCGCTGCGAGTGACGCTGGTAGTGCCGCGTCGGCGGGTCTGGTGCGAGCAGTGCGGTGGACCGCATCTGGAGAGGCTGAGCTGGCTGGGCCGTTACCAGCGAGTGACCGACCGGCTGGCCGAGGCGGTCAGCCAGTTGCTTGAGTCCAGCAACATTCTGGCCGTGGCGCGCTTCTTCCAACTGGGTTGGCACACGGTCAAGGCGCTGGACAAGGCCCTGCTGCGACGGGCGATCCAAGAGCCGGACTGGAGCCAGATCCACTACCTAGCGATGGACGAGTTCGCTCTACACAAGGGCCATCGTTATGCCACGGTCGTTGTCGATCCGATCCGCCGTCAGGTGCTATGGATCGGTGATGGCCGCTCGCGCGAGACGGCCAGAGCCTTCTTCGAACAACTGCCAACTGGGGTTGCCCAGCAGATCCGGGCCGTAGCGATCGACATGACGACGGCCTATGAGCTGGAGATCCAGGCCAACTGCCCCAACGCCGAGATCGTCTACGACCTGTTCCACGTCGTGGCCAAGTACGGCCGTGAAGTGATAGACCGGGTGCGTGTAGACCAAGCGAACCAGTTGCGGCACGACAAGCCGGCCCGCCGGGTGATCAAGTCCAGTCGCTGGCTACTGCTGCGCAATCGCAAAAACCTCGATCCGTGCCAATCGGTAAAGTTGGACGAGTTGCTCCAGGCCAACCAGCCCTTGCTCACCGCTTATCTGATGCGCGATGAGCTCAAACAGCTGTGGTTCTACCAACACCCCGGCTACGCCCGCCAGGCATGGGATCACTGGCTGCAACAGGCTCAGGGCAGCGGCATCGCCGCCTTGGCTCACTTCGCGCTCAAGCTAAAAGCCTATCTGCACGGGATTCTGTCTCGCTGTCGCCACCGGCTCAACACCAGCATCGTCGAGGGCATCAACAACACCATCAAAGTCATCAAGCGCCGCGCCTACGGCTACCGCGATCAGGAGTACTTCTTCCTCAAGATCCGGTCTGCATTCCCCGGTATTCCTCGATGAACCTTTTTTTCACGCCATCACCTTAGCCAGCCACTCATTAAAGACGTGTTGCGCGAAGTACCGCTGACTCAGACGACCATGCATCGGCAACTGGTCGTCACGTACCGCGAAGGCGCCTACATCGCGCCGGCCGCCGCCCTGCTCGTTGAATGCCTGCGCGGGGAGCAGGCCGTCGCCGCCTCAAAACCGGGTTCTCGATAGCGCTGCCCGCGCCGACCTCAGACCGCGACGTTGAACAACGCTCCCACGCCTGCGGTCAGTGCCATGGCGGCCGCGCCCAACAGGGTCACTCGTAACGCGGCCCGCCAGATGGGCGCCCCCCGGCGCGCGCGGCAATCGCCCCCAGCACGCCCAATCCCAGGATCGACGCTACCGAGACCGCTGGAATCACCAGGCCAGCCGACGCGGCCATCGCCACGGCCAGCGGCAACGCCGCGCCGCTGGCAAACGCCCCGGCCGAGGCCAGGGCGGCCTGCACGGGCTTGGCGCGGTTGTAGATCGAAATCCCCAGTTCGTCGCGAGCGTGCGCATCCAGCGCGTTGTGCCGCGTCAATTGCTCCGCTACGGCGCGGGCGATTTCCGGAGCCACATCGCGCTCGACGTAAATCCCCGTGAGTTCTTCGAGTTCCTGCGCCGAGTTCACGCGCAACGCACGTTGCTCGATGCGAAGGTCTGCCGCCTCGATATCGGCCTGCGAATGCACCGAAACATATTCGCCGGCCGCCATGGATAGAGCGCCGGCCACCAGCGCGGCCATGCCCGAAGTAAGAATGACCTGATCAGAAGCCTGCGCGGCGGCGACCCCGATGATCAGGCTGGCCGTCGAGACCATGCCATCGTTGGCGCCCAGCACGGCGGCGCGCAGCCAGTTGGCACGAAAAATACGGTGATGTTCGGCGGCGGGCATGCGGACTCCAGGCTCTGGGCAACGCGAGTATAGGCTCTCCAGCAGGTGCCACTGGCCAAGCGCTGCGGCCTGGTAGCTGCATGACCGCTGCCGCCGTCCTCACTCGCGTTCGTTGGCAAACAGATTGACGATGCTGGAGAAGTCCAGCCGACCGCTGCCCCATTGCTGTGCAGACTGTACAGATTGCGCGCCAATTCGCCCAGGGGAATGGAAGAGCGCGACCCCAGGGCTGACTCGGCTGCCAGTCTCAGATCCTTGAGCATCAGATCCACCCCGAAGTCGCCGGCATACCCCTTGGAGGCCGGGGCGTGCTCCATGACGCCGGGCCAGGGGTTATACAGCTCGGTCGCCCAATTGCGGCCGGAACTCTTGGCGATAATGTCGGACAGCACTTTGGGATCAAGGCCGTTGGCCACGCCCAGCGCCAGCGCCTCCGAGGTGCCGGCCATCAGAATGCCCAGGAGCATGTTGTTGCAGATCTTGGCGACCTGACCCGCACCCGCATCGCCCGCATGAAAAATATTTTTGCCCATTTTCTCGAGCACGGGGCGCGCACGCTCCAGCACAGCAACCGCGCCGCCCACGATAAAGGTCAAGGACCCCGCCACGGCGCCCCCCGTGCCACCCGAGACCGGCGCATCGATCATCTCCAACCCACGAGCCGAGGCGGCGGCAGCGACCTTGCGCGAAGACTCCGGTGCGATCGTGCTGCAGTCGATGACCAGCGCGCCGGCCTCGATCTTGCCCAAGAGGTCGCTGCCCAGGTAGAGCCCTTCGACGTGCTTGCTGGCCGGCAACATGGTGATGACGATCTCGGCGCCAGTGACGGCCGCATCAGCACTGGTTGCGGCGCTCGCACCCGCCGCCGTCAATGTGCCCACGGCCTCGGCAACCAGGTCGTAGACCACGACTTGATGCCCTGCCTTGACCAGATTCAGCGCCATGGGCGCGCCCATATTGCCCAGACCGATAAATGCAATACTGCTCATGATGCCTGTCTCCTGCCTGTGGTTTCTTTGTTTTGAAGGGGGGCTCACGCGAAGCGTGGCCCCAGATCGGCCAGTGGATGCGGGACACCCTCGGGCCAGGACTCAGTAAAAAACTGCTGCACCCAGGCCTCATCGGCCTGCACCAGCGAGGCCGGCCGCCACTGGGGCTGCTTGTCCTTGTCGATCAGCAGCGCGCGTATGCCCTCTTGAAAATCACCTTCGGCCACGCAGGCCAATGCCGCCACATACTCGGCGCGGAACACATCCTCCAGTGAACGCAGGCGCATACGCTGCAACAGCGTGAAAGCCAGGCGCGCCGACCCCGGCGCACCGGCCAGCATGGTCTTGGCCGCGCGCGTCATCCACGGATCCGCGTGATCTTTCAGGCGGGCAATGTCTTCGTAGATCTCGTCCAGACGATTGCTGCCGCACACACTGTTGATCTGGAACGCGTGCTGGCGCAGCGGCCCGGGCTCCAACGGCGCTGCGGGCTCGTGCGCCATCAATGACTGGCGCAGCAGTCCATCATTGATAGACCGCGGCGCCACGTTTGCGCTGCCGTGCCCGTCTGGCTGGGTCGCCCACGGCTGGTGCAGCAGCGCTTCGCAAAATGCCGGCCAAACGCTTGAATCGAGCCGAAAATCCGCCATGCCCGCGTAAATCGCATCCGAGGCATTCAGGTTGGCACCCGTCAAGGCCAGAAACAGGCCTGCGCGGCCGGGCATGCGATTGAGCAGCCAGGTACCGCCTACGTCCGGAAACAATCCAATGGTGCTCTCCGGCATGGCCACGCGCGACGTCTCGCTGACCACCCGGTGACTGGCGCCCATCATCAACCCCACCCCGCCGCCCATCACAATGCCGTGCCCCCAGCACAGAATGGGCTTGGGATAGGTATGAATGCGAAAATCCAAGCGGTACTCACGCTCGAAGAAATCGCGCGCATGGGTATTGGCCCAGGGGCCCTGCCCCTTGTGTTCGAGCATGCTGGCATACAGGCCGTGCAGATCTCCACCGGCACAAAAGGCCTTTTCGCCCGCGCCCTGCAGAATCACCATGGCCACCGCCGGATCCCGGGCCCAGGCGCGCAACTGTGCATCCAGCAGATCGACCATCTCCAGCGACAGGCCATTGAGCGTCTGAGGCGCATTAAGCGTGGCAACGCCCAACCGCGCCCCATTGTCGGCGACCCGCTCGTCAAACAGCACCACATTGCTCATCGAATATCCACTCCCTTGTCCAGCAACTGACGGGCCACGATCACACGCATGATCTCGTTGGTGCCCTCCAGTATCTGATGCACACGAGTATCGCGCACCAGGCGTTCCAGAGGATAGTCCCGCAGATACCCATATCCGCCATGAATCTGCTGCGCGTCCAGACAGATCTGGAACCCCATGTCGGTCGCAAAGCGCTTGGCCATGGCGCAATAGGTCCCCGCATCGGCCGACCCACTGTCGAGCTTGCAGGCGGCCAGACGCACCATCTGCCTGGCTGCCACCAGGTGGGTAGCCATATCCGCAAGCTTGAACTGCAAGGCCTGGAACTCCGCCAACTTGCGATTGAACTGCCGCCTTTCGTCCATATAACGACGCGCCGCATCCAGCGCGCCTTGCGCTGCGCCCACCGAGCAGGTCCCGATATTGATGCGCCCGCCATCGAGCCCCTTCATGGCGATCTTGAAGCCCTCGCCCTCGGCACCGAGCAGGTAATGTGCCGGCACCCGCACGTTTTCGAAGGTGATGGGCCGTGTGGACTGACTGTTCCAGCCCATTTTTGCTTCCTTGCGGCCGTAGCTGATGCCGGCGGCGTCGGCCGGCACCGCAAACGCCAAAACGCCGCCCGGCCCGGCCCCGCCCGTGCGCGCCATGACCACCAGCAAATCGGTATCGCCGCCGCCGGAGATAAAGGCCTTGGCGCCGTTGATCAGAAAATCGCCACCATGACGTTCGGCCCGCGTGACCAGGGAAGCGGCATCCGAGCCCGCATTGGGTTCGGTCAGGCAATAGGAAGCCAGTTTCTGCCCACTGGCCAACGGCTCCCCTCATTCCTGGCGCAGGTCATCAGTACCCCACTTCCCCACCATCCAGGTGGCCATATTGTGAATCGTGAGAAAGGCCGTCGTGGAGGGATCCACCGCGGCCATTTCTTCGAAGACGAGCGTGGCGTCGAGCCGGGGCAGGCCCAGGCCGCCTATGTCTTCACTGGCGTAGATCGCACAAAAGCCCAGGGCGCCGGCGCGGGCGAAGGCCTCGCGCGGAAAGATGCCCTCGGCATCCCAATGCGCCGCATGTGGCGCGAGTTCACCCTGCGCATAGTCCCGCGCGGCCTGGGCAAAGGCGCGCTGCTCCTCGGTGAGTTCAAGGTCCACCGCTGTCTCCTCAAATGGGTATGGTCCATCTCTGAGCGCACCAGTCTGACAACCCGTGCGCCGTCATTTGTGCATGACGTTAACGTAAACGTAAATCACAGGCAAGACATGCCAGGCGGCAGACAACGCGGAGAAAGCGGGAAGAAACCGCCGGCCAGGCGCGGCGTTACGGCAGGGCTAGAGCAGGCCGGCTGGCCGCTGGCGCTCGCCGGCCTTACTGACTCGTGCGCGACGATGCTCGGCGCGGCGCCGGCGCGACTCTTTGGGATCGAAGGTCAGCGCCCGGTAGATTTCCACTCTGTCGCCAGGATGTAGCCGCGTATGGGCCTCGGCGCGCTGGCCATATATCCCCAAGCCCTGCTGCCAGGGGTCGATGTCGGGAAAGGCCTGGCCAAACCCGCTCGCCATCAACGCCTCGCCTACGGTGGCGCCGGCCGGTAGCGTCAACTCGCGCATCCAGACACCGCTGGCCTGCGCATGGCAGACCGTCACGCGCAGCTCATTCGCCATAGACCTGCTGCGCCCGCTTGGTGAACGATTCGATGAAACTGGTGGCGATGCGATTGAACACCGGCCCGACGACCATCTCCAGCGCACGATTGGAAAAGGCGTACTCCAGGGTGAACAATACCTTGCAGGCGTCCTCGGCCAGCGGTTGGAAGACCCAATGGCCCACCAGACTGGAAAAAGGCCCATCAACCAGCTCAAGATCGATGCGGTTCGGGTAGTCGTGGGTGTTCCGCGTGGTAAAACGCTGCTTCATCCCGGCAAAGCTGATCAATACGGAAGCCTGCATGCCGTGCTCGCTGCGCGACTGCACCTCGGTGCCGCCGCACCAAGGCATGAATTCAGGGTACTTTTCCACGGCGGCAACCAGGTCGAACATCTGGGCCGCGCTGTAGGGAACCAGGACGGAGCGTTGTACTTTGTGCATCGCCTATCGCAAATCGCTAGAATGATCAGATTTTACCGGCATTGCGCGCCCCATTCATTGCGTCTATGAGCATTATTGATAATCGCAAGGCCACGCACGACTATTTCATCGAAGACCGATACGAGGCCGGCATCGTGCTACAGGGCTGGGAGGTCAAGGCCATTCGTGCCGGCCGCGTCCAGCTCAAGGAGAGTTACGTCATCGTCCGCGATGGCGAACTTTACCTGCTCGGCATGCATGTCAGCCCGCTGGCCACGGCTTCGACCCACATTCACCCCGATGCCGTGCGCACGCGCAAGCTGCTGCTCAAGGCCGAGGAGATTCACAAACTGATCGGCAAAGTCGAGCAGCGCGGCTTTACGCTCGTGCCGTTGAACCTGCATTACAAGAACGGCCGCATCAAGCTGGACTTCGCTCTGGGCCGCGGCAAAAAGCTCTACGACAAACGCGATACGGCGCGCGAGAAAGACTGGGAGCGTGAGCGGGAGCGTGTCATGAAGCACGATACGCGCCGCCGCGACGACTAGGTGTGAAGATTCAATAGGTTGTATGCATGGTTCATCCGAACCGGATTTGAGAAACTGGAAATCGCCAACCCCCCAGTTCACTCAAGGAGCCCGGCCGGATGAACACCCATAAGCATGCCCGATTGACCTTCCTACGTCGCCTCGAAATGGTCCAGCAATTGATCGCCCATCAAGTTTGTGTGCCTGAAGCGGCCCGCGCCTATGGGGTCACCGCGCCGACTGTGCGCAAATGGCTGGGCCGCTTCCTGGCTCAGGGCCAGGCGGGCTTGGCCGATGCGTCCTCGCGCCCGACGGTCTCGCCCCGAGCGATTGCGCCGGCCAAGGCGCTGGCTATCGTGGAGCTGCGCCGCAAGCGGCTGACCCAAGCGCGCATCGCCCAGGCGCTGGGCGTGTCAGCCAGCACCGTCAGCCGCGTCCTGGCCCGCGCCGGTCTGTCGCACCTGGCCGACCTGGAGCCGGCCGAGCCGGTGGTGCGCTACGAGCATCAGGCCCCCGGCGATCTGCTGCACATCGACATCAAGAAGCTGGGACGTATCCAGCGCCCTGGCCACCGGGTCACGGGCAACCGACGCGATACCGTTGAGGGGGCCGGCTGGGACTTCGTCTTCGTGGCCATCGATGACCACGCCCGCGTGGCCTTCACCGACATCCACCCCGACGAGCACTTCCCCAGCGCCGTCCAGTTCCTCAAGGACGCAGTGGCCTACTACCAGCGCCTGGGCGTGACCATCCAGCGCTTGCTCACCGACAATGGCTCGGCCTTTCGCAGCCGCGCCTTCGCCGCGCTGTGCCATGAGCTGGGCATCAAGCACCGCTTTACCCGACCTTACCGCCCACAGACCAATGGCAAGGCCGAACGCTTCATCCAGTCGGCCTTGCGTGAGTGGGCTTACGCTCACACCTACCAGAACTCCCAACACCGAGCCGATGCCATGAAATCCTGGCTACACCACTACAACTGGCATCGACCCCACCAAGGCATCGGGCGCGCTGTACCCATCTCCAGACTCAACCTGGACGAATACAACCTATTGACAGTTCACAGCTAGCTGTGAAGATTCAATAGGTTGTATGCATGGTTCATCCGAACCGGATTTGAGAAACTGGAAATCGCCAACCCCCCAGTTCACTCAAGGAGCCCGGCCGGATGAACACCCATAAGCATGCCCGATTGACCTTCCTACGTCGACTCGAAATGGTCCAGCAATTGATCGCCCATCAAGTTTGTGTGCCTGAAGCGGCCCGCGCCTATGGGGTCACCGCGCCGACTGTGCGCAAATGGCTGGGCCGCTTCCTGGCTCAGGGCCAGGCGGGCTTGGCCGATGCGTCCTCGCGCCCGACGGTCTCGCCCCGAGCGATTGCGCCGGCCAAGGCGCTGGCTATCGTGGAGCTGCGCCGCAAGCGGCTGACCCAAGCGCGCATCGCCCAGGCGCTGGGCGTGTCAGCCAGCACCGTCAGCCGCGTCCTGGCCCGCGCCGGTCTGTCGCACCTGGCCGACCTGGAGCCGGCCGAGCCGGTGGTGCGCTACGAGCATCAGGCCCCGGCGATCTGCTGCACATCGACATCAAGAAGCTGGGACGTATCCAGCGCCCTGGCCACCGGGTCACGGGCAACCGACGCGATACCGTTGAGGGGGCCGGCTGGGACTTCGTCTTCGTGGCCATCGATGACCACGCCCGCGTGGCCTTCACCGACATCCACCCCGACGAGCGCTTCCCCAGCGCCGTCCAGTTCCTCAAGGACGCAGTGGCCTACTACCAGCGCCTGGGCGTGACCATCCAGCGCTTGCTCACCGACAATGGCTCGGCCTTTCGCAGCCGCGCCTTCGCCGCGCTGTGCCATGAGCTGGGCATCAAGCACCGCTTTACCCGACCTTACCGCCCACAGACCAATGGCAAGGCCGAACGCTTCATCCAGTCGGCCTTGCGTGAGTGGGCTTACGCTCACACCTACCAGAACTCCCAACACCGAGCCGATGCCATGAAATCCTGGCTACACCACTACAACTGGCATCGACCCCACCAAGGCATCGGGCGCGCTGTACCCATCTCCAGACTCAACCTGGACGAATACAACCTATTGACAGTTCACAGCTAGCCCCGACCACTTTGCTGTTGATGACCGCGCTGGCGTCGCTGATCGGGCTTTGCGTGCTGGGGTCGCTGTGGCGCAGCGGCATGCCCGGTATACGCGAGGCCATGAGTGGCCACGTGACCACCATCCTGGCCATGCTGCTGATGGCGCAGCAGGCGTGGGCACCACAGTGGCTGGGCATCCTGGTGGCCAATATGCTGTATGCGCTGGGCGGCGGCCTGTTCGTGCTGGGTGTGCGCCGCTTCCTGGGCCAGGGCGTGTCGTGGCGGCTGATGCTCGCCTCGGTTGGGGTTTTCGTGGTGGGGCTGGCGTTCTACACGTACGTCACGCCGGATGTCGGCGCGCGCATCGTGCTGGCCTCGCTCATCTACACCGTGCTGCTCATCGTGCTGGTCTGGTCGGTGTGGGTGTCGCGTCGAGAACGCTTTGCCTACGGTCATATCTTCATGCTGTGCCTGGCTTCGGCCGGTATCGTGGGCCATGCCACGAGGCTGGTGATCTACGCCTTGGGGCTCGACGCCGTGCCGGATCTGCTCACGCCCACGCGGCTGAATGTCGTGTTTCTGTCTTTGGGAGTCGTTGTCATGCCCAGTTTGACGCTGGGTCTGATCATGATGATCCACGATCGCATGCTGATCGTGCGGGAGCGCGAGGCCAACACGGATTTCCTGACAGGCGTGATGTCGCGCAAGGCCTGGTGGCATGCTGCGCTGGAGATGGGCCAGCATGCCCGCGACACGGGCAGGCCCATGGCCTTGCTGGTGCTGGACATCGACCATTTCAAGAAGGTCAACGACAGCATGGGGCACGCGGCCGGGGACGCCGTGCTGCGGCATTTTGCGGTGGTGGCCGGCGCGCTGCTGCGTCCGGGCGATGCGCTCGGGCGCCTGGGCGGAGAGGAATTTATTGCCGCCATGCCGGATCTCAGCGTGCTGGAGGCCCAGGCCCTGGCCGCCCGCATGCTTGCCGTGTTGGGCACCATGCCCTGTCAGTACGGCGATCGCCAGTTGCGCTACACCTTCAGCGGCGGCGTGGCAGCCTGGGACGGGGTCGAGAGCCTGACCGTGGCGATGGAGCGGGCGGACCGGGCGCTGTATCGCGCCAAGGCAGGCGGTCGCAGCAGGGTAGACCTGGCCTACCCCGAGGCGGCCTAGTTGTGAACTGTCAATAGGTTGTATTCGTCCAGGTTGAGTCTGGAGATGGGTACAGCGCGCCCGATGCCTTGGTGGGGTCGATGCCAGTTGTAGTGGTGTAGCCAGGATTTCATGGCATCGGCTCGGTGTTGGGAGTTCTGGTAGGTGTGAGCGTAAGCCCACTCACGCAAGGCCGACTGGATGAAGCGTTCGGCCTTGCCATTGGTCTGTGGGCGGTAAGGTCGGGTAAAGCGGTGCTTGATGCCCAGCTCATGGCACAGCGCGGCGAAGGCGCGGCTGCGAAAGGCCGAGCCATTGTCGGTGAGCAAGCGCTGGATGGTCACGCCCAGGCGCTGGTAGTAGGCCACTGCGTCCTTGAGGAACTGGACGGCGCTGGGGAAGCGCTCGTCGGGGTGGATGTCGGTGAAGGCCACGCGGGCGTGGTCATCGATGGCCACGAAGACGAAGTCCCAGCCGGCCCCCTCAACGGTATCGCGTCGGTTGCCCGTGACCCGGTGGCCAGGGCGCTGGATACGTCCCAGCTTCTTGATGTCGATGTGCAGCAGATCGCCGGGGGCCTGATGCTCGTAGCGCACCACCGGCTCGGCCGGCTCCAGGTCGGCCAGGTGCGACAGACCGGCGCGGGCCAGGACGCGGCTGACGGTGCTGGCTGACACGCCCAGCGCCTGGGCGATGCGCGCTTGGGTCAGCCGCTTGCGGCGCAGCTCCACGATAGCCAGCGCCTTGGCCGGCGCAATCGCTCGGGGCGAGACCGTCGGGCGCGAGGACGCATCGGCCAAGCCCGCCTGGCCCTGAGCCAGGAAGCGGCCCAGCCATTTGCGCACAGTCGGCGCGGTGACCCCATAGGCGCGGGCCGCTTCAGGCACACAAACTTGATGGGCGATCAATTGCTGGACCATTTCGAGTCGACGTAGGAAGGTCAATCGGGCATGCTTATGGGTGTTCATCCGGCCGGGCTCCTTGAGTGAACTGGGGGGTTGGCGATTTCCAGTTTCTCAAATCCGGTTCGGATGAACCATGCATACAACCTATTGAATCTTCACAGCTAGCATGGCGGATCAATGGCGGCGCAGGGCGCCAGAACGACTCAATCAGGTACGGGTGGACTTAACAATCGTCATCGCCGAAGCGACCAACCCACCGACGTCAGACAGGTTGGAAGGCAGAATGAGCGTATTGCCTTCTTTGGCCACTTCGCCAAAGGCCTCGACATAACGCTCGGCGACCTTGAGGTTTACTGCCTCCATGCCCCCCGGTTGGCGTACGGCATCGCCCACTTGGGTGATGGCCTTGGCCGTGGCCTCGGCAATCGCCAGGACCGCAGCCGCCTCGCCCTGCGCCTTATTGATCTGCGCCTGTTTCTCGCCCTCGGAGCGCGCGATGGCCGCTTCACGCTCGCCCGTGGCGATATTGATCTGCTCCTGGCGGCGGCCTTCGGACGCGGCAATGAGAGCCCGTTTCTCGCGCTCGGCCGTGATCTGCGCCTGCATGGCACGCAGGATTTCGGCCGGAGGCGTCAGATCCTTGATTTCATAGCGCAGGACTTTCACACCCCAATTCAAGGCCGCCTCATCCAGCGAGGCCACGATGGTCGTATTGATGAAGTCGCGCTCCTCAAAGGTGCGGTCCAGTTCCAGCTTGCCGATCACCGAGCGCAACGTCGTCTGCGACAGTTGCGTGATGGCCGAAATATAGTTCGACGAACCATACGAAGCACGCATGGCGTCAGTGACCTGGAAATACAGCACGCCATCGACCTGCAACTGCGTGTTGTCACGCGTGATGCAGACCTGGCTGGGCACATCGAGCGGAATTTCCTTGAGCGAATGTTTGTAGGCCACCCGCTCGATAAAGGGAATCACAAAGTCCGCGCCCGGAGAGAGCACGCGATCGAATTTGCCCAACCGCTCGACCACCCAGGCATGTTGCTGAGGCACGATGGCAATGGCCTTGATGACTACCAGAAGCGCCAGGACGACGACGACCACCAGCACCGTGGTTGATGTATCAAACAGCATGATTCCCCCTACAAATGAGCTGGCGCCGCATCAGCGCGCCGGGTGAGACTTGGGTGCCAGCACCAGTACCGCACCCTGAATTTCGGTGATGACGTGAAGGCCCGATTGCCGCGGTTGGCCGGCGGCCAACTGAGCCTGCCATGACGCGCCGCGGTACTGAACACGTGCCTCGCCTGTTGCCGACCATGCTTCGACGCTGACGGTCTGCCCGATATCCAGATTGACATCGGCATTGCGCGACGCATCGATTTCGCGTTTTTTGAGCACGCCCCTGCGGCGCAGCACCAGCAGCCCCAACAGGGCGATGAGTGCGCAGGCCAGCAACTGCCATTCCAGAGCCAGGCCACCCCAGGCAACCAGCCCGGCCGCCGCCAGCCCCAACGCCACCAGCAACAGGTAGAAGGTGCCCGAAGCCACCTCACCGATGAGGGCCACCGCTGCCAGGCCGAACCAGATCCACATAAAACCGCCCCTGGGAATTGATAGCCCCGATTGTACGGACTCCCACAAGGCAAGTCCTGTCTTTCTAACCCGAAAGGCGGTCAGGGCGAGCTATCATTCTCCGAGTTTATTCCCGCATCATGACGCCCATGCCCATGCCCTTGCCCTTGCCCATCCTCATTCTTCACACTGGCGACCCCGACGCCGGGCTCGCCAGCCACCATGGCAGCTATGCGGAAATGATACGCCGGGCAGCGGGCCTGGCCCGCTCAGAGGTCCACGTCGTCGCCGTGCACGAGGGCCAGTCGCCCGAGGCGCCTTCCAGGTACCGCGCCGCCCTGATCACCGGCTCTCCGGCCATGGTGACCGACCACGAAGACTGGAGCGAAGCCTGCGCCCTGTGGTTACGCAGCGCCGCCGAGGCTGGCCTGCCGATGTTTGGCATCTGCTATGGGCACCAATTGCTCGCGCACGCCCTGGGTGGGCGGGTCGACTACAACCCGGCCGGGCGTGAGTTGGGCACGCACGAGATCACGCTGTCGGCAGCCGCCCAGGACGACCCGGTCACAGCCGGCCTGCCCCAGCGCCTGCCGGCCCAGATGATGCATGCCCAAAGCGTCATCACGCCCCCGGGTGGAAGCATCGTGCTGGCCAGCTCGCCCATGGATGCCCACCAGATGCTCAGGTTGCGGCCCGGCGTCTACAGCACCCAGTTTCATCCGGAGTTCCAGGCCGACTTCGTGCGCGACCACATCCTGCACCATGGTGACGCCTACGCGCGCGAGGGCCTGGATACGGCGGCACTGAGCGCCGGCGTCAGCGCGACCCCTCAGGCGTGTGGCCTGCTTGCGCGCTTTGTGGCCCATTACGCTGCCAGCCAGCGCACGGCCTGAGCCTGCCAGAGCCGGCCACAAAAAAAGGCGGCAACCTCGCGGTTGCCGCCTTTTTCATGGTGCAAGACCCTTGGCGGGATCAGCCCTTGGCAAGCTGCTGCCAGGTATCGACCACGGTGTCCGGGTTCAGAGACATGGACAGAATACCTTCGTCTTTGAGCCACTGCGCGAAGTCCGGATGGTCGCTGGGGCCTTGGCCGCAGATACCCACGTACTTGTCAGCAGCCAGGCAAGCCTGGATCGCACGGCGCAGCATGAACTTGACCGCATCGTCCCGTTCGTCGAAATCGGCAGCCAGCAACTCCATACCGGAGTCGCGGTCCAGGCCCAGGGTCAACTGGGTCATGTCGTTCGAACCGATCGAGAAGCCGTCGAAATGCTCCAGGAACTGCTCGGCCAGAATCGCGTTGGACGGCACTTCGCACATCATGATCAGGCGCAGGCCATTCTCGCCGCGCTTGAGGCCGTGGGCGGCCAGCAGTTCGACAACCTTGCGCGCCTGGCCCACCGTACGCACGAAGGGCACCATGATCTCGACGTTGGTCAGGCCCATTTCGTCGCGCACCTTCTTGAGGGCTTCGCATTCCATGCGGAAGCACTCGGCGAAGTCTTCGGCGATGTAGCGCGAAGCGCCGCGAAAGCCGAGCATGGGGTTCTCTTCTTCGGGCTCATAGCGCGAACCGCCGACCAGCTTGCGGTACTCGTTGGACTTGAAGTCCGACATACGCACGATGACCGACTTCGGCCAGAACGCTGCACCGGTGGTCGCCACGCCTTCGGCCAGCTTCTCGACAAAGAAAGCGCGCGGGCTGGCGTGACCGCGAGCGGCCGACTCCACCGCCTGCTTGAGTTCGCCATCCACGTTCGGATAGTCGAGCACGGCCTTCGGGTGGATGCCGATATTGTTGTTGATGATGAATTCCAGGCGGGCCAGACCGACGCCGGAGTTCGGAATCTGAGCGAAGTCGAAGGCAAGCTGAGGATTGCCCACGTTCATCATGATCTTCACGTCGATGGGCGGCATCGAACCACGGCGGACTTCCTCGACTTCGGTCTCGATCAGCCCATCATAGATGCGGCCCTCATCACCCTCGGCGCAGGAGACAGTTACCGGCTGCCCTTCCTTGAGAATATCGGTCGCGTCACCACACCCCACAACAGCCGGGATGCCCAGCTCGCGCGCGATGATCGCGGCGTGGCAGGTGCGCCCGCCACGGTTGGTGACGATGGCCGAGGCGCGCTTCATGACCGGCTCCCAGTTGGGGTCGGTCATGTCGGTCACCAGCACGTCGCCGGGCTGGACCTTGTCCATTTCGGAGACGTCGGCGACGATACGCACGGGGCCGGCGCCGATTTTCTGACCGATGGCGCGGCCGGTGGCCAGCACGTGACCCGTGGCCTTCAGGCGGTAGCGCAACTGCACATCATTGCCGCTTTGCTGGGACTTCACGGTCTCAGGACGGGCCTGCAGAATGTAGATCTTGCCATCGACGCCGTCGCGGCCCCATTCGATGTCCATCGGGCGTTGATAGTGCTTCTCGATGATGACGGCATAACGGGCCAGTTCGATGACTTCGTCATCGGTCAGCGAATAACGATTGCGCTCGGAGACGGGGACATCCACCGTGCGCACGGCGCGGCCTTCGGGGCGCTCGGGGTCGAATTCCATCTTGATGAGCTTCGAACCGATGCGGCGGCTGAGAATGGGATAGTGGCCCGCTTCCAGAGCGTGCTTGAACACGTAGAACTCGTCCGGATTGACCGCCCCCTGCACCACCGTCTCGCCCAGGCCATACGAGGAAGTGATGAACACCACCTCTTCAAATCCCGACTCGGTGTCGATGGTGAACATGACGCCAGCGCTGCCTTTGTCAGAACGCACCATGCGTTGCACGCCCGCCGACAGAGCGACCTCCGCGTGGGCGTAACCCTTGTGCACGCGATAGGAAATCGCGCGGTCGTTGTAGAGCGAGGCAAAGACATGGCGGATCTTGTCCAGCACGTCATCGATGCCAACGACGTTCAGGAAGGTTTCCTGCTGGCCGGCAAAGGACGCATCGGGCAGGTCCTCGGCGGTGGCCGACGAGCGGACGGCAAACGAACCCTTGCCATCGGCGTCAAGCTTAGCGAAGCTGTCGCGGATGGCCTGCTCGAACTCTGCCGAAAACGGTGCATCGATGATCCACTGACGGATCTCGGCGCCAGCCACGGCCAGCTCACGCACGTCTTCGGGATTGAGGGTGGACAGGCGATCTGCAATACGCTTGTCCAGGCCGGAAGCCGTCAGGAAGTCTCGGAAGGCTTGAGCAGTCGTGGCAAAGCCGCCCGGAACACGGACGCCCGCGCCAGACAGCTGACTGATCATTTCACCTAACGATGCGTTCTTACCTCCTACCGAGTCCACATCCGTCATGCGGAGCTGCTCGAAACTAACGACATACGACATTGAAGTCACCTTTTACAATGGAAGAAAGCGAGTTTGGTCAGGACAGAAAAACCTGAGCTGACCAAACTGGCCTGGGTGCCCTTGGGGTGACTTTTCAGGGGTCTGATTGTACTCGTTCGGGTAGTCCCTAGCCCTTCCCTGGTTGGAAATTTTTACATATGACCGCAAGCCCGATAGTCCGCACTGTCTACATCGTCTCCGATAGCACCGGCATCACCGCCGAAACCTTCAGCCATTCGGTGCTGTCGCAATTCGAGGAGGTCGAATTCAAGCCCATCCGGCTACCATTTATCGACACGCTGCAGAAGGCCGAAGAAACGGCCGCCCGCATCAACCGCAACGCCGACGAAACCGGCCTGCCACCCATCGTCTTCAGCACCTTGGTCAATCCCGAGATCCTCTCGCGGGTCCGGCAGGCCAACGGGATCTTCCTCGATCTGTTCGGCACCTTCGTCAGTCACATCGAGCAGGCCCTTGGCCTGAAATCCAGCCACTCGATCGGTCGCTCACACATGGCGGCCGATTCCGAGAAATACCGCAACCGTATCGACGCCATCAACTTCAGCCTGGCGCACGACGACGGCCAGTTCGTCAATCAACTCGATCAGGCCGACGTCATCCTGGTGGGCGTATCGCGGTGTGGCAAGACGCCCACCAGCCTTTACCTCGCCATGCAATACGCCATCAAGGCGGCCAACTTCCCGCTCACGCCGGACGACTTCGAGCGCAACACGCTGCCTAAGACCATCGCGCCCTACCGCAGCAAACTCTTCGGGCTGTCCATCCAACCAGACCGCCTGGCCGAAGTGCGCAACGAACGCCGGCCCAACAGCCAGTACGCGACCATCGAGCAATGCCGCTACGAAGTCGCCGAAGCCGAGCGGATGATGCGCCGCGAAGGGATATCGTGGCTGTCGACCACGACGAAGTCCATCGAGGAAATCGCCACCACCGTGTTGCAGGAGGTGGGGCTGGGCCGCTATTGAGCGGCGCGGATCAGCGCTGCCAGTTCGGCAGGCGCACGGGCGAGGACAGGGGCACGAACCAGCTCTCGCCCGGCAGATAGAACCCCATCAGCTTGCCGTTGGATTCGACCAGATAGGCTTCGCGCTCGCGCCCCTGGGTGCGCACCACGAAACGATCATCCAGACGGCGGTAAACGTCGCCCTGCGGCACCGCACCGATGCGGCGCCAGCGTGAGCTTTCCGGCAAGCGGCGGCCATCGTCGCCCGAGACCGCGGCCGCAACTGCGCGCGACAGAATCACGATACGATCCCCCTCGCCATTGCGCACTTGCACCAGCGAGGCGCGCTCATGACCGGCGCAGGCAGCCAGCCCGCTTAGCACCGCCATGACGACCGCCAGCCCGCGCACGGGCCGAAAAAATGCATTCATTGAAACCGCTCCCATTGAATGCCTGCCAGCATAGCGAAACCAGGCTCCGGGAGCGAGAGAATCAGGCGAAATTGCCCTGCCGACGTTGCTCAAACAGACAGATCGCCGCCGCCGCACCGACATTGAGCGACTCGACGGCATGCGTGTCATGCGCGATGCGCAGCCGCAGTTCGGCGCGCGCCTGCAAGGCGGCATCCACTCCCTGCCCCTCATGGCCAAATACCCAGGCCAGGGCAGAAGGCAGCGCCGTGGCGAACAAGTCCTGCGATTGCTCCAAGGTCGTGACCGCCATCGGAATGCGCAGGCGGCTGCTCAAGGCGTGCAGGTCGACATGCTCATGGATTTCCAGCGCAAAATGTGCGCCCTGCCCACTGCGTAACACTTTGGGTGACCAGGCCGCCGCACTGCCGGTAGCCAGAAAAGCCTGCCGTATCCCGGCCGCCGCGCAGGTGCGCAGCAAGGTGCCCACATTACCGGGATCCTGGATGCGGTCCAGCCATACGCAATTGGCACGAATCGTCTCGGGCAGCGCCACATCCGGAGCGCGCACCACAAAAGCCACGCCCTGATCGCCTTCCACACTTCCCAGGCCGCGCATCAGGCGCGAATCCAGGGCCAGCGAGACATCCTGAGGCACGCGCCGCGCCAGGTCCGCCAGTTCGGGCTGATCCAGGCGTTCGGCATCAAAGACGGCCTGTTGCGGCGCCCCATGGCGTGCCAACCACGCCTGGCACAGATGCACGCCTTCGAGCAGCACCGGCGCACCGCGCCGTCCAGCCTGCTCGGCCAGGCGATGCAAGGCTTTGACAGCCGGATTCTCGCGTGAGGTAATGAGTTTCATAGCACAGCGCCAAACGCCTTGATCGGTGCGAAACTGCGGCGATGCTCGGGACAAGGACCGTGGGCGCGCAAGCGCTCCAGATGCAACGCCGTCCCGTAGCCCTTATGCTGATCAAAAGCATATTGCGGGTAAAGCGTGTGCAGGCGAAGCAAATCGCTGTCGCGCGCGGTTTTGGCGAGAATGGAGGCGGCTGAAATCGCCGGCACCAGCGCATCGCCCTTGACCACTGTCTGCACCGTGCAGTGCAACGTCGGCGCCTGGTTGCCATCGACCAGCGCCAGTTGCGGCGCCCTACCCAGCCCAAGCACCGCCCGCCGCATGGCCAACAACGTGGCTCGCAGGATATTCAGGCTGTCGATTTCCTCGACACTGGCGCTGGCAATACACCAGGCAAGCGCCTCGGCCTTGATGGTTTCGGCCAGCACTTCCCGCCGCCCGGCCTTGAGCACTTTGGAGTCCGCCAGGCCCTCGATGGGCCGCTGCGGGTCGAGCATGACCGCCGCGGCATATACCGCGCCGGCCAGCGGGCCCCTGCCCGCCTCATCGACGCCGGCCACACCATGCACCGGATACTCGGCCTGGCCGAACAGATCAGCCTGCGCCATGCGCCACCTCCAGTATGGCCCGGGCGGCCAGCGCAGGCGTATCGCGCATCAACTCCTGATGCAGCGCGGTAAAGCGAGCCTCGATGCGTGCGGCATTGTCCTTATCCGTGAGCGAGGTCCACACGGCCTCGGCCAGCTTCTGAGGCGTAGCGTCATCCTGCAGCAGCTCGGGGACGGCAAAATCCTTCAGCAGCACATTCGGCAGGCCCACCCAGGGCAGATAGGGCCGCTGCTGCCCGGATTTCCAGGCCATGATGCGCCGCATCCAGGGCGACAAGACGTAAGAAATCACCATCGGACGCTTATAGAGCGCCGTCTCCAGCGTGGCCGTGCCACTGGCCACCAGCACCGCATCGGCGGCCTCCATGACGCTCCAGGCCACCGGCGTGCCCGGGTCGCCCTGAACATCGTCGGTGGTCACACAGCGCAGACCCGGCACGGGATGCAGCGCCAGAATCGCCTCGAACTCGGCGCGCCGCTGCGGATTGACCATGGGCACGATGCAACGCAGCGCCGGGTCATTGCGCAACAGCAACTGCGCCGCCGCCAGAAAGCGCGGCGCGAGGATGCGGATCTCGGACGACCGACTACCCGGCAGAATGGCGAGCACGCGCTCGCCGGGCGTCAGGCCCAGGCGAGCGCGTGCCGCCTCACGATCCGGGTGCATGGGAATCACGTTCGCCAACGGATGCCCCACATAAGTCACCGGGATGCCCTCTTTCTGGTAGATCTCTTCCTCAAACGGGAAAAGCACCAGCATGTGCGAGACGGCCGCGCGAATCTTGTGGATACGTTCATAGCGCCATGCCCAGATCGATGGACCCACAAAATGCACCGTGGGGATGCCGGCCTGACGTAATTGCAGCTCCAGGCGCAAATTAAAGTCGGGCGCGTCGATACCGACGAACGCACTTGGCTTGTCGCAGAGCAGGCGCCGCTTGGTATCCCCATAAATCGACAACAAGCTGGGGATGCGCTTGAGAGCATCCACATACCCGAATACCGACAACGCATGCATGGGGTGCCAGGCCTGAAAGCCTCGGGCCTGCATCTGCGGCCCGCCGATGCCCGCGCAATGCAGATCGGGGGCCCGCGCTTGCAGGCCCCCGATGATGCGTCCGGCCAGCAAGTCGCCCGAAGGCTCGCCGGCCACCATACCAATGGACAGACTCATGGCCGGATGATGCCCCGGTTGGAGACGTCCAGAAAGTCCAACAGCACCTGCAAGTCGGCGGCAACCTCGGGCTCGGCTTGTTGGCGAACACGCAACTCGTTGCGCGCTTCTTCGAGGGACAGCCCTCGGCGGTAGAGCGTCTTGTAGGCATCCCGAAGCGCTGAAATGCTGGCGGGTGAAAATCCCCGGCGCTTTAGCCCCTCGACGTTGACCCCGACAGGCCGGCAGGGGTTGCCTGCGCCGAGCACATAAGGCGGAGTGTCCTGCATCAGCGAGCTATTGCCCCCCGTCATGCTGTGCGCGCCAATCTTGGAGAACTGATGCACACCGGTCAGGCCACCGACAATGGCCCAATCACCCACATGGACGTGGCCGCCGAGTTGCACGGAGTTGGCCAGAATCGTATTGTTGGCGATATGACAATCGTGGGCGATGTGCACATAGGCCATGATCCAGTTGTCATTGCCAACCGTGGTCACACCGCCGTCTTGTACCGTGCCCGTATTGAAGGTGGTGAACTCGCGCACCGTATTGCGGTCGCCGATTACCAGCCGGGTCGCTTCGCCAGCGTATTTCTTGTCCTGTGGCATGCCGCCGATGGAGCAGAACCGGTAGAAGCGATTATCCCGCCCGATGGTGGTGACGCCATCGATGACGCAGTGAGGCCCGATCTCGGTGCCGGCGCCGATAGTCACATCGGGACCCACCACACAATAAGGACCTATCTTGGCCGAACTATCGATACGAGCGGCCGGATCGACCACTGCGGTGGGATGAATGTTTGCAGACATTTACTCTTCCAGACTGCGAATGGCGCACATCAGTTTGGCCTCGGCTACCAGTTGGCCGTCGACCAGAGCACGACCCTGATACTTGCAGATGGTGCGGCTGAGGCGCTCTGCTTGGACTTCGACGCGCAACTGGTCGCCCGCCACCACCGGACGACGGAACCGCGCACCGTCGATACCCACCAGATAATACGCCGTCTTACCTGCCTCGGATTTGAGGCCACCGTTTTCGTCGGTAAACGAAAACAAGGCCGAAGCCTGCGCCATTGCCTCGACGATGAGGACGCCGGGCATCACCGGATGATGGGGAAAATGGCCATTGAAAAACGGCTCATTGATCGAGACGTTCTTAATGGCGACGATGGACTTGCCAGGGACCATTTCGAGCACCCGGTCAATCAGCAGCATCGGATAGCGATGCGGCAGACGCTCCATAATCCCCTTGATATCGAGTTCCATGTCTTTCATTCCTGCAATGTAAATAGATGACGCGAGGCCGCCCGGGGACGGCCTCGCCTAAACAGGTTTCGCGGTGTGCAGCCTACGCTTTTTCGAGCGTGCGCACCCGTCGACGCAATTGGGCCAGCTGTTGTATCACGGCGGCGTTGCGTTGCCACTCCCCATGCTCGGCATAGGGATAGACACCGGTATAACGGCCCGGTTTGCTGATGCTCGACGTCACGGGCGTGCCGCCCGAGATCGTCACGTCGTCGCAAATGGTCAGATGACCCGAGAACATGGCCGCCCCGCCCACAATGCAGCGCTCGCCTATCGTGGTCGAACCGGCCACGCCGGTGCACGCCGCAATCGCGGTATGCGCGCCGACCCGTACGTTATGCGCGATCATGATGAGGTTGTCGAGCTTTGCACCATTGCCGATGACGGTATCTTCCAACGCACCGCGATCGATCGTGGTGTTAGCACCGATTTCGACATCGTCACCTATCGTGACGCCGCCCAGTTGCGGAATCTTACCCCAGGCCCCTTTGCCAAGAGTCGGGTCGGGCGCAAACCCGAAGCCGTCTGCCCCGAGCACCGCACCGCTGTGGATGATGGCGCGAGCGCCGATCGTCACACGCTCGTAGAGGGTGACACGGGCACTCAAGCGGCTGTCGGCACCGATGCGGCAGTCCTTGCCAATCACGCAGGCAGGCCCGATGACCGCGCCCCGCCCGATATGAACCCCGGATTCGATGACGCATTGCGGCCCCACGCTGGCGCCGTCTTCGATCACGACATCGTCAGCGACCACGGCAGTCGGATGCACGCCAGCGACGGGCAAGCCCCGGCGCTCGGCATCAAACCACTGCGCCAGGCGCGCGTACAGCAGATAGGGGTGTTGGCAAACCACGTACAGCTGGGAGCAACCCTGCTCCCGCTGCGCCTGAGCCACTTCGGGGGTGACGATCACCGCCGCGGCGCCGCTATTGGCCAGCTGGCTTTGATAACGCGGATTTGAGAGGAAAGAGATTTCCTGGGCGCTGGCCGAAGCCAGCGTGCCGATACCGGCAATCAGCGGCAACTCCGCGTCGCCGGTATCAAGCTTCGGGTCCAGGCCTTGCGTACTGACCCGGGACAACAATGCATCCAGGCGCGGTGCCCGGGCAGGATCCAGCAAGACGGGCATGGACGATCAGCGGCCCAGAGCCTGGATCACCTTGTCGGTGATGTCGACACGCGGGTTGACGGTGACGGCATCTTGCACGATGAGGTCGTAGTTCTCTTGCTCGGCGATGCGCTTGATGGCTTCGTTGGCCTTGGTCACGATACCCGAGAACTCTTCATTGCGGCGGCGATTGAAATCTTCCTGGAATTCGCGGCGCTTGCGCTGCAGATCCATGTCCAGATTGGAAAGCTCGCGCTGACGCTTGACGCGATCGGACTCCGACAGCACGGGAGCGTCCTTGTCGAACTTCTCGGCCTGGCTGCGCAGTTGCGTACCCATGCGCTGCAGTTCGTCGTCGCGGCGCTTGAATTCGCCTTCGATCTTGCTTTGCGCCGCCTTGGCCGGACCCGATTCACGCAGAATCCGCTCCGTGTTCACAAAGCCGATCTTGGTGCCTTGCGCCTGTGCCGTCGTGACCGCTGCAGAGCCGAACAACAGTGCACCCGCCAGCGCCAGGGACGTCGCCAGTTTGCCGGCGCGCCGGCCCGAGGTGTTGAGTGCGTAATCAGACATCATGAAAATCTCACCTTTGGGAGGTAAAGGGCAAAGTCAATATTGTGCCACTAAACCGCTGGGGAGCGAGCCTAAGCCCATAACCCCATGTTTCAACCGTTACGATTAACCCCATCGGCACGATGAAATAATAAATTGCGTGCCTTGAGGTTAATCGATCCTTTAAATCAACCAGCGTCTCAAGCTATCAGAATCCGGTACCGATCTGGAACTGGAAGCTCTGTTTGTCGTCGCCCGGCTTGGAATTGAGCGGACGGGCGTAGGACAGTTGCAGCGGGCCCAGCGGGGACTGCCACGACAGACCAATACCCGCCGAATAACGCCAACCGCAAGTATCTTCGACCGGATCGCTCGATTTGCCCGCCGTGCACGACATGCCGCTGCCGGCCGAGACCTGGCCGGCGTCGGCAAACAGGAACCAGCGCAACGTGCGGTCCTTGTTGGCCCCGGGGAACGGCAGATACAGCTGCGCGTTGGCGATCAGGCGGCGCGAGCCACCCAGGTAGTCGCCAGTAAGCGTGTCACGCGGACCCAGCGAGGCGCCATCGTAGCCGCGCACGGTACCGATGCCGCCGCCGTAGACGTTCTTGATCACCGGATAATCCTTGCCACCGTACGAGTGGCCGTAATCGGCCATACCGTTTAGCGCCAGGGTGTAGTCGCGGCCCAAAGGCAGGAAATACTGCTGCTGAGCGGTCAGCAGGTAGTACTTCAGATCCATCGTCGAGACGTCGCCCTTGAGCCGGGTGTAGGAACCCTTGGTCGGCGCCAACGCGCTGTCACGCGTATCCTTGGACCAGCCCGTGCTGAAGATGACTGCGTTGGTCGAATCGCCGTACTGGTCAACGAAATTGCGATAGGCCTGCGGCGAGTTGCTGTACAGATTGATCTGGTTGCGCTCAAGGCTGGCGCCCAGGAAGATCCGGTCGTACTCGGAAATCGGTACACCGAAATTCATGCCCAGACCCATGGACTTGACGCGGTAGTCACCGTCGTTGTTGTTCCAGGGTTCCGTGACGCGGTAGTACAGCGACGTGGTGCGGCTGATCCCTTCCTTGGTGAAGTACGGATCCGTATGCGAGAGCACCGCGGCACGGTTGGTCTTGCTGGTATTGACCTGCAACGACAGGTTGGTGCCGCTGCCGAAGACGTTGTCTTCACTGATACCGGCCGACAGAATCGCCTTGTCGGTCGAGCCGTAACCCACACCGAGGTTGATCATGCCAGTGGGTTTTTCTTTAAGGTCAACGTTGACGTCGACCTGATCGGGCGAGCCCGGCACGGGGTCGGTCTTGACGTTGACCTCGTTGAAGTAGCCCAGACGATCAATGCGATCGCGCGAGACCTTGATGTCGCCGGCGTCGTACCAGGCGGCTTCCTGCTGGCGCATTTCACGCCGCACGACCTGGTCACGGGTGCGGGTGTTGCCACCGATCTGGATGCGGCGTACGTACACACGGCGGCTGGGATCGACGTAGAACGTCACATCGGCTTCGTGCTTTTCGCGATCCAGTTGCGGGTTGGGGTTAACGTTGGCAAACGCGTAGCCCAGCTCACCCAGGTAGTCGGTGATCGCCTTGGCCGAATTATTGGCCTTGGCCGCCGAAAAGACCTCGTTAGGCTTGATCTCGATGAGCTTTTCGATCTCGGCATCCAGGCCGAGCAGATTGCCAGCCAGCTTCACGCTGCGCACCTTGTAAGGCTCGCCCTCGTGGATCGTGACCGTAATGTAGATGTCCTTGCGATCCGGCGAGATCGTGACCTGCGGCGGCTCGGAGGAAAATTCAAGATAGCCGCGATCGAGATAGAACGAACGCAGGCGCTCGATATCGCCCTCGAGCTTCTCACGCGAGTACTTGTCGGTGTTGGTGTACCAGGTCAGCCACCCCGGCGTGGTCAGATCGAACTGATCCAGCAGCTCGCTCTCCGAGAAAGCCTTGTTGCCGACCACGCGGATCTCGCGGATCTTGGCCACATCGCCTTCGAACACGTCAAAGCTCACACCCACACGGTTGCGTGGCAAAGGCGTGACCGTGGCGGTGACTTCCACCCCGTACTTGCCTTTGCTCAGGTATTGTTCTTTGAGCTCGTATTGCGCGCGCTCGAGCATGGACTGATCGAAGATTCGGCCTTCGCCAAACCCGACTTGCGACAGCGACTTGATGATGTTCTTGGATTCGAACTCACGCATGCCGTTGAAGCTGATCGAGGCAATGGTCGGGCGCTCTTGCACGACCACCACCACCACGTTGTTCTCGGTACGGACCTGAACGTCGCTGAAAAAGCCGGTAGCGTAAAGCCGCCGAATGGCCTCGGAGGCCTCGGCTTCCGTGAATTTTTCACCCACTTTGACGGGCAGGTACCCGAAGACGGTGCCCGCGTCGGTACGCTGGATACCCTCGACGCGAATATCGCGCACGACGAAAGGGTCAAACGCATGAGCCAGCGCCGGCAACAGCAGCGCGGCAATCAGGCTGGGCAGTTTGACGGCTTTGAACGGTTGCCGTTGCGTGTGCCTTTTTTGCATTGCGCCCCTCTGGTGAGTATTCATCCGGCGAAAAGACATCCTTTGCTATCCTTGGTCGTGCAAATGGCGGGGGATTTTATTCGATTCGCGCCTAGCTGAACAGGCGCGAGAAATCGTTGAACAAGGCCAACCCCATGAGGCCCGCTAACAAGCCAAGGCCGGCACGCTGTCCGACGTCTATCCAACGGTCGGGCACGGGACGGCCTCTGATAATTTCGACGAGATAGTACAGCAGATGCCCCCGTCCAACATAGGAATGGGAAGCAGGTTCAGGACACCCAGGCTGATACTGATCAAGGCAAGATAGGCAATATAAGCTTCCAGGCCGATGCGCGTGGTCTGGCCGGCATAATCGGCAATCGTCACCGGACCGCTGATATTGCGCCAGGACACCTCCCCCAATACCATGCGGCCCATCATGCGCAGCGACAACCACGCCGTGTCCCAGGTGCGCTGTACGCCGCGCCAGAGACTGTCAACGGGGCCGAAGCGCTCTGTCACCATCGGCACGTCACCGCCAAGCTGCACGCCGATACGCCCAATGACCTTACCCTGCACCGTCTCGGCACGTGGCGTGACTGTCAGATCGAGCGTTGCGCCATCGCGTACCAGGGTCAGTGCCAGCGGCTTGCCCGCGTATTCCTGCACCACACGCACCAGCGCGCCGGCATCGGCCACCGGCTGGCCAGCGGCCGTCAGCACCAGATCCCCTCGCGCAAGCCTGCCGCCTCGCCGGCGCTGGCAGGCATCACGCCGCGGACCACAGGCTTGGCCGCCTGCAGGCGCAACCCGGAAATCTGCACGGGATCGCCTTCGGAAGGATCGACCTGCTGCTCGGCCGGCAACGTCAGCGTCAGCGCGCGCTGAGCGCCATTGCCGGCGCGCACGTCCAGGTGTACCGTCTGTCCGGCAGACAGCCGATCGAACAGCCGCCAGCGTGCGTCAGTCCAGGACTCGACCGAACGACCGTCGACGGCTTCGATGCGATCTCCGGCGGCAACACCGGCCATGGCCGCCGCGGTTCCGGCCGCCGGTTGACCCAGAATGGGAGCCGGCACCTGCGTACCCACCATGCTGAGTCCGGCATACAGGACAACCGCCAAAATCAGATTGAAAACCGGCCCGGCTGCGACAATGGCAAAGCGCCGGCCCACCGGCTGCGTGTTGAACGACTCGGCCACCTGCTGCGCCGAGGCCCCCGGCGGTGGGTCATCCTGCATTTTGACGTAGCCGCCCAGCGGAATGGCTGACACAGCCCACTCCGTGCCATTGCGATCGCGCCGGCGCAGCAGCACACGACCAAAGCCCACAGAGAAACGCAGCACACGCACGCCGCACAGGCGCGCGACCCAATAATGGCCGAGCTCGTGGAAGGTGATGAGGATGCCCAGCGCCACGACGAAGGCGAGCAGGGTGAAGATCATTTAGACGAGCCCATGCGAAACCGGGCGATTGTGCCCGGCGGGGAATCGACGTGCCGGATCCGCGAGCCGGGCCGATGAGGCCGGCCAGGCCAGCGGATCAGGCCAGACCCAGGTTGCCGGCATACGAGCGAACGGCAGCATCCAGATCAAGTACGTCAGTTAAGCGATCAAGCGTAACAGAAGGACGTCCAGCCTGCCACTCAAGAGCCGCCTCGATGACGCGCGGGATCCAGGTGTAAGGCAGACGCCCTTCCAGAAATGCGGCGACGGCGACTTCATTGGCGGCGTTGAGCGTCACGCAAGCGGCCTGCCCGCTGCGCATGGCGGCATAGGCCAGGGCCAGACATGGAAAACGCTGCAGATCGGGCGTCTCGAACTCCAGCTTGCCCCATTTGGCCAGATCCAAGGGGCTGACACCAGCGCCCAAACGCTGCGGGTATCCCAGGCCGTACGCGATGGGCGTGCGCATATCCTGCTGCCCCATCTGAGCCAGCACGGAACCGTCGTCATACTCGACCATGGAGTGCACCACACTCTGCGGGTGGATCAAGACGTCGATGCGATCGGCCGGCATGGCAAATAGCCAATGGGCCTCGATGACTTCGAGCCCCTTGTTGAGCATGGTCGCCGAATCGACCGAAATCTTGCGGCCCATGCTCCAGTTGGGGTGCGCGCAGGCCTGATCCGGCGTAATGTCGGTCAGATCGGCAAGATCCCGCAAGCGGAAAGGACCGCCCGATGCCGTAAGGATGAGCTTGCGCACTCCCGGCGCCGGCGCCAGCGGCGCATCGGCGCGCCCCCCGTGCGGCAAACACTGGAAGATGGCGTTGTGCTCGCTATCGATGGGTAGCAACTCCGCGCCAGATTGGCGGATGGCCGCCATGAAGAGCGAACCTGCCGCGACCAGCGCCTCTTTGTTGGCGAGCAGAACCCGCTTGCCAGCCCGTGCCGCCGCCAGTGCGGCGGGCAGCCCGGCCGCGCCGACGATGGCAGCCATCACGGTATCGCAAGCCGGATCGGCGGCGGTATCGGCCAGCGCCTGGGCTCCGACGCGGATGTCGGGCATGGCAGCCCCGCCTGGCCAGGCCTGCCGGAAGCGATTTGCAGCAGCGTCGTCGGGCACCACCACGACGGCGGCCGCCGTCGCGGCAGCCTGCAGCGCCAGCTTGTCCATCCGGCTGAACGCCGACAACGCGTATACACCGAAATTCTCGGGATAGCGTGCGATGACATCCAAGGTGCTGTCGCCGATCGAACCGGTCGACCCCAGCACCGCGATGCGCTTAAAACCCGTCAAAACAACACTCCTGACATGAGCAGCGCAAGAGGCGCCACTGGCAGAACGGCGTCAATGCGGTCGTAGACGCCGCCATGGCCGGGCAACAGGTTGCTCGAATCCTTGCGGCCGGCGCGGCGCTTGAGCAGAGATTCGAACAGGTCGCCCACGATAGACATGGCGCCCAACAAGGCCGCTGCGGGAACCGCCAGGACCAAACCGTGCCGCAGCAGATCCTGGCCGAACGTACCGGGCAGGTATCCGCTGCCCACCGTCCAGATGACCGCGCCGGCAACGCCGGCCACCGCACCCGCGATGGTTTTACCTGGACTGACCCTTGGAGCCAACTTGCGCTTGCCGAATGCACGGCCGGCGAAATACGCCGCGATGTCCGCCACCCATACCAGCGCCAGCAGGGACACGACATAGACCGGGCCACGCAGCAAGAAAAACAACGCCAGCGCCGACCAGGCCGCCAACACAGCAAAAACGGCAAACACGGACCACCCCAGACTGACAGGATCCGCGTCGGAACGGCCCTGGTAGACCACCGCGAACGCTCCCACCAGCCAGACCAGCGCCACTGCCGGGATCAGTCCCCTGACTGCCCTGGCAGTGACGTAGACGGCCTCGCCTTGTCCCCGCATCCAGATGTCGGCCAACCACAGCATGGCAAGGAACAACAGAACGGGTATGCCCACGGCGATGACGCGCGCGCTGGCCGGCAGCGTCAGGCGCAGCCACTCCCAGGCGGCGCACGAGGCTCCTAGCGCCAGCAAGGCGATGAACCACCACGGATTGGCACTGACCAATGTGGCAGCCAGGATGATCAGAAGCACTATGGCGGTGACAATACGCTGACCCAGCATGAACCGTCTCCTCGGATTGGTTAGTAGGCGTCAGCGCACGGGCGCCAGTTGAGCGCTGGTGCGCCCGAAGCGACGCTCTCGGCTGCCGTACCAGGCAAACGCGGCATCGAGATGCTCGGCGCCGAAGTCAGGCCAGTACGCGTCGCTGAAAAACAGCTCGGTATACGCCAGTTGCCAGATAAGGAAATTGGATATGCGCTGCTCTCCACCTGTGCGGATGAACAGATCAGGCTCGGGCGCCCATGCCATGGACAGATACTGCGACAGGCGGCCTTCGTCCACATCGGCGGGACGTAAAGCAAGATCAGGCTCGGCCTGCAGCATCGCGCGGGTGGCCTGCAGAATGTCCCAACGGCCACCGTAATTGGCGGCGACGCACAGATGCAGGCGATCGTTGTCGCGCGTACGATCCTGAGCAGCCTGAATGAGCTCCTGCAGACGGGGCTCGAACGCCGAAAGATCTCCGACGACATGCAGACGCACGCCCTGCTCCTGGAGCTTGTCGACTTCGCGCTCGAGCGCTTGCACGAACAGGCGCATCAGCAGGGAAACCTCGTCGGCCGGACGACGCCAATTCTCGGAGCTGAACGCAAACAATGTGAGATAGCGCACGCCGCGGCGCCCGCAGGCCTCGACCACGCGCCGCACCGCTTGCACGCCTTTGGCATGCCCGGCGGTGCGGGGCAGATGGCGACTCGTGGCCCAACGCCCGTTGCCGTCCATGATGATGGCAACGTGCTGGGGAATCGCGCCGGTTTCAGGAATCGCCTGGGTGGAACTTGTTGCCATGTAATGTGTGCCTCGCGCTGCTCGGCAGCAACCGAGGCCTTGAAAAACCAGCGCCGCCCCTATTCCTCGCCCCTGCCGGACCTGGCAGCGGCACGACAGTGGCGTGCGCAAAACATCATCGTCCTTGAAAAACGGCCCGAGCGCAAATGCGCGACCGGGCCGGTTCCCTGCTTAGACGGTCATGATTTCCGCTTCTTTCTGCGTGACCATCTTGTCGATGTCGGCCACGGCGCGGTCGGTCAACTTCTGGACGTCGTCCTGGGCGCGACGCTCGTCGTCCTCGGAGATCTCCTTGTCCTTGACCAGCTTCTTGAGGCCTTCGTTGGCCTCGCGACGCAGGTTGCGGATGGCGACCTTGGCGTCCTCGCCTTCGCTGCGCACGACCTTGGTCAGATCGCGACGACGCTCTTCAGTCAGCGCCGGCATCGGCACCCGAATGGAGTCACCCATGGACACGGGGTTCAGGCCCAGATCGGAGTCACGGATGGCCTTTTCGATCGCGCTGCCCATATGCTTTTCGTACGGCTGCACGCTGATGGTGCGGGCGTCGATCAGGTTGACGTTGGCGACCTGCCCCACCGGCACGGGCGAGCCGTAGTACTCCACCTGGACATGATCCAGAATGCCGGTATGGGCACGGCCGGTGCGGATCTTGGCCAGGTTGGTCTTGAGCGTATCGAGCGACTTGCTCATCCTGGTCTCGGCCGATTTACGAATATCTGCGAGGCTCATGATCTTTCCTTTTTTAAACGTGCACCAGCGTGCCTTCGTCTTCGCCTCCGACCACGCGCTTGAGCGCGCCGGATTTGTTGATCGAAAACACCTTGATAGGCAATTTCTGGTCGCGACACAGCGCAAAGGCTGTGGCATCCATGACTTCCAGGCGGCGCACGATGGCTTCATCAAAGCTGATGCGAGCATAGCGCGTGGCCGTCGGATCTTTGTTGGGATCCGCGCTGTAGATGCCGTCGACCTTGGTGGCCTTCAGGACAATCTCCGCGCCGATCTCCGCACCGCGCAACGCGGCGGCGGTATCCGTCGTGAAGAACGGGTTGCCCGTGCCGGCGGCAAAAATGACGACCTTGCCCTCTTCGAGGTAGCGCAATGCCTTGGGACGAATATAGGGTTCGACGACCTGATCGATGTTCAAGGCCGATTGCACGCGGGTATCCACCCCTTTGTGCTTTAACGCATCTTGCAGCGCAAGCGCGTTCATGATCGTGGCCATCATGCCCATGTAGTCGGCGGTGGCGCGGTCCATGCCCTGCGCACCCGGGGCGACCCCACGGAAGATGTTGCCACCACCGATGACAATGGCCAGCTCGACGCCTGTGGCGGCGACTTCGGCGATCTCATCGGTCATGCGGACGATGGTGGAGCGATTGATACCGAAGGCATCTTCGCCCATCAGCGCCTCGCCGGAAAGTTTGAGAAGAACCCGTTTATATGGTCTGCTGCTCATAGGTGATATCCCGAGAAACGATCCGACGAAAGTGTAAGACAAGAAATAGGCCGGTCACAGAGGATTTGGCCCCTATGCGCCGGCCCTTAGGCACTAATTTGAGCTTCAGGCGCGGCCAGCTGCGGCAGCGGCGACTTCGGCGGCAAAATCGGTGGTCTTCTTCTCGATGCCTTCACCAACGACGTACAGAACGAATTGCTTGATCGATGCGCCCTTTTCTTTGAGCATCTGCTCGACCGTTTGCTTGTCATTCTTGACGAAAGGCTGAGACATCAGCGTGACTTCCTTCAGGAACTTCTGCACCGAGCCTTCGACCATCTTGGCGACGATTTCAGCCGGCTTGCCGGACTCGGCAGCCTTCTGCTCGGCCACCGAACGCTCGGTGGCGATGTCGTCGGCCGATACGCCGTCGGCGTTCAAGGCCTTGGGTTTGGTCGCGGCAATGTGCATGGCCAGATCCTTGCCCACTTCTTCGGCTCCGGCGTACTCGACCAGAACACCGATGCGGCCGCCGTGCACATAGCTGGCCAGCGCGTCCGGGGTGTCGATGCGCTGGAAGCGGCGGATGGAGATGTTCTCGCCAATCTTGCCGACCAGAGCCGTACGGGTGGTTTCGATGGTGCCTTCACCGAAGGGCAGCGCCGACAGCGCGGCGACGTCGGCGGGGTTCTGCGTGGCAACCAGCTCGGCCAGCTTGTTGACGAACGCGACAAAATCCGGGTTCTTGGCAACGAAGTCGGTTTCGCAGTTCACTTCGATGACGGCGCCTTGCTTGCCATCCGCGGAGATGAACAGACCGATCAGGCCCTCGGCGGTCACACGGGAAGCTGCCTTGCTGGCCTTGTTGCCCAGCTTGACGCGCAGGATCTCTTCCGCACGGGCCAGATCGCCGTCGGCTTCCGTCAGAGCCTTCTTGCACTCCATCATGGGCGCATCGGTCTTTTCGCGCAGTTCCTTGACCAGGGCGGCGGTAATTTCAGCCATGTTTGCTCCAATTCGCTATGACATGCCCCGGAAGGACCGGGGCATATGGTTTGATTCGTTGTGACGCCCGGCGACTCGCGCCGGGCCTGAGGCGGGAGCCCGCCTCGGCATGATCGCCGCCGGATGTTTCAACCGGCGGCTCCGTGCATCAGGCTTGGCCTTCTTGCACTTCGACGAACTCTTCCTGACCTTCAGCGATCTCTTCGACCAGACCGTTCAGATTTTGTTCGCGGCCTTCCAGCACGGCGTCGGCCATGCCCTTGGCGTACAGTTCGATGGCGCGGGCCGAGTCGTCGTTGCCGGGGATGATGTAATCCACGCCATCGGGCGAGTGGTTGGTATCAACCACGGCCACGACCGGGATACCCAGCGTGCGAGCTTCGGCAACAGCAATCTTGTGGTAGCCGACGTCGATGACGAACAGCGCATCGGGCAGACCGTTCATGTCCTTGATGCCGCCGATCGACTTGTTCAGTTTGTCCAGTTCGCGCTGGAACAGCAGGCCTTCCTTCTTGGTCAGGCGCTCGACGCTGCCGTCAGCGACCATGACTTCCATGTCCTTCAAGCGCTTGATCGAGCTCTTGACGGTCTTGAAGTTGGTCAGCATGCCACCCAGCCAGCGGGCGTCGACATAGGGCATGCCGCAACGCTGGGCTTCAGCAGCGACCAGTTCACGGGCGGCGCGCTTGGTGCCGACGAACAGCACGTTGCCGCCGCGGGCAGCGATCTGCTTGACGAACTTGGTGGCTTCCTGGAACTTGCCGACGGTTTGTTCCAGGTTGATGATGTGAATCTTGTTGCGGTGGCCGAAGATGTACGGAGCCATCTTCGGGTTCCAGTAACGGGTCTGGTGGCCGAAGTGGACACCGGCTTCGAGCATTTCGCGCATAAGGGACATAACTATCTCCGAGGGTTGGGTCTTGCGTCTCGCCTGCACCGGATCACCGGCACCCTGGGTGGCTAGACGCGCGATTTCCTGGCTGGCTCCATTGCCAGACAGAATAATTTGCAGAAAACGGGTCGGCCGATCATGCCACATCCGGGACACCCCGAAACGCACACGACAAACCCAGACGACCGGCATGGCGCTTGGCCATGGCTAGCCCGAACCGTTTCGTCGGCGGCGGAATCCGGCATCCTGGAATCAGGTCCCGGGGCATTTCGTCGGGCGTTAGCAACCCACCGAACTTAGACCGGGCGCCCACACCGCGCCTGCACCGCCGCTCAAAAACGTGATCGAAACTTTATGGAAGCAGCTTGCGCCGCGCCCATTGCGCCCGATTTCTGTTTTACTACTACTTGACCTAAATCACCGCATCACTCTTGCCACCTGACGCAGCGCCAAAACGCAAAAAGCGAATCCGGCGCTAGCACCTTGGCTAGTTGCGGTTTCTGGCCTGTGCGCTGATCCAACCCACCTGGCCCGTTCCTTCGCAACGGCAGGCAAATCCAATCACCATGACAGCCCCAGAGCATCGCAACACGCACTAACACTGGCAAATGAACAAGCTGTGCGATAAGCCCGCAAATAACGCTAAGATTTATGCGTCGTTTGCGGCACTAACCGGCACCAAGCTATGTCGCAACCAGGCCAAGCGACAATCCAAGTCAGGCGCGCTTCTCTAGGCAAGCCTATAATTCTACTATTTTTCCGAGCCGATACTCAAGCTGATACATGGGCATAGTTACCGACCAGGCCGATCTGGCCAAGATGCGCGCGGCCTGCCAGGACGCCGCCAAGATTCTCGACTTCCTCACTCCGCACGTCAAACCCGGGGTGACCACGGGCGAACTCGACAAGTTGGCCCTGCACTATCTGACCGACGAGCTCAAGGTGAAATCCGCCACCGTCGGTTACGCCCCGCCCGGCTACCCGCCGTTTCCGGGTGCCATCTGTACCTCGGTCAACCATCAAGTCTGCCATGGCATCCCGGGGGAAAAGGCGTTAAAAAATGGGGACGTATTAAATATCGACGTCACCATCATTAAAGATGGATGGTTTGGCGACACGAGCCGGATGTATTACGTGGGCGAGCCCAGCATCCTGGCCCGCCGGCTGACCGACATCACCTTCGAATGCATGTGGAAAGGCATCTCGGCCGTGCGCAATGGCGCCACGCTGGGCGATGTCGGCCATGCAATCCAGAAGTATGCCGAGGCGCAGGGATTTTCCGTGGTGCGCGAGTTCTGCGGCCACGGCATCGGCCAACGCTTTCACGAGGACCCGCAGGTGCTGCATTATGGCAAGCCTGGCTCGGGCGTGAAGCTGCAGACGGGCATGCTCTTTACGATCGAGCCCATGATCAACGCTGGAAGGCGTGAGATCCGCCAACTGGCCGATGGCTGGACGGTGGTCACGCGCGACCACAGCCTGTCGGCGCAATGGGAACACGCTATTTGCGTCACCGATACCGGCTGTGAAGTGCTGACCATTTCGCCGAACATGCCCCGCCCTCCCGCTTTCGTTCCGGACACGGTTATCGTCCCGGCTATCTGACCCCTTCAGGCACTCGCAGGCCCTGCATGACTCCGATTGATCTTCTTCCCATCAAGGAACGCATGCAGGCCGCGAGAGCGGCGGCGGTGGCCGATTTCCGCCACCACCACCGTCCCGACACCTTGCTGGGCGAATTGCGCCGCATTGTCGACCATGCGCTGCGCGAGTTGCTCAAGCTATGTCCGTTGCCGCCCGGCGCCACGCTGGCTGCTGTGGGTGGATATGGGCGCGGGGAACTCTATCCCCACTCGGACGTGGATTTGCTCATCCTGCTGCCCCACGCCCCTGCCGGCGCTGCCGCCGAGGCGATCGAAACCCTGGTCGCGGCGCTCTGGGATCTGGGGCTTGAGCCGGGCCACAGCGTGCGCACCCTGGCCGATTGCGAGGCCGAAGCCTGCGCCGACATCACCGTCGAAACCGCACTGCTGGAGTCGCGCTGGCTAGCGGGCAGCCGCAACCTGATGAAACAGTTCGAAGCCGCCATGGCCGCGCGCCTGGACGCCCGCGCTTTTTTTCAGGCCAAGCGCGTCGAGATGCAGCAACGCCACACCCGCTATCAGGACACGCCCTATGCTCTGGAGCCCAACAGCAAAGAATCTCCGGGCGGGCTGCGGGATCTGCAGGTCATTTTGTGGATGGCGCGCGCCGCAGGCTTCGGCCGCAATTGGCGCGCGGTGGCCAAGGCCGGGCTGCTGACCACCTCGGAAGCACGCGACTTGCGGCGTGCCGAGCAGGCATTCAAGCGGCTGCGCATCGAGCTGCATCTGCTCACCGGCCGGCGCGAAGACAGGTTGCTGTTCGATCTGCAACCCGCCCTGGCGGAAATCTACGGCATCAGCTCCACGGTTACTCGTCGCGCCAGCGAACTGTTGATGCAGCGTTATTATTGGGCGGCGCGTCTGGTGACCCAGCTAAACGCCATACTGGTGCAAAACATCGAGGAAAGGCTGCTTCCCCGCCCCGACAGCGACGCGCGGCCCATCGATGAAGACTTCCGCAACTTGCACGAGCGGCTCGACATCGTTCGCGAGGACTGTTTCGAGCGCAATCCCACGTTGTTGCTGCGCGCCTTCCTCATCATGCAGCAGCACCCCGAACTGACCGGCATGTCGGCCCGTACGCTGCGCGCGATCTGGCATTCGCGCCACCGCATCGACGCCCAGTTCCGCCGCAACCCTGTCAATCGCCGGCTTTTCCTGCAGATCCTGCAGCAGCCGCGCGGCATCGTGCATGAGCTGCGCCGCATGACCATGCTCAATATTCTGCCGCGCTATCTGCCCGTATTCCGCCGCATCGTCGGGCAAATGCAGCATGATCTCTTCCATGTCTACACGGTCGATCAGCACACACTGGCCGTCATCCGTAATCTGCGCCGCTTCACCATGCCTGAGCATGCGCTGGAGTATCCCACGGCCAGCCAGGTCATGGCCGGCATGGATCGGCACTGGCTGCTTTATGTGGCGGCGCTCTTTCACGACATCGCCAAGGGCCGTGGAGGCGATCACTCGGAGCTCGGCGCGCGCGATGTCCGGCGTTTCGCCCACGAGCACGGCCTGAGTCCGGAAGACGCCGAACTGGTCGAGTTTCTGGTGCGGCAGCATTTGCTGATGTCCGCGGTGGCCCAGAAGCGCGACCTCTCCGACCCGGATGTCATCAATGACTTTGCGCGCCAGGTCAAGGATGAGCGGCATCTGAGCGCACTCTACCTTCTGACGGTGGCGGATATCCGCGGCACCAGACCCAAAGTCTGGAATGCCTGGAAAGGCAAGCTGCTCGAGGATCTGTACCGCCTGACGCTCACGGCGCTGGGCGGCGCGCAAGATGCCCACACGGTGCTGGCCGAGCGCAAGGAAGAAGCCGCCCGGCTGTTACGCCTGGCGGGTCTGCGCGACGATGCCCGCGACGCCTTCTGGAAACAGCTCGACGTTGCGTACTTCCTGCGCCACGACGCCTCAGAAATCGCCTGGCACACCCGGTATCTCTACTATCAGGTGCAACCTGAAGAGGCCGTGGTCAAGGTGCGTCCGACCGAAGAGGGCGCCGGGCTGCAGATCATGGTGTACACCCGGGACACTCCGGATCTTTTCATGAATACCTGCGGCTATTTTGACGGCAAGGCTTTCAGCATCCAGGACGCACGCATCCATACGACGCGGCAGGGCTGGGCGCTCGACAGTTTTATCGTGCTGCCAACCGAGCCCCTGTCTGATTTACGCGCTCAAGCCGCCCTGGTCGAGCACGAGCTCGCCGCAAGGCTGCGCCAGGCGCGCGGTGACACACCGCTGGCGCGCTCGCACGGCTATCACCGCAATCGGCAATCACGCCTGTCGCGCGTGTTTCCTGTCATGCCCCAGGCTGAACTGCACCCCGACGAACGCAGCCAATCCTGGCGCCTGTCGGTCACGGCCACCGATCGTGCCGGCCTGCTGTATGCCCTGGCCAAGGTGTTTGCCGAAAATGGCGTCGACCTCATCATGGCGAAGGTCATGACATTGGGCGATCGGGTCGAGGACGTTTTTGTCATTTCCGGCTCCGTGCTCGAACGCCCCCGCACCCAGATGCAGTTCGAGCATGCCGTACTGGATGCGCTGGCGGGCGAAGAGCCCCAACAAAAGGCGGCTTGAGAGCCAGCAAAGCGCATACAATCGGCTTTTTTCTCAGCTGCCTGGCATATGGCGTATACCGACTATGCTTTGATCCTGGGTCGCAGCTTTTTGTTTACGTTGGCGACCCTGCTGCCCTTTCTGAACCCCCGGCCATCGCCCCGATTTTCTGGACGATGACCACCGGCGCCTCGAACTCGACGCGCAGCGCGCTGGCAAAACGGGTGGCCGTCAATGTGGCGGCCATGCTGATCGTGGCCATGGTGGCCAGCAACGTCGTGCTGAGTTTCTTCGGCATCTCGCTGGCGATTGTGCGCGTGGGCGGCGGCATCCTTGTCATCTACAGCGCATGGCGCCTGGTCAACTCGGCCGATGGCGATTCCGGCCGGATAGCGCGCATGGCCGAACCCTTTACCAATGAAACCGCCCAGGCCCGCGCCTTTTATCCGCTGACCTTTCCCATCACATGCGGCCCGGGGTCCATCGCCGCCGCTATTACCGTGGGCGCCACTCTCAGCGACGATGACCGGCTCGTGAGCCTGTTGCGACTCGGCGGCTCGCTGCCCGGGGTGATGGTGGTTTCGCTCACACTGTATGTCTGCCTGCGTTTTGCCGCGCAGATCCTGCACCGGCTGGGCGAAAACGGCACGGCCGTCTTTATGCGTATGTCGGCGTTCATCATGCTGTGCCTGGGCGTACAGATTTTCTGGGACGGCGCCCGCGAACTTCTGCTGGCCATGCTTGCCCAATCCGCGCTGGCGATACCTGCGCCAAAACTATAAGGATGAATCCCTCATGAACGCCTCCACTGCCCGCCGACGACTGCTGCTGCTCATTGCGCTGTTTAGCTTCGGTGCCATCGCCATGGCGCTGCTATCCCAGTATGCTTTCGACATGATGCCCTGCGCCTGGTGCGTGCTGCAACGGCTCATCTACCTGTGCATAGGCGTGATCGCGCTGGTTGCCGCGTATGCCCCCCCCGCTGGCTGCCCGCGTGGGCGGTGGGCTGTGCGCCGTACTGGCCGCCTGCGGCGTGGCGGCGGCCTGGTATCAATACAGCGTGGCCGCCAAGATGCTGTCCTGCGACCAGACTTTTGCCGACCGTTTCATCACGGCCACCGGACTGGATGGCGCCCTGCCCTCGGTCTTCGGAATTTATGCCACGTGCATGGACGCCGTGGTCAGTCTATTGGGCCTCGAATACGCGATCTGGAGTCTGGCCTTGTTCGTGGTGCTGTTTTTCATGGCGGTGCCGACGTTGCGCAACCGCAGCTGAATCCGGCCCGCCTCAAAAACAGCACCCGCCATGGACGACCCCCCTCAAAAAGGCGGATGCCGATCCGACCTTTTTTGGGGGCCCGACGAACTCACACGTCGTTGGCAGCGTAGCCCATATTGAACTGCAGACCACCAGCCAGATCTTCTCCCGCCGACGTCTCACGCGATTGACCCAGGCGCGCGAGATACTCGGCCGTGATGTCACCGGTGATGTACTCGCCATCGAAGCATGAGGCCTCGAAACGCTTGAGTGCCGGGTTGATGTCACGCACGGCTTGCTGCATGTCGTGCAGATCCTGATAGACGAGCGAATCGGTACCAATGGCGCGCGCGATTTCCTCGTCGCTGCGGCCGGTGGCGATAAGCTCCTTCTGAGTCGGCATGTCGATGCCGTACACATTCGGGAAACGCACCGGCGGCGCGGCCGAGGCGAAATACACCTTGTTGGCCCCGGCGGCTCGCGCCATATCGACGATCTCGCGGCTGGTCGTGCCGCGGACGATCGAGTCATCGACCAGCAGTACGTTTTTGCCCTTGAACTCCATGCCGATGGCATTGAGCTTCTGGCGCACGGACTTACGGCGTACGGCCTGACCCGGCATGATGAAGGTGCGGCCAACGTAGCGGTTCTTGATCAGGCCTTCGCGGTAATCGAGATTCAGACGCGCGGCCAATTGCATGGCGGCCGGGCGCGAGGAGTCCGGAATGGGCATGACCACGTCGATATCGCCCAGACGCATATTGCGCGCTACCTTGTCAGCCAGATATTCGCCCATGCGCAGGCGGGCATCGTAGACCGACACGCCGTCGATCATCGAGTCCGGACGGGCAAAGTAGACATACTCGAAAATGCAAGGCACCAGCTCGGCATTCTCGGCGCATTGGCGGCTGGCCATGCGGCCGTCCAGGTCGACGAAAATCGCTTCCCCGGGCTGGACATCACGCACGAAGCTGAAACCACTGCCCTCCAGGGCGACGGACTCGGAGGCGACCATCCACTCGACGCCCTCGTCAGTTTCCTGCCGACCGATACAGAGCGGACGGATGCCGTGCGGATCACGGAAGGCCAGCATACCGTAGCCGGAAATCTGCGCCACGACGGCGTAGGCGCCGCGCACCCGACGATGCAGGGCCGACACAGCGCGAAAGATCGCATCATCGTCCAGAGACACGCCGCTGGCGGCCGATTGCAGCTCGTGGGCCAGCACATTGAGCAATACCTCGGAATCCGAATTGGTGTTGATATGACGACGGTCTACACGGTAGAGCGACTCGCGCAACTCGCGCCAGTTGGTCAGGTTGCCGTTGTGCGCGAACATGATGCCAAAAGGAGCATTCACATAGAAGGGCTGCGCCTCTTCTTCGCTGGCGCTGGAGCCGGCTGTGGGGTAGCGAACCTGCCCTACCCCGCTGGTGCCGGGCAACGCCCGCATGTTGCGCGTGCGGAAGACGTCGCGCACAAGGCCGTGAGCCTTGTACATATTGAATTGATTGCCGTGCATCGTTGCGATGCCCGAGGCGTCCTGGCCTCGGTGCTGCAACAACAGCAGGCTGTCATAGAGCAGCTGGTTGACCGGCCCGCGCCCGATGACCCCGACGATTCCACACATGGTGAGTTCCTAGTAAATATAAAACGGTAAAACGATCAATGATTCAATATGGCAGCCAGGTTGCCAGCGACGGTGGCAATGCCGCCTTTAGCTGCCTGACGGCTTCGGTCGCCGAATGCGAAAACATCGCATCCTTCCACCAGGTTTCTTCGGGTAGTGGCGTGTACCCGGCCAGGGCAACCAGCACGACGATCATGAGCAGGCCGCGAGCCAAACCAAACACTGCACCGAGCCCGTGATCCGCCGGAGATAGCCCGGTGCTGCGGATCAGCGCGCTCAATGTCATGTTTACCAGCCCCACGGCCAGCAGCACGATGATGAAGACCGCCGCGTACGACACACCCATGCGCAGCACGCTGGTCTCGATATAGGCTTGCAGCCAGGTATAGACCGTAGGGCCCCACCAGATCGCGGCAGCGAAAGCCAGCAGATAGGCCGCCAACGAAAGCATTTCCTTGAGCAGTCCGCGAACCAGCCCCAAGATGCCGGAGACGGCCAATATCGTCATTACGACGAAGTCGAAGCCAGTCACTGGGCAGCAATGAAGCCGTTGTCATAACCCAGGGTACGCAAACGCGCCTGCGCCGCCTGGGCCGCTTCGCGCGAAGGGAATGGCCCGACACGCAAGCGGTACTGCTGTTTGCCACTGATCGTGGCCTGTTCGACAAAGGCGTTGGTTACACCCGCCTGATGAAGTTTGCCGCGCCGCTCCCGAGCATCGGTCTGAGTGGTATATGACGCGACTTGAAGGACAAAGTTGCCCTTGGCCGCCGGCTTGGCTACCGGTTTGGCCGCAGCCGGCGCCGGCGTGCGACCTTCCAGCAAGGCGAGCGCGCGCGCGCCATCATCGGAGCGCGAACCGCTCTCGTTCTTGGGCTTGTCCGCAGGTTTGACCAGCGCCGGTTTCTCGACCGGTTTGAGCGCGTCCAGCGGTCGGGGCGGAGGCGTGGTGGCCGCCACGGGAGGCGGCACGGCAGGCACTTGCGCGACGGCCTCGGGCGGCGGCACGGTAGCATCCGGCGCGGCGGCAGGCGCTGGAGCCGTATCGGCTGGCGGCGCAGGCGAGGCCGGTGTCTGCGGCACGGCAACCGGCTCGGATACGTTGGGCTGATAGGGACTGTTGCGATCCGGAATGCGGACGGGGATGTCATCGGAGACGGGCACCGGCTCCGAATCGAGCATCATGGGCAAAACAATGACTGCGGCCAGCACCAGAGCGACCGCTCCGGCCAGACGGCGCCGCGCGCGGCCCCGCAACTCGGCCGCCTGGGCCTCGCTGGAGACCGACGGGCGCGGCCGGGAGGGCGAGGATTCAGAGGCGGAATCTTTGCGTGTGAACAAACCCATGGAACTCACATCCTGGCGAGCGGCACGGCGGGAACCATCCCGCTGCACACGAACCCGCGGTTGCTGGCGAAGGGCCTACGCCCATGGTCATGGTGGCGAGGCATGGCCGTTGCGTGGTCTATACCTTGCGGCCCAATGCCTGCAAAACGCCGGCAACCGTAAGGAATGACCCAAACACTACGATTCTATCACCCTCACCTGCCTTGCCGCGCGCAGCGGCATAGGCTTGCGCGGGGCTGTCATAGGCGGTGATGGTAGGGGCTTCGGCGCCTGCCGGCGAGGCTGGCAGGGCCTGCCGCAATTGCGCGGCAAGGGTCGCGCCGTCGCTGCCGCGCGCGCCCGGCAATCCGGCGCAATACCAGTGGTCGATGCGGCCTGCGAGCTTGGCCACGACCCCGGAAGATCCTTGTCGCTGAGCATACCGAAAACGGCATGCGTATACGGGTGAAAACCCATGTTGTCCAGATTCTGCGCCAATACGGCCGCCGCATGCGGATTGTGCGCGACGTCCAGAATGACCGTCGGCTGCCCTGGCAGAATCTGAAAGCGGCCGGGCAGGTTGGCTTGCAACAGCCCCAGACGCACTGCCTGCTGGGGTACCGGGAGTCGCATACGCACCGCCTCCAGCGCGGCCAGCGCGGCCGAGGCGTTGAGCAATTGATTGGCACCGCGCAGCGCCGGGTATCCCAACGAACTGCGGCGCACGTCCCGGCCGCCATAAGCCCATTGCTGGCGATCGCCCGAATAATTGAAATCACGGCCGAACAGCCGCAGGTCCGCGCCTATGGCGGCCGCGTGATCGAGCAGACTTTGCACTGGCACGGGATCACTGCAGATGGCCGGCCGACCTGCGCGATAAATATGGGCTTTTTCAAAACCGATCTTCTCGCGCGTGTCACCGAGGTAATCCATGTGGTCCAGGTCCACGCTGGTGACGATGGCCACATCCGCATCGATGATGTTGACCGCATCCAGCCTGCCGCCCAGCCCCACTTCGAGCACCACAGCATCGAGCTTGGCCTGTGAGAACAGTCGCAGAATGGCCAGCGTGGTGAATTCAAAGTATGTCAGGCTGGTGTCACCGCGTGCGGCTTCGACCGCCACGAACTGCTCAATGAGCGCGGCATCAGAGGCAATCTCGCCATTGACGCGTGCGCGCTCGTTGAAATCGATCAGATGCGGCGAGGTATAGAGGCCAACGCGGTAGCCCGCCGCCAGGAGAATGGCCTCGAGCATGGCACAGGTTGAGCCTTTGCCGTTGGTGCCCCCGACGGTAAACGTCACCGCATCCAGGTGCAGCGCCAGCCGCTCGGCGACGGCTTTGACGCGCTCCAGCCCGAGATCGATAGTCTTGGCGTGCAGGGACTCTAGGTAGTGCAGCCAGTCGGCAAGGCCGGCTGTGGCGTCTGGACGAGGGAGCATGGCGGACACGGGAGTAAGACAACCGTCATTTTAGCAGGGACGTCTCGGTATTTACCCGGGTGCGCCGCAGGGGAATGGCTCGCGCGCAACAGCCTCGGGGCTTGCTGCTATTTTTCTCATATGTGAAACTAAATTCACAAATAAGAATTTCCAGGAGACGTGATGCAAGCCAAACCGAAGTGGCTGATGCGCGAGAGCGACGCCATCGCCTACCACCCCGCCAATCACACGGGCACGACCAACCGCCGCCTGATCAGCCCTCGGACGGTCGGCTCCCGGCAGGTAGAAGTGTTACTGGGCACCATCGAACAGGGCAGCGGCGCCCTGCCCCATGCCCACCCCGGCATTGAACAGGTCTGTTATCTGCTCGAAGGCACGGCGCGCGCGCAGGTCGGTGAGGAGAGCGCCGAAATGCAGGCCGGTGACTGCTGTTATTTCCCCGCCGACATTCCGCACCTGTTTACCGTCACCAGCGAGCAACCCGCCCGCCTGCTGGTCATTTACACCCCGCCCTACGAAGAGCGCCCTGACCGCGTCATCCGCGGCTGACCTCACGCGCCCCCAAGGAGACAAAACCATGAAATTGCCGCAACTGATGGCAACGCTATGCCTGGCCGCAACGGCCATTGGGCAACCGGCCGCCGCCTATCCCGACAAACCCATCACCCTGGTCGTTCCGTTCCCTGCGGGTTCCGGCACGGATGCGGTAGGCCGGATTTTTGCCATGGAGCTGGGCAACCGGCTGGGCCAGCAGATCGTGGTGGAAAACAAGCCCGGAGCCAACGCCACCATCGCCGCCAATTACGTGGCGCGGGCCAAACCCGATGGCTGTACGCTCTTTGTCACGACCAACACCTCGCACTCGGCCGCGCCGTTTCTGATGAAGCAGGTGCCCTACGACCCGGTCAAGGACTTCACCGCCATCGCTCGCGGAGGGAATCTGCCCTTCATCTTGGTGGCCAATCCGAAGCGGCCTTACAAGACCGTTCAGGAGTTGATCGACTATGCCCATAAGAATCCCGGAAAGGTGACCTATGCCAGCGGCAACAGCACGGGCATTGTGGCGGGCGCCACGCTGGCCCGGCGCGCTGGCATCGACCTCCTCCACGTCCCTTACAAAGGGACGCCACAGGCAATGACCGATGTGGTAGGAGGCCAGGTGGACTTCATGTTCACAGACCTGGCCTCGGGCCTGCCGTTCGTGCAGTCGGGCCAACTGCGGCCGCTGGCCGTCTCGACGGCCGAGCACAGCGCCATCGTGCCCCAACTGCCTTCGATGAAAGAGGCCGGCGTGGCAGACTTCGACCTGAACTCGTGGAATGGCTATTTTGGACCCGCCGGGCTGCCAGCCGAGGTCGTGCAACGCCTGAATTCAGCCATCAACGAAATCGTGCGCGACCCCGCGGTCAAGCAGAAGCTCGCTGGCCTGGGCTTTGACGCGTTCTCGGGTACACCGCAGGACTTCAGCGCCTTCGTCTCCACGCAGCGGGATCTATGGGGCCAGCTCATCCGCGACGCCGGGATCGACGCTCAATGACGCCAGACGCCGCAACAGGTCCACTGACAGGAGTCCGCATCCTCGATCTGAGCTCGGTCGTCATGGGACCGTATGCCACTCAGGTTCTGGGTGATCTTGGAGCAGACATCATCAAAGTCGAGTTGCCAACGGGCGACAACATGCGGGCGGTCGGTCCCATGCGCAACCCAGGCATGGGTCACCTCTACCTGCACCTGAATCGCAACAAGCGCTCCATCGTGCTGGATCTCAAACAGGAAGCAGGCCGTGACGCCTGCCTGAAACTGGCCGAGGGCTGCGATGCCCTGCTCTACAACATCCGCCCCCAGGCCATGGCACGCCTGGGATTGGGTTACGAGGCGGTGGCCGCGCGCAATCCGGCCCTTGTCTACGTCGGCGCCTACGGCTTTAGCGAAAGCGGCCCTTATGCCGGGCGCCCAGCCTACGACGACCTCATCCAGGGCCAGACAGGTATTGCCGATCTGGCCGCCCGGCAAAGTGGCGAGCTGCCACGTTACGCGCCGCTGACGCTGGCCGATCGCAGCGTCGGGCTGCACGTCGCCATTGCCCTGCTGTCCGGTATTCTGCGGGCACGCGCAGACGGCCAGGGCCAGGCTATCGAGATCCCCATGTTCGAGGGCATGGCGCACATGGTGCTGGGCGATCACCTCGGCGGCCACACCTTCAAGCCTCCTCTGGGGCCGCCGGGTTACGCGCGTCTGCTGGCGCCGCATCGACGTCCCTATGCCACGACCGATGGCTATATCTGCCTGCTCATTTACAACGACAAGCATTGGCGCAATTTCTTTCGCCTGATCGGCCAGCCTGAACTCAATGATGACCCGCGATTCTGCGACCACACGGCACGCGCCCGCCACATCGCAGCGGTGTATGCCTTTGTCGCCGAGGTGATCGGCACCCGCGACAGCGCCAGTTGGCTCAGGGACCTGGACGCCGCCGACATCCCTGCCTCGCGCCTGTACGGCATGGAGGATCTGATCGCCGATCCGCACCTGCTCCAGACGGGATTCGTTCGCGAAGTCGACCACCCTTCCGAGGGCCGGCTGCGCACCACGGCCCCTCTGGGCCACTACGCCCGAACCCCGGCCTCGCTGCGGCGCAGCGCCCCGCGCCTGGGACAACACAGCCGCGAGCTCTTGCGCGAGGCAGGCCTGGACGAAGCAACCATAGACGCCTTGATGGCACAACACGCATCCCTGGATGGACAACCCTGATGGACTTTGAATTCTCTGCAGACCAAGTGGCGGTGCGCGACGCGGTCGCCCACGTATGCGAACGCTTCTCCGATGACTATTGGCTCGAACGCGACCAGGTCGGCGGCTTTCCGCACGACTTTCACGCGGCATTGGCCAGCGATGGATGGCTCGGCATTGCCATGCCGTCCGAGTTCGGCGGCGCGGGTCTGGGGATGACCGAAGCGGCGCTGATGATGCAGACCATTGCGGCCTGTGGGGCCGGGTTTGCGGGCGCCTCGGCCGTGCACATGAATATCTTCGGCTTGAATCCCGTGGTGGTCTTTGGCGATGCCGCGCAACGCCAACGCTGGCTTCCACCCCTGATTGCCGGCCAACAAAAAGCCTGTTTTGCTGTCACCGAGCCCGACGCGGGACTGGACACCACGCACCTGCAAACCCGCGCCGAACGCCAGGGGGACCATTATGTCGTGCACGGTCGCAAGATATGGATCTCTACCGCGCAGGTAGCGCACAAAATGCTGCTGCTGGCGCGCACGACGCCGCTGGCCGAGGTGTCCAAACCGACGCAAGGCTTGACGCTTTTCTATACCGACCTGGATCGCGAGCGGGTCGAAGTGCGCGAAATCGACAAGATGGGCCGCAAGGCCGTGGACTCGAACATGTTGTTCATCGACGGATTACGCATCCCCTTGGAGGATCGCATCGGTGAAGAAGGCCGAGGTTTCGAGTACATCCTGCATGGCCTGAATCCCGAGCGTATCCTCATCGCGGCAGAAGCGGTGGGCATCGGCAGGGCGGCGCTGAAACGGGCGGTGCAATACGCCGGCGAACGGGTGGTGTTCGGTCGCCCCATCGGGCAGAACCAGGGCATACAACACCCTCTGGCTCAGGCCTGGATGCAACTGGAAGCCGCCGATCTGATGGTGTTCAAGGCCGCCAGCCTGTATGACGCCGGAAAACCCTGCGCCCCGTATGCCAACAGCGCGAAGTATCTGGCTGCGGAAGCTGGCCACAACGCCTGCCAGACAGCCGTCTTGACGCTGGGCGGCATGGGCTATGCCAAGGAATACCACGTCGAGCGCCTGTTACGGGAAAGCTATATTCCGCGCATCGCGCCGGTCAGCCCGCAACTCATCATGTGCTTTATCGCGGAAAAGGTGCTCGGACTGCCCAAATCCTATTAGGAACCTCAGTGGTTCTGCTCCAGGGCGGTGCAGGCCGACCGCAGAATGCTGGCATAGGCGGCTTGCTGCGGTTCGATGCGATAGACGGGACCGCCCACCGAAATCGAGTAGTTCTCGCCCGAAAGGCTGAGCGGCCAGGCAATTGCGCCCACGTCGGGAATGGATTCGCTGATATTGGAAAACCATCCCCGCTGGCGCGATTGCTGCAGATCTGCCTCGACGGCATCTGGCTCGACCAGCGTGCGCGCATTAAAGCGTGTGAGCGGCGTGCGGGTCAACAGGCCGGTTCGTTGCTCGGGCGGCAATTGCGAAAGCAGCGCTTTACCCAGTGAATTGGCGTGAACCTCGCGGAACTCGCCGGCAACCGGAGCATATCTGATGGTGTGCGGCGAATCCAGAACCTCAAGATAGACCACGCGAGACAACGCATCAAGTTTGGCAAAAACGATGGTTTCCCGAGTGGCCTCTCGCAGTTCGAGCAGGCTCGGATACACACGATCCAGCACAGGATCGGCGCGCGCGATGCGCTGCGCCATGGCCAGCAGGCGGCCGGTTGGGTAATACCCCTGGCGCCGCCCGGTTTCATAGAGGTAGCCCAGCTCGGCCAACGTGCGGATGAGCGCCAGGCAGCTCGAGACCGGCACATCAAGCAGGCGCGCCATCTCCGACAGGGACAACGCCCGCTTTTCACGGGCATACGTCTCGATGATCTCGATCACGCGAAGGGCGGTTTTGACACTCATTGCCAAGCTGAATGTGAAAGGAAAGAGGTACGGCCTAAAGTTATTGTTCAGCCTGCCGTTATGGTAGCTGAGATTTTTACCCAAGCGATGATGTGCATCTGCCATTGTCGAGCGACCGCGATCCCGCCGCCCCGCATGCTGGAGTGAAGATGCCAATCCGCCCCATCAACCTCGTCCCGCAGGTCCAGACGCCCTCCGCGGCTGGCGCGGCGCCCTCTGTCGATCAGGCCGCCCTGCTGCCCGGAGCGAACACTGACCGGGATGCCGTCGATGACCCGGCCGCCGACGCACCACGCCAGACGGCTTCGGCCGACTTGGCGCTGCAGGAGATCAATCAGCAACTGCAGGCGTGGTCGACGGAACTGCAATTTGAGATGGATCCGGACTTGAATCGGATCGTCATATCCGTACGCGACGCCGAAAGCGGTGAGGTGCTGCGCACCATCCCTTCGGAGGCCGTCATGCGATACGCCAAGACGATCGTGACGTTGCAGGGAAATACCGTGGAGACGACGGCCTGATGCGACGCCAGGCCGCACCATTTTGGTGCGAACAGGCATAAACCCCGAATTAGCCCGCCCTTATGCCGTTGCCCGGCGCTTAAGGCAGCAACAATCTTTGACAGAATCGTTTCGCTAGCAAGGAGTACCCAATAATGGCCACCATCTCGTCGCTCGGCTCATCCGGTTTGCCGCTTACACGCTGGACAAACTGCAAGCCGCCGAAGAACAGCGGCTGACGCTGATTACCAACCAGAAAACCAGTGCGCAGACCCGCATCTCGGCCTATGGCAAGGTCCAGAGCGCGGTGGAAGCCTTGCAGAAAGCCGCCTCCGACCTGAGCGGCATGACGGGGTCTAACATCCTCACCAATAAGGTGACGGGCGACGGCGTGACTTCCAGCATTGGAACCGGCGCGACCGCGGGCACCTACAACATCAAGGTTTCCAAGCTGGCCACGGCGCAATCCCTGCAAACTCAGGCCTACAGCAGTCGTGTCGAGAGCATGGGCACGGGCGGCACCATGACGTTCACCATCGATGGCACGGAAAAGTCCGTTACCCTGGGATCCGACACGTCGCTCAACGGCATTGTCAAGGCCATCAATGGCGAGGACTCGCTGGGCCTGAGCGCCACCGTGGTCAACGATGGCAACGACAATTACTACCTGATGGTCTCCTCCAACACCCAAGGCACCAAGGCAGCCGTCAGCAAGATCGCGGTCACGGGTAACGACACGCTGGCTGCGACGTTCAAGTACGACGCCACCGACAGCAGTTCGCCGATGACCGTGCTTGCCGCGGCCAACGACGCCCAGTTGACCATCAACGGCATTTCCATCGTCAGTCAGACCAACACAGTGACCACGGCGATCGACGGTATCACGCTGAATCTGACGGCCGTCACGGCGGCCGACGGCAATGGCGCGACGCTGACAATCTCCCAGGACAGCAGCAAGATCACCACACTGGTGCAATCTTTCATCAATGCCTACAACTCGCTGCAGACGACCATCTCCGATCTGACGGCCTTCAATGTCGACGACGAGACGCAAAGCGCCCTGACCGGCGACGGTACGGCACGCAACATCCAGTCTGCTGTGGCCGCCGCCTTGCAGGTCGCCACCGGCGAAGGCAACGTACAGAACCTGGGTCAACTGGGAATCTCGATCAATTCTTCGACCGGCCAACTCAGCCTCGATAGCGAGAAATTCAACAAGGCCCTGAGCCAGAACCCCAACGACGTGCTGTGGGTATTTGCCGGCACCAACGGCGTGGCGTCCAAGATGGCGGCAGCGACAGACAAGATGCTGGGCACCAACGGGTCGATCAAGACCCGGACCGACGGCCTGAGCAAAACGCTCGAGAATCTGCAGAAGCAGTACGACTCCACCGAGAGCCAGATCGAAGCGACCATGGCCAACTATCGCACCCAGTTCGTCAAACTTGACGCCCTGGTCGTGCAACTCAAGAGCACCAGCGAATACCTGACCCAGCAGTTCGCGGCCCTGACCTCGTCCTCCGACTAGCGTTGTAAATCATGACTTATGCCGTGCGCCGCCCAACGGGCTACCAATCTGCCCGCTCCTATCAGGACATAGGCCTGGAAACCGAGGTCTTGAGCGCCGCCCCCGAGCGCCTCATTACTCTGCTGTATCGCGGCGCGCGCGCCGCGATCGCCCAGGCCAGGCTTCATCTCGAGGCAGGTCGCGTCGCCGAACGCGGCCAGGCCATTTCCAAGGCCACGCGCATCGTCGACGAAGGCTTGAAACAAGGGCTCAACCTGGAGGCGGGCGGCGAACTGGCCCTCAACCTCTCCGAGCTCTACGACTTCGTCACGCGCACCCTGCTCAGGGCCAATCTGCACGCCGACGCCGCCCAGCTCGATGTCGCGGATCGTCTTCTGGCCGACCTGGCTTCCGCGTGGGAAAGCTCGGTAGACCCTTCCCCCGCTGGCGCCTCGGCCTGAGCGCCGCCTTTCTCTCTTTTGCCTTTTGCTTTGACCGCGAGACATCCATGACGGCTCTCATGCAGCAAGCCCCCGTTCTCGATTTGTATCAGGACATCGCCTCCGTGACAGGCGAGATGCTGGTGTTCGCTCAAGATGAGGACTGGACCCAAGTGCTGGACCTGGGTCGTCAATACATCGAGCTGGTCGAGCAGCTGCGCGGCTTGGAGCCCGCCTCGCCACTGGACGACGCGTCACGCGCCATGAAGTATGAGCTGCTGGTACGCATACTGGAGAACGACGCGGCCGTGCGCGATCTCGCCCTGCCCCAACTGGCTCGGTTGGGCGATCTTCTGGGACGCATGAAACGGCAGCAATCCCTGCTGGCCACTTATGGTGGCAAGGCGCGCAGCGCATGAGCATAGGCCCGCCTGCTCTGGGTAACGTGCTCGTGCAGCGTCTCGATGCCGTGCTGGGCACGACGATGGCCGCGCATGCCAACACCCTGACGGGCGCCCGCCCGGATGCTGTCGGCCAACCCGGACAGGCCGCCCGCACGGGCCAGACCGACGATGCGACTCGCGATCCGAGAGGCCAGATCGATGGCGCGGGCGGTAAAGCCGACCGCCAGGCGGCCGCCGTCGATGCGAAGACGGCCGCCGCGCTGGCGCTGGCCGCCCGCGGCCTGGTTACCCGCAACGACACCACGGCCTCTGCACCTACGACACTGGGAAACACCGCGCGCATCATTCTTTCCCTGCTGGCCCAGTATCCGAATGCCGCCCCCGCCGTGCAAAGTGCGAGCGCGCTGTGGACACCGCCGCAAGCCGCGGAGAATGCCGCCGGCGGTGCGGCGCGCGAGCCGTCTGTCAGTGCGCCACGGATTTCCCAGCCAGAAACCGACCAACCCCGTGAGTCCGGCGCCAAACCCGCGCCGGCAGCCTCCGGAGTCCAGGGCCCACCGGCCAGCAGCCAGCCGGCGGCCGCACTGTTCGCACAGGCGTTGAAAGCCAGCCTGCAGACGAGCGGGTTGTTTTACGAGTCCCATCTGACCGAGATGGTCTATGGACAACGCACGCCTCAGACGCTGCGCGATGAGCCGCAGGCTAATCTGCCCGCCGCTCCCGCCTACTCCGCGCCCGCCGCATCGCCCGCCCCCGCACACACGGCCCAGGCGTCCGCTTCGGCCGTCCTGACCCTCAGCGCCGAGGCTGACACCGCCCGCGCGCAAGATCCGGGCGCTCCGATAGGCGGTCTGCACTCGCAAACCAATACCCTGGTCCGCCAGCAGTTAGAGATCCTGGCCAACAACGCCGTCTATTGGTCCAGCCGGCTGGTGCTGCATCTGCCGCGCCTGGGCGAGATCGACGTCCGTCTTTCGCTGGCCGGTTCACAATTGGTGCTGCAACTGACGGCGCCCCAAAGTGCCACCGAGCTCAAGCACGAGGCAAAGACATTGCGTCAACAGCTATCAGGCGCTGGCCTGACCCTCAGTGACCTGAGCGTGCAGGCGGTCGACCCGGAACGTTTCCAGACAACCGACTTCCTGCTATCCGACGCATGACCCAACCCGAAGATTCCTCGCGCACCGCTTCGGTTGCGCTACGCTACGATGAGAACGATGGTGCCCCGCGCGTGGTGGCCAAAGGCTATGGACAATTGGCCGACACGATCGTCCGCACAGCCAAAGAGCATGGTCTATATGTTCACGAATCCCCGGAACTGGTCGGCCTGCTGATGCAGGTCGACCTAGACTCCCACATCCCCCGCAGTTGTATACCGCGGTCGCCGAATTGCTTGCCTGGCTATACCGTCTCGAAGCCCGGGAACTGCCTGCAACCGCCGCCTCTCACTCGCATGCCTAATCCCTCTGCTTCGCCGCCCCTGAATCACACCGAACTGCTGCGCGATACGCAGCAGATCATGGACATTCTGAAAGAAGTCATTCACCCGGGCAATGCCGCGCAGGCACGGGATGGTCAGGGCCGCAGTTGGCCCATCAAACTGCTTGGCACGGACTGGCAGGCCGGCTTGATCTTCTGGCGCCCGCACGACCCGCAACAGGCAACCGTCATGCCCGGCGGCGCGCCATTCATGAGCGGCAGTTTGACCGTCGAGATTCTGATATCGGTCGGCGACGGCAGCCACCTGCAGTTCGAGGCGGGCCGCCCGACCATACTGAATTTCTCTGATGCCAGCGTGGGCATGGTCTCTGAGTTTCCGGCACTGCTGCGCCGGGAGACCCCCCTGGACAGGCCGGCCTGAGCTCTGCCTCAGATCGACATCGACGAAATTTCTTTGTAGGCGGCGACCAAGCGGTTGCGCACCTGCACCGTCATCTGAAAGCCGAGGCTGGCTTTCTGAAGATCGATCATGACATCGTTGAGCGACACATCGGGCGCGCCGAGCTCGAAGGCTTTGGCCTGAACGGTCGCCGCGTTCTGTGCGTTGGAGACGTTGCGGATGGAGTTCTGCAACGCTGCGGCAAAGCTGGCCGGGGCAGTCGCGGGCGACAGCTCGGCGGAACCCGCCGAACCACTCTGTGCGGCGCGCATTACGGCGCGCATCTGTTCCAGCATGTTTTCGATACCGGAGACGCCGGAAACCGACATATTCAATCCTTGCTCGGGGCGAGACACGATATGCGAAAGCCTAACGGCTCGACGTCGCGGCCATTGCGCCCAAAAGACGCCAAAAACCGGCGTAGTTCGCCGCTTGCCCCTGAACCGGCTACATAAGAGGCAAAAGGCGCCAAAAAACGCTTGTTTTCGACGCTTGGGTTTACAGGCTGACCCGCCATAATCCAGCCTCCCATAGCCCTCGCGTGCATTTTGCCTACCCCGTCCATGCTGTCCTGCCCTCCGCTCCGCGTAGCCTGCGGGAGCCGCCCATGAACCAGCAAGCCAGTCTGAGCAGCACCCTTTTGGCCAGGTATCCGTTTCTGGCGAAGGCGCGCGCTCTGCCCAAGCCGCTCTTGCTGGCGGGCGCTGCAGCGTTGATCGCCATCGTGGTGGCAGTCTCGCTCTGGAGCCGGGAGCCGGATTACAAGGTGTTGTTCTCGAACCTGGACGATCGCGATGGCGGCGCCATCGTCAACGCCTTGGGCCAGATGAACGTCCCGTACCGCTTCAGCGACAACGGCACGGCGATTCTCGTGCCTGGCAACCGGGTCTACGACGCGCGCATGCAACTGGCCAGTCAGGGCTTGCCAAAAGGCGGTTCGGTGGGCTTTGAACTGATGGACAATGCGCGGTTCGGCGCCAGCCAATTTGCCGAGCAGATCAATTACCAACGCGGCCTGGAAGGCGAGCTGGCGCGCTCCATCGAAGCCATGCATTCCGTGCAGCACGCCCGCGTGCACCTGGCATTGCCGCGCCAATCTCTGTTTGTGCGGGATCGACAACCGCCGACCGCTTCGGTACTGCTGACCCTGCAACCTGGGCGCAGCCTTGCCCAGGCGCAGGTTTCCGCGATCTCGTGGCTGGTGGCATCCAGTGTGCCGGATCTGGCTGCCGACAATGTCTCCATCGTCGATCAGAACGGGCGGCTGCTATCGTCCCCGGCAGGGGAAGGCCGCGGCATGGACGCCGATCAGATGCGTCTGGTGCGCGAAGTCGAGCAGCGCACGGTAGAACGTATCCTGACCATCCTCAACCCTCTGGTCGGCCCAGGTAATGTCCATGTGCAGGCCAGCGCTGAAATGGACTTCGCCCGCCGTGAGGAAACGTCCGAAAGCTACCGCCCGAACCAGGAACCGGGGCAGGCAGCCGTGCGCAGCCAGCAGACCAGCGACTCTCGGCAGATCGGCAACACGGCGGCCAGCGGCGTGCCTGGCGCGCTGAGCAATCAGCCACCCGCCGGCGTTCAGGCTCCGGTCACCAACCCCGCCCCTCAGCCGCCACGTCAGCCATCGCCGACACAGAGCGCCACCGGCACCCAGGCGCAGCAACAGGCTCCCGGCAGCGAGCGGCGCGACGCCACCACCAACTATGAAGTCGATCGAACGATCAGCCATGTCAAGCAGCCCGTCGGCCAACTCAAGCGGTTGTCGGTCGCTGTGGTCGTCAATTATCTACCTGGAAAGGATGGTGATCCTCAGGCGCTGCCGCCCGAGGAACTCAATAAGCTGACCAATTTTGTACGTGAAGCCATGGGCTACTCCGAGCCTCGAGGCGACTCCTTGAACGTGGTCAACAGCCAGTTCAACGACAGCCCGCCTGTCGTTCCGATGTGGCGCGATCCCGAGCTCCTCGCCATGGTCAAGACGGCGCTGGGCTGGGTATTCGGCCTCCTGATCGCCCTGTGGCTGTATCGCAAGATACGGCCGGTGATCACGGGATACTTCTATCCGCAGGTCAGCCCCGAAGAGGCTGCCGCCTCGCGCGCCGAAGCCGAGCGCGAGGCGCTTGCCACCGCGCGCGCCAAGGAAGTCAACCGCTACGAAGACAATCTGCAACGCGCCCGCGAAATGGCCACCAAGGATCCGCGCGCCGTGGCCATGGTGTTGCGCGCCTGGATGACGAAAGATGAAAAGTGATGCCAAGCCGCTCGACGGCATGACGCGCAGCGCCGTGTTGCTGATGTCCCTGGGCGAGGATGCCGCCGCCGAAGTCTTCAAGTACCTGACGGCCCGGGAAGTGCAGCAGGTGGGCGCGGCCATGGCCACGCTCAAGCAAGTCACGCGCGGCGACGTGGCCGGGGTGCTGGAAGAGTTTCGCCAGGAAGCCGACCAGTTCATGGCGGTCACCCTGGGTTCTGATGACTATATCCGTACCGTCTTGACCAAGGCCCTGGGTAGCGACCGCGCAGCCGGCCTGATCGAAGACATTCTCGAGGCCGGCGACAGCGGCAGCGGCATTGACGCGCTGAACTGGCTCGACCCGCACACCGTCGCCGAGCTCATCGGCGACGAGCATCCGCAGATCGTCGCCACCATACTCGTCCACCTGGAGCGCGACCGCGCCGCCGGCGTACTGAGCATGCTGCCCGATCGTCTGCGCAATGAAGTCATGCTGCGTATCGCCACGTTCGGCGGGGTGCAGCCTGCGGCGCTGTCCGAACTGACTGAAGTGCTCAATTCCGTGCTGGCCGGCCAGGGCGCCAAGCGCAGCAAGATGGGAGGGGTGCGCACGGCCGCCGAGATTCTGAACATGATGAACTCGAACCAGGAAGAATCCGTCGTCGAGAGCCTGCGCGAACGCGACGCCGATCTGGCGCAGAAGATCGTCGACGAGATGTTCGTCTTCGACAACCTCATCGACGTCGAAGACCGCGGCATCCAGCTCATCCTCAAAGAAATCGACAACGACACGCTCATGGTCGCGCTCAAAGGCGCCACCGAGGAGCTGCGCGCCAAATTTCTGCGCAACATGTCCAGCCGCGCCGCTGAAACGCTGCGCGAAGACCTCGATGCCCAGGGACCGATTCGCATGTCCAAGGTCGAGGGCGAACAGAAGAAGATTCTGCAGATCGCGCGTCGTCTGGCCGAAAGCGGGCAGATCACGCTTGGCAGCCAGGGCGAGGACAGTTATGTCTGACACGCGCGCCCACGGTGCGCTGACCACGGATGCCTGGCGTCGTTGGCAGATGACCTCGTTTGACCTTCCCCAGCCTGAACCCGAACCCGCCCCCGCAACCGTGGATCCAGGCCCGGACCCGGAGACGCTCAAGCAGCAATGGCGCGCCGAGGCCGAGGCGCAGGGACGCGAGGACGGCTACGCACGCGGCCACGAAGCGGGCTTGGCCGCTGGCCTCGAAAGCGGCCAGGAGCAAGGCTGGAAGACGGGCCATCAGGCGGGTTATTCCGCGGGTCTGGCCGAGGGGCGCGAGCAGGCCCGGCAGGAAGGGCTGCAACTGGCTGCGCTCAGCGCGGCGACTGCCCATTCATTGCAGCAATTGGAAGAAACCATGGGCCAGGCGCTCTTGACGCTGTCCTTGGACATCGCCGGGCAGATTCTGCGCACGACCCTGGCCGAGCAGCCGCAAAGCATGCTTGAGGCCGTACGCGAAGTTCTGCGCATGCCGGCCCCCGGTTCCGGCGGCATCTTACGCCTGTGGGTACATCCGCAAGATATGGAGCTCGTGCGCCTGCATCTGGCCGACGAATTGCGCGACGGCAATTGGCGGGTGCTGGCTGACGAGTCCATCACGCGCGGGGGTTGCCGCGCGGAATCTCCGTTGGGGGATATCGACGCGACCTTGCAAACCCGTTGGCGACGCGTCGTGGCATCGCTGGGCCGCGCCAGCGACTGGGAGGATGGGGCGTGAGCAAGCCCGCCCCTGCCATTGATCGCTGGCAGACCCAGCTGCAGATCGGTTCGATCCGAGCGGCGGCGACCGAGCCCACCCTAGCCACCGGCCGCGTCACGCGCGCCACCGGTCTGGTGCTGCACGCCACAGGCCTGCGGCTGCCCGTGGGCGCGGCATGCCGCATCGAAATCGCGCGCGGCCACGATCATTGGGCCGATGCCGAAGTCGTCGGCTTCGACGGCCACACCCTGTATCTGATGCCGCAGGCGGATATCTCTGGCTTGCCGCCCGTTCGACGGCCTGGGCCCGCTCACGGGTGCTGATCTGGCGCCGCTGTCTGCTCATCCCATCAATCCTTTGACCCGCGCACCGATCGACTCCGTCCTCGATGTCGGCGTGCGTGCCATCAACGGCCTGCTTACGGTTGGTCGCGGCCAACGCATGGGCCTGTTCGCTGGCTCCGGCGTAGGCAAGAGCGTACTGCTGGGCATGATGGCGCGTTACACGCGTGCGGACATCATCGTCGTAGGCCTCATTGGCGAGCGCGGGCGTGAGGTCAAGGAATTCATCGAGCATAATCTGGGCGCCGAAGGCCTGGCCCGCTCGGTCGTGGTCGCCGCGCCGGCGGACGTCTCACCGCTGCTGCGTTTGCAAGGCGCTGCCTATGCGACCCGCCTGGCCGAGCATTTTCGTGATCAGGGACAGGATGTTCTGCTGATCATGGATTCGCTGACCCGTTACGCCATGGCGCAACGGGAGATCGCTCTGGCCATCGGGGAGCCGCCCGCAACCAAAGGGTATCCGCCCTCCGTATTCGCCAAACTACCGGCACTGGTCGAGCGCACCGGTATGGGAGCGCCCGGACCTAACGGCAAGGCGGGATCCATCACGGCGTTTTACACGGTGCTGGCCGAAGGGGACGATCAACAAGATCCGATCGCCGATTCGGCGCGCGCCATCCTGGACGGCCATGTGGTGTTGTCGCGCTCGCTGGCCGAGGCTGGGCACTACCCCGCCATCGATATCGAAGCTTCGATATCGCGCGCCATGACGTCGCTGATCTCTCAGCAGCAATTCAATATGGTGCGCCGTTTCAAGCAGGTGCTCTCGCGCTATCAGCGCAATCGGGATTTGATTTCCGTGGGTGCGTACGTTCCTGGCGCTGACCCACAGCTCGACGACGCCATCGCGCGCTACCCGCGCCTGGAAGCCTACCTTCAACAAAACGTCGGCGATAACGTCAGCTATGCCGATGCCGTGGAAATCCTGCGCGCCACTTTCGCAAGCGGAGATACGCATGCCTAGCCAATTGCCTTTGGATATGCTGATCAGCCTGGCCAAGGACAGCACCGATGAAGCAGCCCGCGAACTGGGCCGCCTCAATGCCGCGCGCAGTAATGCCGAACGTCAATTGACCATGCTGCACGACTATCGGCAGGATTACCTCAAGCGGCTGCAGGACGCAATGGTCGCCGGCATGCCGGCTGCCGATTGCCATAATTACCAACGTTTCATTGGCACACTGGATGACGCCATCGGTCAGCAGACCAATGTCTTGCAAAAGGCCGACATGCAATTGCTGCAGGGCCGTCTTGACTGGCAGCGTGAGAAACGCAAGCTCAGCTCCTTCGACACGTTGGCCGAGCGCGATGCGCGCAGCCGAGCCATGACCGAGGCGCGCCGCGAACAGCGTGCCAATGATGAAATCTCCGCACGCCTGGTCCGCCGGCAAGCCGGCATGTAGAACGTTGACTGCCATGATGATGAACCCTCCTTCCCTGGCCTTGACCATCCCCACGGTCGCTCCATCGGCAGCGCCCGCCGGCGTCCCGGCGCCGACCACGGGCGACGACAGCGACAGCTTTGCCCGCGTGCTCAATGCGCAAAAGGCCAGCGGGTCCGATCAGGCGGCGTCCGTCACACGCCCGCGCAACAACGATCGGCCGCAGGCCATGCCATCGGATCGGGCCGATACGGCACCCGCGTGTGCCAGCCGACCGGCAGCGCAAGACGACGACACCAGCGACTCGCCGCATGCCGGCAGTACTCAAGATAACAGTGACATCGCCGCTGCCCTGGGTCAGGGCGCGCTGCCGCTGCCAGCCGCGCCGGCACTGCCGCAACAGACGCTGGAGCTGGCCGCCCAGGTCGCCGAGGTTCAGGCACGTGTGGCCGCGGCCAATACCGCCTCTTCCGAAGGAGCCGACACGCAGATCGAGCACACGTTGGCCGCACGAACGCTGGGCGCGACAGCGGCAGAGCCGGCGGCTGCGGCCAAACCGGCCGCAACACGCATGCCGTCTCACGCCAAGGGCTCAAGCGACGATGAACAACAGGGCGCTCAGGACGTCGCCGCCGTGCGGCCTGTGCCAAACATGGCGTTGACGGCTGAAGCGGTTTCCCCCGTCCAGCCGCGCCCGCAGGCCCAAACCTCCTCCAAGCCGCCCGCCCCGGAGACTAGCCCCGCCGCGCCGCTGCACGCGGTCACCGACGCGGCACAGGCTTGGGCGGAGCTGTCGCCCGCGCGCTTACCGGTGGCCACCGCAACGGCCGACGTGACCACGGGCTTGCAACTCAGCTCGCCAGTCGGCGCTACCCAATGGGGGCAGGAACTGAGCCGGCAGGTCGTGATCTTCAGTGAGAATCTCGCGCAGGGCAGCCACACTGCCCAGTTGCGCCTGGATCCGCCCGATCTGGGACCCTTGCGCGTGACGCTGAGCATCAACGACGGCGTGGCGAGCGCTAGTTTCGTCTCGGCGCATGCAGCTGTGCGGCAGGCCGTCGAGACGGCGCTGCCGCAGTTGCAGCAAGCCTTGTCACAGGCAGGGATTTCGCTAGGACATACCAATGTCGGGGATCAAGGCACCCCGGCGATGGCAGGTCAGGCTGGAGGCCAGTCTTCCGGTCAGCCTGGCCACCATGGGCAGGCCAAGGACGGCCGCCAGGCACTCGGGGCCGTGGTCATCGAGAGCGCGGCCGCACTGCGCACGCAGGCTCACGAGGGCCTGGTCAACACTTACGCCTGAAGATGCCCGCGCACTGCACGCCAATAGGCTGAGATACACACTTTTCGCCCTGTTTTTCGCTCCCCTGGTTCAAGGCGACTTGGGGCAGAATTCCCCTGATAACGAAAAATCCCTTCGCCCAGCCTGAACTGTTCAAACGATGGCCACATCCAAATCTCCCGCCATGCCTGCTGCCCGTAGCGCCACCGGCGGCGCAGGAAAACTGTTGCGCCCTCTGCTGGCGCTACTGACTCTGGTACTCGTGGTCGTGGCCAGCGTGGCGGGAACCTGGTATTTCATGTCGCGCTATCAGCAGCAGCAACTGCAGGCGGCGATGCAATTGGGCATAGGCCAGCAGCAAGGCCAGGCTGGCGCAACCGGCCCAGTGCCAACCACCTACACGCCGCCGCCGGCGCCCCCGGCAGTCGTACCGGCTCCGATCTTTTTCCCGCTCGAGGCCTTCACCGTCACGATCAATGACGCGGAATCTGAGCGCATCATGCATGTGGGCCTGACCTTGCGCTTGGGTGACGAGCAATCTCGTCAGCGCATAGAGCGCTACATGCCCGAAGTGCGCAACCGAATTCTGATGGTCATGTCATCCCAGACACCGCAGTCCGTGCAGTCGCTGGCCGGCAAGCAGGCCATGGCCAAAAGCCTGCAAGCCGCCATCAACAAACCGTTCGCGCCGTTGCCTGACGGCCAGGCGGTCTCCGACGTGCTGTTTACCGCCTTCGTGGTGCAATAAGCATGGCCTACGAGGCATTTCTTTCTCAGGATGAAGTCGATGCGCTGCTGGCCGGCGTCACCGGCGAGAGCGACGCCAAGCAAGGGCAGGCCAATCAAGCGGATAACACCCGGGCCTATGACCTGAGTTTCCCGGACCGCGTCGTGCGCCGACGCATGCAGACCCTGGAGCTCATCAACGAGCGTTTTGCGCGCAACATGCGCCACGTGCTGCTCAACTTCATGCGCCGCAGTGCCGACATCACCGTCGGGTCGATAAAAATCCTGAAGTACGCCGATTTCGAGCGCAACCTGCCGGTGCCCAGCAATCTGAACATGATTCAGATGAAGCCACTGCGCGGCACGGCGCTGTTTACCTACGACCCGAGCCTGGTGTTCCTGGTGATCGACAGCCTTTTTGGTGGCGACGGGCGTTATCACACGCGCGTCGAAGGGCGTGATTTCACCACGACGGAGCAGCGCATCATCCGCCGCCTGCTCAATCTCACCCTCGACAGTTACGGTAAATCCTGGGATCCGGTCTACCCCATCGAGTTCGAGTACGTACGCTCCGAGATGCACACCAAGTTTGCCAGCATCACGGGCGACAACGAAGTCGTTGTCGTGTCGTCCTTTCACATCGAGTTTGGCGCCACGGGTGGCGATCTGAATATCTGCCTGCCCTATTCCATGATCGAACCGGTGCGTGATCTGCTCACCCGGCCCCTGCAGGACGCGGCCCTGGAAGAAGTCGACCAACGCTGGTCGCAGCAGCTCTCGCGCCAGGTCCGCAGCGCAGATGTGGACCTGGTGGCCGAATTCGCGCATATCCCCTCCACCATCGGCGCGCTGTCGCAACTGAAAGTAGGCGACATTCTGCCCGTGGAAGTGCCTCACAGCGTTGTCGCCCACGTCGACGGCGTACCGCTGATGGAATGCAGCTACGGCGTCTTCAACGGCCAGTACGCCTTACGCGTGCACAACATGCTCAACCACGACGAACCCAACGAGACACCCGATCATGACTGACACGAACCAGCGACCCGATCAGGCTGGCGCCGGCGCCGCTTCCAGTGCGGCCGACGACTGGGCAGACGCTCTGGCCGAACAATCGCGCAGCGTAACCCCCACCCAGGCCGATGGTCTGCGAGGACAGGATGAGTGGGCCAGTGCCATGGCCGAGCAGGCTGCCGCCGTGCCCAAGGCAGCACCCGCCGCCCAATCTGCCGCGCACACCGTATTCAAGCCGCTGAGCGAGAAGTCCAGCGCCGGCGCCGCCGATATCGACCTGGTGATGGATGTTCCGGTACAGCTCACCGTCGAGCTTGGTCGCACCCGGCTGACCATCAAAAACCTGCTTCAGCTCGGCCAGGGATCGGTGGTCGAACTGGACGGCCTGGCGGGAGAGCCCATGGACATCTTCGTCAATGGCTACCTGATCGCTCAGGGTGAAGTGGTGGTAGTCGAAGAGAAGTACGGCATCCGCCTGACCGACATCATCACCCCGTCCGAACGCATCAATCGCTTGAACAGCCGCCGCTGAGCCGCCATGAACGAAGCCAGTCTCGTGCGCGTGGTGGTCGGCCTGTTGCTGGTCGTGGCCGCCATCCTCGTGGCCGGATGGCTGGCGCGCCGCGCCGGAGTTGGATCCCGCGCGCAAGGGACATTGCTGTGGCAGATCGCCTCACAGACTCTTGGCCCGCGACAGAGCGTGATCATCGTCGAGGTCGATAAGACTTGGCTCGTGCTGGGCGTGACGCCCGGCCAGATCACCACCTTGCACACGCTGCCTGCGGGCGAGCTTCCCGTCGCCGACGCCACCTCGTTCGCGCTCAAGCTCGGCCAGGCGCTAACGCGCCGTTAAATCATTCATGAAGCCTGCCCTGTCTTTCTGCCTGCCCGCTGCAGGATTATCCCTGCTCAGCATCCTGGCGCTGTGGCCCGACGGTGCCATCGCGCAGGCGACGCTGCCGGCGCTGACTGCCACGCCAGGCGCCAACGGCTCCCAGACTTACTCGCTCAGCATGCAGACCCTGCTGCTGATGACGTCGCTGTCTTTCTTGCCTGCTGCCTTACTGATGATGACGGGCTTCACCCGCATCATCATTGTGCTGGGATTGCTGCGCAGCGCCATGGGCACGGCCACCTCTCCGCCCAATCACGTCCTGGTCGGCATCGCGCTGTTCTTGACGTTCTACACCATGTCGCCGGTGTTCGACAAAATCTACACCGAGGCATATGAACCGCAGTCAGCGGGCAGCATCGGATTCGAGACGGCCGTTGAACGCGCCGGTGCGCCTTTGCACACCTTCATGTTGCATCAGACGCGGGAGAACGATCTCTCCCTGTTTGCCAACATGGCCAATGTGCCGAAAATGGAGGACCCGTCCAAGGTCCGCATGCGCATTCTGATTCCGGCCTTCATCACCAGCGAACTGAAGACCGCGTTCCAGATCGGTTTTACCATCTTCATCCCCTTTCTCATTATTGACCTGGTGGTCGCCAGCGTGCTCATGGCTTTGGGCATGATGATGGTTCCTCCGGTCACGGTTTCCCTGCCGTTCAAGCTGATGCTGTTTGTGCTGGCCGACGGTTGGAATCTGCTGCTGGGCTCGCTGGCCCAGAGCTTTTACCAATGACAGGAGCGCCGAGTCCATGACTGCAGACACCGTCATGACCATGGCCTATCAGGCCATGAAGATCGCGCTGGCGCTGGCCGGGCCGCTGCTGCTGGTGACGCTGGTCGTCGGGCTGGTCATCAGTGTGTTCCAGGCGGCCACCCAGATCAACGAGATGACACTGTCTTTCATCCCCAAACTGCTGGCGATGTGTGGCGTGCTGGTGTTACTCGGCCCCTGGCTGATCGACTTGCTGGTCGACTACATCCGGCAACTGATCTCCGGGATCCCCATGCTGATTTCCTGACGCCCGTGTTCAACTTCACCATTGAGCAGCTCAATGGCTGGATCGGGCAATTCGTCTGGCCCTTCATCCGCATTTTGGCACTCGTGGGCGCCTCGCCGCTTTTTGCTGAATCCGCCATTCCGGTCAAGGTGAAGATAGGCCTGTCATTTATGCTCGCCGCAGCCATCGCGCTTGGGCTGCCACCCATGCCGACGGTGTCGCCCAGCAGCTACGAGGGCCTGCTTTTGCTTGGGCAACAGATTCTGATCGGTGTGGCAATGGGGTTGACCATGCGAGTGGTCTTTGCCGCCGTTCAGACGGCGGGTGAATATGTCGGCCTGCAGATGGGGCTGTCTTTTGCCTCCTTCTTCGACCCGTCGACCGGAGCCAACACCGCGGTGCTGTCTCGCTTTCTGAACATTGTCGCCATGCTCGTGTTTCTGAGCCTCGACGGCCATCTGCTGATGCTGGCCGCACTGGTGCGCAGCTTCGACATCCTGCCCCTGACTCCGGCGATGCTGGATCGCAATGGCCTGGGTGTATTGCTTCAGTGGGCCGGAATCGTCTTTGTGTCCGGGCTTCTGCTGTCGCTGCCCTTGGTCTGCGCGCTGCTGACCATCAATCTGGCCATGGGTATTCTGAACCGGGCAGCGCCCCAGCTAACGGTTTTCGCCGTGGATTTTCCGATCATGTTGACGGTTGGGTTGCTGGTGCTGGCGATCGTGCTTCCGCATGCCGGACCATTTCTGGAGGGTCTCTTCGAGCGGGGCCTGCAAGCCATGAGCGACGTAGCGCAGGGGTTCGCCACCCCGTGAGGGGCCCGGTGTGCCGGGTCCCTCACGGAGCAGAGCAGCGCTCAACCCGCCGTTGCCCCCTCAAAGGCCAGGCGCCTGCCTGCCGTCTCGCGTGTCAGCCTGAATACCTGGATCGTCTCGCGCAAAGCGGCGGACTGGCCGCTCAACTGCACGACAGCTGCACCGAGTTGCTCCACCAGAACGCTGTTTTTGTCGGTCATGCCATCCATTTCGGCCACGGCGTGCTCCATCTGCTCGATGCCGCTGGCCTGTTGCTGCGACGCCACCGAGATTTCACCGATGATGTCCGTGACCCTGCGCACGGCGTCGACAATCTCGTGCATGGTATCGCCCGCCTGTTCGGCCTGCGCCGAACCTTCTGCCACACGGTGGACCGACTCGCCTATCAAATCCTTGATCTCGCGCGCGGCCTGGGCACTTTTCTGAGCGAGGCTGCGCACTTCGCCGGCAACCACGGCGAATCCTTTTCCGGACTCGCCCGCACGAGCGGCTTCAATCGCTGCGTTGAGGGCCAGTATGTTGGTCTGAAACGCGATACCTTCGATGATGTTCACGATGTCGGCAATGCGGCGCGAGCTGTCGGAAATGCCATGCATGGTGTGCACGACCTGATCGACCGCATCGCCGCCGCGCCGGGCGACATCCATGCTGCTGGCAGCCAGGTCGTTGGCCTGTCGGGCATGATCGGCGTTCTGTTTCACCGTCGTGGTCAGTTGCTGCATGCTCGAGGCGGTGCTCTGCAACGATGTGCTTTGATCACTGGTGCGTAGCGCCAACTGCTGGTTGCCCTGGGCAATACCTTGAGCGGCGTGCGTGGTGCCCGCGATTCCCTGATACACGTCGCCAGCGATGCCAATCAGGCTCTTGCGCATGACGTCCAGGGAGAAGGCCAGGTTGCCGACCTCATCCTTGGTATCGGCGAACACCTGGCTGGTGAGATTGCCAGCGGCCACCTGGCGCGCCATGTCGGCTGCCTCACGCAGGGGTCGCAGCACGGCGCGAGCCAGACGCCATTGCACCGTGCACAACAGCGCCACTGCGGCAAGCGCACCGGCCACGCCGAGTCCCGCCTGTACGCTATCGAGGCTGGCCCAATGCATGTGCAGCATCCAGGCAGCAAGGCCACCAAACAACAGACTCGACAGCAACGCCGCGCGCAGCATCTGGGCACGGGCGCCCCGGCGCAAGGGGAAAACCATGCGCGCGACCACGCTGCGCCAGCCTCGCGGCACCACCTGTCCCGCCTTGATGCGCCAACCTCGTCCCCGCCCTTGGCGTAATTGCTCGTAGTACGCCTCGGCGGCGTCTATCTGCTCTTCGGAAGGGCGCACGCGTACGGAAGAATAGGCTACGACTTCGCCGCCTTCGACGATGGGGGGTGGCGTTGGCCAGCACCCAGTAATAGCCGCCGTCCTTGCGCCGGTTCTTCACCACGCCCAGCCAGGACTGTCCGCGTTGCAAGGTGTCCCACAGGTCTTCGTACGCCTCGGACGGCATATCGGGATGACGCACAATATTGTGCGGCTGCCCGATCAGCTCGTCGCGTTCGAAACCGCTGACCTCCACGAAGGCCGGATTGGCATACACAATGCGGCCCTGGATGTCCGTGCGCGAGATCAGATACTGGTCCTCGCGCAGACGGGTTTCGTCGTCGAAAATGGGTAGGTTGACACGCACTGCCTGATCTCCTGTCTTGCTGAATCCGCGCTGAAGTTCTTGAAGAAAGAAACGATCCGGTTTGGCCGGATCGTCGCGGGAAGTGAATTGGCCCGGGATTCCCCGGGCCATGCAAAAGGCCGCCGCGGCAGCCCTCATATTTCAGCGTTGGCCCACCATGGGTGACTGGTAGCCGCCGGCCAGTTTGGGCGTGGCCACATCGATGACCTCGCCGGTGTTGACCTTGAACACCGCCACGGCTTCGGACAACTGCTGGGACTGCTCCTGCAGCGCCGCGGCCGCCGCCGCCTCCTCGACCAACGCCGCATTCTACTGCGTCACCTCGTCCATCTGCGTCACCGCTCGATTGACCTGCTCGATCCCGCTGGACTGCTCCTGCGACGCCGCCGATATCTCGCCCATAATGTCCGTCACGCGCCGCACCGACGCCACAATCTCCTGCATCGTCGCCCCAGCACGCTCGACCTGCTGCGAACCCGCCGACACCTTGCCCACCGAATCCTCAATCAACCCCTTGATCTCCTTGGCCGCCTGAGCACTGCGCTGCGCCAGCGAACGAACCTCCCCAGCCACCACCGCAAACCCCTTGCCCTGCTCCCCCGCCCGCGCCGCTTCCACCGCCGCATTCAACGCCAATATGTTCGTCTGAAACGCAATGCCATCTATCACCGACACAATCTCCGATATCTTGCGCGAACTCGCCGATATCCCCTGCATCGTCTGAACCACCTCCGACACCGCCGACCCACCCCGCTGCGCCACATCCGACGCACTCGCCGCCAACTGATTCGCCTGCCGCGCATTGTCCGCGTTCTGACGCACCGTCGAGGCCAGCTCCTCCATCGACGCCGCCGTCTGCTCCAGCGACGCCGCCTGCTCCTCCGTGCGGCTCGACAGATCCGTGTTCCCCGCCGATATCTCCCGGGCACCCACATTGATCTCCTCAACACCACGACGCACCGACGACACCGTACGCGTCAAACTCTCCTGCATCCGCTTGAGCGAACCAAACAACTGACCTATCTCGTTGCCGCTGCGTACCTCAACACGCGCCGTCAAATCTCCTCCCGCTATACGGTCAAAATGACTACCCGCCGCCCTCAGCGGTTGCAAGACGCGCCGCCGCAGGAAAAGATAGGTCATGACAATCAGCAGCGCGGCCAAGGCGCCGCCTGCGGCAACGGCCATGAGCACCAAACGATAGCGTTGCCGGCCAGCGTCATAGGCGCTCAGGAATTCGCCGGCCCGCCAGAAATCAAAGCCCGCGATGGCTTGCACGAACGCGGCCTCCGACGCATCCAGCCGCGTGCCGAGCAATCCCTGATAGGTGGCCATGTCGCCCTTGCCGAGCGCGACGATCATGGGATCGAGCACCTGACTCACCAGTGCCAGGTAGGTCGCCTCGACGGCCTGCAGGCTGTCGCGCGCGCTGTCAGGCCGCGGCAGGCCACGAAAATGCTCGGCTTCGGCTTGCGCTCGATTCAGCGCCGCTTTGGCGCGATCGAGCAAGCCCGCCGCCTCGGGCGACAAACCCGGTTGCGGCAGGACCGGCTGCCCTATGCTGCGCACGATTTCACCGTAGTGGGCCACGCCTACCCGGCCGAGTCCGTCTACGGTGTCCTTGGCCGCGGTCGCCAGGCGGGACGCCGAGTCCACCAAAGGCTGAGTTTGACGTACGTCTTCGAGCGTCCCATTGCTCACGCGCAGCGACAGCACTCCCAGCACGGCGGGCGGTTGGTCCACCGCGGCCAGCGCCTTGATCACGCCCAGCACGGCGGCGACGATACCGAATGCCGGCAAACCGTCGGCGACCTGCTGCAGGGCATGGGTCGGCACCTCACGCTCATGACGGAAGGTCTCGATCTCCTCATCCATCAGCGTCTCGATCTCGAAGGAGCTCATGTTGCCGCTGATCATGATGCGCAGATAATCGGTGATGAACTCCATCAGCTTCGGATCCTTCATGATGCGCGGATACTCGTTGAAGACGGGGCTCGATGATGGGTCCTCGATATGCGACTCGATGGCCATCAAGCCTTCGCGCCGCGCTTTGTTCAGCAGCACGTACAGCAATGCCATCAGTTCCATGTACAGATCTTTGCTGTAGGGCGCGCTTTTGAAGGCCCACGGAATGGCTTGGCGCACCAATATGAGCGATTTGCGGCTGTTGCCGGCAAGAAAGGCACCGATTGCGGCGCCGGCGATCAGCGTCAATTCGAAAGGCTGATACAGCGCACCAAGGTGGCCGCCCAACCCGACGAAACTGCCGACCACTGCGATGATGACCACCGCATATCCGATAACTACCAACATATCAGGCCTCTGCCATCGAGTAGAAAAATCGCGTCCCGGCACCCCGCTTACTGCACGGCTACGCCTCGTCCCGGGACGCACTTGCATTGCTAAAACAGGCCCGGCGGACCAAACAGCGCCAATCATCGCGCGCTTGCCTGCCGGCAAAACGTGGGTTAGGGGCAGATTTCAGCGGCTGTTGACCTGTTTGACGCCCTTAAGCCCGCCTGCGGGCCGCCGTTAAGGACGCAGTCCTTAGGACCCGGCCGGTGCCCGCCCGCCCGCACGCGCCCGCGCTGCGGCGCGGGTTTTGCCGGCGTGCGGCGGCGGCCGGCAGATGGCGCAGACGAAGTCGCTTTGCGGATCATGGGCGTGGGCAATGAAATGCCCGCCGCACTGGCGGCAGGCAGACAGTTGCAACATTCCGCTGTCAAAAAACCGCACCAGCATCCACGCACGCGTGAAACTCAGGACCGGCTCGTCAGTAGGCGCGCCGGACGTATCTACGGCGGCGTGTTCGAGATAGAGACGATAGGCATCGATGATCGCCCGTATACCCTTGCTGCGGGTTCGCGTATGAAGAAACGAGAACACGTTGTAGAACAGGGACGAATGAATATTCGGCAGCCAGGTCATGAACCAGTCCACCGAAAACGGCAGCATGCCCTTTGGAGGAGAGCAGCCGCGTATCTCCCGGTACAGGTGTGCCAGCCGATCATGGCTCAGGCTGGTCTCAGCCTCCAGGACCTGCAGGCGCGCGCCGAGCGTGATCATCGCGCTGGCCAGCAGAATTTCATCGGCTTCCTGGGCGACGCTTTTTATCGCCATGAGGGCCCCGCCGCGCTACTCAAGGCCATGTCTTACGCAATCTCTTCGACGGGTTGCTTGGCCAGCAGGATGGTGGCGTGAGCCTGTTGCAGCGCGCCGCCCAGCACATCTTGGGTCAAGGCCGACAGCAGGCTGTAATCATCAAATCGGAAACGGCACAGCACCGAGCTGGAGCTGGCCAGCTTGACCAACTGCGCGGGCGACAACCGCATCAGGATGTCAGCCACTTCGTTACTGAAACCCAGGCGGAACATGGAGGCTGCATAGTCCTCGCGCAACATACGCTGCGCCAGCAACAAATACGACAGATTGACTTCACGGATATCCGCAAGCAAGGAACTGTCAGCAGTATTCACTTTTTAACTCCTGTGACTAAAACGCTGGCATTCGTCGGGGCTCGCCAACAGGTCGCGCGCCCCCGAAATCCGTGCACAGACCTGTTATTTTCGTCTTAATGCGAAATGTATTAGTTAATTGCAATTTACATGAAACCTACCATGATTGCTGTCATTTTCTCTGATTTTTATAACTAAACGTTGATTTTTTCAATATTTCAAAAAAACTACACGACAGTTGTTGCATCTATTTCACATGTTACATCGCAAATTCGTAAATAAACGCTCAAAACGTTGCGTGATTACCCGAATGAAACGGGCGGAATTCCCCACAATAACGGTGTGGAAATAGTCGGCTGCGCATGCCGCCTGCTGGCCGCCTGGCCGTTGCGGCGCAGCAACAATATCGAGCCGCACGCAGCAAGAACCCGTCGCCCGGACCTGAATGCCCAACGCAGAAGAAAGCCTGCTCCGATACTCGCCGCTCGTGCGCAAGCTGGCATTGCAACTGCTTGCCCGCCTGCCAGCCAGCGTCCAGCTCGATGACTTGATGCAGGCCGGCACCATCGGCCTGCTCGATGCCGTACGCCGCTACCAGGAAACGCCCGACGCCCAGTTCGAGACGTACGCCACGGCGTGCATCCGTGGAGCCATGCTGGATGAGCTTCGCAGCCAGGACTGGTTGCCACGCAGCGTGCGCAGCAAAAGCCGGCGCATCGAAAGCGCTATTCAGCGGCAGGAGCAGCGCCTCATGCGCCCTCCCACCGAAACCGAGATCGCCGAAGAATTGGGCGTGCCGCTGGACGAATACCAATCCATGCTCTCGGACGCGCAGGGCATTCAGATCCTGCACTACGAAAACATCGATGCCGATGGAGAAAGCGGCGCAGGCCACTGGCAGCCGGCCTGCGTGCAGAGCAGCGGCAACCCGCTCAATGCCCTGCTGGCCTCCGATCTGCGCGCCAGCCTCATCCAGGCCATCGAGCGCCTGCCCGAGCGCGAACAACTCCTGCTGTCTCTCTATTACGAGCAAGGGCTCAATCTCAAGGAAATCGGCGCAGTACTCAATGTGACCGAAGCCCGCGTATGCCAGTTGCGCTCGCAGGCCACTGCGCGCCTGCGCGCGACGCTGCAGGAGCTGGCCTGGGCCAAACTGCCCGAGCCGCAGCTGCTGTCGCACGTCATCTAGCGTCGTCGGGCGGCCCCGACACCGTCGGTGGCGCGCGGCCGCGACAGCGACGGTAAAAAAAGTTGTAACGCGCCCGCAAATTCCTAAAGATCACAAACTCGCGGACGTTATCCAGGCAGCGGGAGATGCGGGGCAAGCACCACGAACGCATCCCCCTGATGATGGGCGGCCCCGCTGCCCAGTTTGAAGAAGCCTTTCTCTCTTGGGAGCTATCCATGGCTGCTGTTATCTACACCAATTACCTGTCGCTGGTTGCCACCAACAACCTGAACAAGTCGCAATCGGCCCTGGGCACCGCCATCGAGCGCCTGTCCTCCGGCCTGCGCATCAACAGCGCTAAGGACGATGCCGCCGGCCAGGCCATCGTCAACCGCTTCACCGCCAACGTCCAAGGCCTGACCCAGGCCGCCCGCAACGCCAACGACGGCATCTCGGTCGCGCAGACGACCGAAGGTGCGCTGAACGAAATCAACAACAACCTGCAGCGCATCCGCGAACTGACGGTTCAGGCCACCACGGGCACCAACTCCCCATCCGACCTGAAGTCGATTCAGGACGAAATCGGCCAACGCCTCGAAGAAATCGACCGCGTCTCGGGCCAGACCCAGTTCAACGGCGTCAAGGTTCTGGCTGCCGACAAGAAGATGAGCATCCAGGTTGGCTCCAACGACGGTGAAACCATCACCATCGACCTGGAAGAAATCACCTCCTCGACCCTGGGGCTGGGTACGTTCAACGTCGACGGCAAGGCTTCTGTTGCCAATAAGGCAGCCACCGAAACCGATCTGATCTCTCGCGGCACCAACATCGGCACCACGGACGGCGTCACGAAGTACGCAGTCTCGACCGACAACACCAAGGCCACGCTGTCCGACGTATACAGCAAGATGACGACGGGTTCGACCGCCACCGTCGACGGCACAACCTATGCTTACAACGCCACCTCGGGCAACTTCACCTACGGCAAGACGATCGCCACGGGCGATACTGCTGCTGCGGATTTCGCTGCCGAGATCACACCGGCCACCGGCTCGCAGAAGGCGACCGTCACGATCGGCGGCTCGTCGCAGGAGGTGCTGATCAAGTCGGACGGCAAGATCCAGGCCGCCGATGACGGTGCAACGCTCTACCTCGACGGTACCGACAACCTGACTAAGACCCGTGCTGATCCTAACGATAAAGCAGCAACGACTGAGAGCTTGGCAGCATCTCTCTACAGCGGGAAAAACGGCGGCGGCACGGTCAAGTTCGAAAATGGCGCCACCTACACCGCAACTGGCGACGAAAGTCCTATCACGGCCACGAGCCTAAGCTACAGCAAGGCCAACATGACGCCGCGCTGGCTGCCGCAGGCGGTAAAGTTGCCGTCGGTACCGACACCTACACAATCGGCACGGGCTCCAGCCCGACCGTCAAGGTCGGCACCACTGCCGACGTTTATATTGACCCTGCCGATGGTTCGCTGACGACCACCCCTAAGACGACGAAGGATTACTACGTCCAAAAAGATGGCAGCGTCACGACCGCTCAAGGCACCGCCATCTATCTTGACGAAACCGACAGTTCGCTGACCTCGGAAGCCACCCACGCCGGCACCGCCACTGCCAATCCGCTCGACACGCTGGACAAGGCGCTGTCCAAGGTCGACTCGCTGCGCAGCAAGCTAGGCGCGATTCAGAACCGTTTTGAATCGACCATCACCAACCTGAACAACACGGTCAACAATCTGTCGGCCGCACGTTCGCGCATCGAAGATGCGGACTACGCCACGGAAGTGTCCAACATGACCAAGGCGCAGATCCTGCAACAGGCAGGCACCTCGGTTCTGGCTCAGGCCAACCAAGTGCCGCAAACGGTGCTGTCGCTGCTGCGTTAATCGCAAAAGCAGGCCTGGCCGAGCACGCGCCAGGTCACGCATTCAAGACAAAGGCCGGGGATTTCCCGGCCTTTGTCTTTTTGACCTGCCCCCAGATTTAGTACGGCACCGACATAGAGCCCAGGGGTAAAAGACCTTCTTTCTGATGAGCCTGCACGAATTGCGCCGGCGTTAAATATCCGAGCGCGCTGTGAGGCCGATCGGTGTTGTACTCGACTCGCCAGTTTTCGATCAAGCTTTTAGCCTGTCGCAGGGACAAGAACCAGTGCTCGTTAAGGCATTCGTCGCGGAACTTGCCGTTGAAACTTTCGATATAAGCGTTCTCCACCGGCTTACCCGGCCGAATAAACGACAGCTTTACGCCTGCTTGGTAGGCCCCAGGCGTCCAAGGCTCTTCCGGCGAACTCTGGCCCGTTGTCCACGGTAATAGATCGCGGCAGGCCACGCATCTCCGCCAGCCGTTGCAGCACCATGGCAACACGCAGTCCCGGCAACGACGTATCGACCTCGATGGCCAGGCATTCGCGAGTGTAGTCATCGACGATAGTCAAACAGCGGAATCGGCGGCCATAGGCTAGGCCGTCGGCCACAAAGTCCATTGACCAACTCTGATTCGGCGCGATTGCCGCTGGGCGAACCACGCGCTCGGTCGCCGCGATTCGCTTACGCTTTCGTTTTCGCACGCTTAACCCTGCCAGACTGTACAGCCGCCAGATTCGCTTGTGATTTGCTTGCCAGCCTTCGCGACGTAAGAGCACATGGATCCTCCGATAGCCGTAGCGTCGTTTCTCCACTGCCATCTCTTTCATGCGCTCGGTCAGCGCAGCATCGCCTGAGCGTGTGCTCTCGTAGGCAAACAGCGACCGCGAAATTCCTACCAGCCCACAGGCCCGGGTAACACCCATGCTGCGCTCGGTCATTAATGTCCTGACCGCCTCGCGTTTGGCCTGCGGGCTGACTACTTTCGGCTTAGCAGATCCTGAAGCGCCGCCTTGTCCAGCATCGACTCGGCCAACAGCTTCTTGAGCTTGTTGTTCTCCTGCTCCAGCTCCTTGAGCCTCTGAGCGTCCGACACCGTCATGCCACCGAACTTCGCCTTCCAGTTGTAGTACGTTGCCTCGGAGATTCCGTGCTTGCGGCACAACTCTGCGGGCTTGGCACCTGCATCGGCTTCCTTGAGCACGCCGATGATTTGCTCTTCCGTAAATCGTTTCTTCATTGCCATTCCTTTGGGAACGGACTCTACATCGATTTCGTACTAATCACGGGGAGCAGGTCAGTTAAACCATCGGAACGAGGCATCACCTGCTGTTGCACCAGTCCCAGTACGCCCAGACGAGCGCGTTCAGCCACCGGATCGAAGGCTGGCGCCGGCCCCGGCTGGGCTGCCGAGCTGCCTGCTGCCAGCGCCAGTGCTACAAAACGGAGCGAGTGCATCAGTAACTCACGGTCATGGTGGCGTAGTAGGCGCGGCCGGGCTCGTTATACGTCGCTGCGCCTGCGGTCGAGGCGTTGCCCTCGCGGTACTGTTTCTTGTCGAACACATTACTCACCCCGACGCGGAAACGCAGATTTCTGTTGACCTCGTAGCCCACGCTCAACCCTGCCAGCGCATAAGGGCTGACTGTCTGCAGTGCGTCGCCTGACAGATCCACGCCCGTACGCTCGTTGACCGAAGGGCCTGTCTGCTTGCCGTAGTAGGTCAGGTTGGCCTGAAATGACAGTTTTTCCGTGTAGAACCAGTCCAGCGTGCTATTGATTGTGTACTTCGGGATCACACTGAGCGGCTGGCCGGTGCTCTTGTTCTTCGACTCGATCATATAGGTGAAGTTGGTATTCCAATCCACGTTATGAGCGATGGGAATGAACAGGTTGCCCTCCAGCCCCTGGACGAGCGCCTTTCCGCTGTTGGTCCACTGCAAGACCCGCGCGCCGTTGTTCAGGCGATAAAGGATGTCCGTGCCGGCGACGATCTTATTCTGATAATCGTTGCGGAAGTACGCCATGCTGGTGCGCCACGTGCCCGGGTCATACTCGAAACCGATTTCTTTGTTGACGCTGATTTCGGGCGAGAGGTCCGCATTACCTACCAGGTAGCAGCCGTTGCTGTTGGTTTCCGAAGACAGGCAGCCTTGGCCGCGGCTATACAACAGATAGTTTGGGTTGGACTGATACAGATTGGGCGCTTTGTAAGCGCGGGCAATCCCGCCCTTTATCTTGAACGTGTCGGTGGCTGCCCAGGACGCGTTCAGGCTCGGACTCCAGTTGCTGCCAAACTCGGAATTGTGGTCCAGGCGCACGCCCGGGGTCAGGATGATGCTGCGGGTCGCCTCGATATTGTCTTCGACAAAAAACGCGTAGCTGTTCTGCTTGGCCTTGGTGTCGCGATTGCCCGCCTCGGTGCCGGCGATGGTGCCGCCAGTGTAGGTTTGGCGCAGGCCGCTGGGGTCGTCCAGGGTGTCACGCACGTATTCGACACCCAGAGTGGCTACCTGGCTCACGCCCAGGTGGAAAGGCAGGTTGACCTCGCCATCGGCTCGCCACGTCTTGAGCCGTGAGGTCGAAAAGCCGTTGCCGGTCGGTGCGCCTTCCGGGCCGCCTGCCAGGCCTTCCTCGCGCCGCGAATTGCGCGTGTAGTCGTAGCCCACGCTGGCACGTGTCGTGCCCCAATCATAAGTGCCGCGATGCGTGAGGGAGAGATTGTCACGATACATGATGTTGGTCTCATGATCGTACATGGCGTCGGACACGACGGTGTTCGCGTTATTCATGGTGTCGCCGGCATACAGGTTGCCCTGGCGGCTGAAACCCATGTCCAGATCGAACGTATTGCTCTGGTCCATTTTCCAGGAGAACATCGTGTTCAGATCCTGGTTCGTGACGCCCTCGCGGCCAGCGGTCGATGTCACGCCGGCCGTGCCTGCCGAGGCATAGCCAGCGTTGATGTCGCGCGCATCCGGGTTGGTTTTGTTGTAGTTGCCGTAAAAGCGCATCGACAGCGTGTCGCTGATGGGAGCCGACAGGCGGAAGTTCACCCGGTTCGTGTTCCCCTCTTTGCTGTCTTCCGGCTGGTTGACGTAATAAGTCGCCGAGGCCTCGGTCTTGTCCGTGGGACGCTTGGTGATCACGTTCACCACCCCGCCCATGGCTCCCGAACCATAGCGCGCGGCGGCCGGCCCGCGAATGACTTCGATGCGTTCCACGTCCTCGGCCGGCACCCAGTTCGAGTCCCCGCGCGTGTCGCGATCGCCGTTCCAGCCATAGCGCACGGAATTACGTGAGCTGACCGGCTTGCCGTCGATCATGATCAGCGTGTTCTCAGGGCCCATGCCACGGATATCGATCTGGCGGCTATTGCCCCGCGCGCCACTGGCGCTGTTGCCGGTCAGGTTAACGCGGGGTTCGCGGCGGATGATGTCCGCCAGGTCATTGACCGGCGGGCGGCGCTGGATCTCCTCGGCGGTAATGATCGATACGCCCAGCGATTCCTTGACCTCATCCTCTGCCGTTCCCAGCACCTGAACGGCCTGCATCTCCTGGACGTGGGGCGGGACCTGCGTCCCGGTCTGGGCGAGCGCCGGTCCAGTCATGGCCAGAAGGACAGCGGTACGGGCGTAATGCCGCGAGAAACGCGCGAACGACATTCGAGAAGCTCCTGAATAACGCATGCCCCGCATGAAATATATGGGGACATTACTTTCTAAGTGGGAATGATTTGTAATACCATTTATGGTTCGTGATTATGTCAGCTTGAAATTCTTGAAATATTTGCCGTGGCACCACAAACCTTTGCTTCCCAACCAAATTCCGGAACTTCTGCGGCAGACCTCTATTTGAGCGTCCTCGCCCCGGGCAGCGTTCGTTTCGAGGGGGGTGCGAAACGCATGCGTTCGGCGCCGGCATGACGGTCAGGCGGATGGACTGGCGCGACCTGCAGGGCGGTGTGCTGCGCAGCCAGGAGGGTCCTGGCTTTTATCTGCTGATGGTCGCCGGTGGCGGAGCCGACCTGTACGCGGGTGACACGGTATTGGCGCAACGCACATCCATGATGGGACACGCCGTCACCTGGAGCGCCGATGTGAGTTATGAATTGGTGCGCTACTCGCGGCGAGGTGATGTCGAGCGCGCCGTTCAGGTGCACTTGACGCCAGAATGGCTGGCCAGCCGCCTGGCGCCAGAGAACCCATTGCGCAAGGCGTTGCCCTTGCAGCCCTATCGCTGGCCGCTATCGCGAGGCGGACTGGCCCGTTTGCAGCAACTGTTGCATCCCCCGCGCAAGCATCCCGACCTCCTGCCTCTTTATATGGAAGCCAGGGTCCTCGAACTGCTGCGCGAAACGGGCGGTTTGCTCTGCAATGCTTCCGACGAGGGCAGCACACTGAGCCGGCGCAAGCTCCTGCGCATGGTGCAGGTCAAAGAACTGCTTGAAAGCGGTTGCGCGGACGAGTGGTCGTTGGCACAGATCGCCGCGCGCCACCACCTGAGCGTCAATACGCTGCAGCGGCATTTTCGGGCGGCATGGAAGTGCGCGGTGGATGAGTTCAGACGCGATGCCCGGCTGCGCCGGGCACGCGCGGCACTCGAGCGTGAGGGCGTGAGAGTGGCGCGGGCGGCGGAGATCGCCGGCTATCGCAGCCCGGCGAATTTCGCCACGGCCTTTCGCCGGGCATATGGTATGGCGCCGCGCCAGGCGCTCGGCACGCGAACGGTGTAATCCGCCTGGCCTGTCGCGGCTCAGGGGCCTACCCATAGTGAGCTGTCACGACAGGCGGTTGCGTCGCTGCCGCTTGACCTCGTACATCCGGGCATCGGCCAGACGCACGGGGATATCCGCATCGATATGGGTATGCTGGCCCGGCACGAAGGCGATTACCCCCACGCTGGCCCCGGCGTAGCTGAGCCTGATGTCGTTGAGCACATACTCTCCCTTGGATTCGGCCTGCATACGCTGCTCCAACGTTTGAGCCAGGTTCCGAGCATGCGCGTCATCCGCGGGGCCTGCTGCCACCAGCATGAATTCATCGCCGCCCAAACGGCCCAATACATCACTCGGACGCAACGCGCCGCTGACTCTCCGGCCCACCGCGCACAACAAAGCGTCGCCCGCATGATGGCCGTGCTTGTCGTTGATCTGTTTAAAGCCGTCCAGATCCATCAGGCCGACGATGACGCTTTCGCTTTGCTCCGACGCGCGGGCCAGCATGATCTCCAACGTCTCGTACAGCGAGCGCCTATTGGGCAGTCCGGTCAGGGCGTCATTCAGGGCAATGACTCGCAGGGACTCGTTGGCCGATTGCAGTTGCCGCAGCAGACGCTCACGTTCGATAAAGCCCGAGATCAGCGTAGAAAACAGTGTGATGACGGTCTGCGCATCGATGGGTATCGGCTTGACCTCGGCGCTGGCCGCGCAAATCGTACCCAGCAGACGCCCCTCCTCGGAGCGCACGGGCGCACTTAAATAGGTTTGAATGCCCAGTGCGCTGGCCGCGTCGGAGTCAGCCCAACGCTGGGCGACGTCGTTGGTGAACTGGCAGCCCTCATCCAAGGCGCGCTTGCACAACGTGTCTGACCAACTGACTTCCAGACCCTCGGGGATCTTCATCAATCCGGCATTGCGGGCAAAACGCACTTGTTGCACATCTTGCTGCAGGTCGATGGCCGTCAGATAGGTAGACTCCATTCCTGTGACCGCACCCAAGATGTCCAGCAAAGGGCGGGTGAGCTGCTCCAGAGTTTTGGCCGCGGGCAGCGATGCGGCGAGCTGAGAAACAAGGTTTTCCACGATGATAAAGGCGTGCCAAAGGGTTGCAGCCATCCTAGCGCGCCGCTGGAATGGTGCGCAAGCCACGTCATGAAGCGGGCAAACGATAGTCGCCGCGGGCAATCGCTTCAAGGATTTCCGCGCGCCGGATTGCTGCTTTTTTCAGATTGGCCGCCGTTGGCTTCAAGCGCAACCGTTGCACGCAATGGCGGCCTTCGAACACAAAGCCGATTTCGATAGATGACTCTGACGCCGGACGCACGCCTTCGAATGGTGCAGTCATGTTGCTCGGTTTTCCACTATCACCTGATCCAGGCGCAGGGCGCGGCGCTGGGCATCGAGCGTCACGCGTGCGCCCAGCGGCAACATCAGATTCGGATTCCAGTGCCCACTGGGCCAGCCCGCGAGCACCGGCACGCCGCGGCCTTGCAGCGTTTCGCGCAGAATCGGCCAGTACAGGCTCTGGCCCGCTGGATCGCTACCTGGCGAGCCCCTCGTGAAGTTACCTACCAGCACACCCGCCACGCTATCGAGCTTGCCCGCCGCCGCCAATTGCGAGAGCATCCGGTCCACGCGGGGCGGCAACTCATTGACATCTTCGATGAACAGAATGGCGCCACGCGTGTCGATCTCGTTGTCGGTGCCCATCAACGCACTGATGAGCGCAAGATTGCCGCCAACCAGCCTGCCACTGGCTTGGCCCGGAGCCAACGCCACCACCTGGCTGCCTGGCGGCGCCTCGATCCAGCTGCCCGCACCCACCTGGCCACTGAGCATGGCCCACGCAAGGCTTTCGGTGGGTTCGGCGCGGCCCACGATAAAATCCTGTCCCAACATGGGGCCATGAAACGTCACAAAGCCCACGCGCTGCTGTAGCGCCAGATGCAAGGCGGTTATGTCGCTGTAGCCGATAAACGGCTTGGGATTGGCGCCGATCAAGGCGTAGTCGATCTGATCGAGCAGGCGCCACGATCCGAACCCGCCCTGCAGGCACCACACGGCACCCACTTCGGCAGACGAAAATGCTGCGTGCAGTTGGTCCAGCCTCAAACTGTCCGATCCAGCCAGATAGTCATAAGGTGCATCCATGCGCGCGCCCAGCATCAGCCGGGGCTGATAGCCGCGCGCCTGAAGCCACGCAGCGGCGGCGTCGGCGGCACCGTCAACGGCCGAAGCCGGCGCGATCACCGCTACGACCGCGCCTGGCTTGAGGGCCGGCACCGGTCGCGCGGCCGCCTGCGTTGATCCGGCCGCGGCTCCCCCTCTTACGGCCCGCGCCGCGCGAGGCGGACGTGCCGCACAGCCTGCCAGCGCTAGGGCTGCGCAAGCGCCTGCCACGCCGAGAAAACGCCGCCGCTCCCAGACATCCGTCATGACTACTCCTGCATTGCAAATGACGCGATTATGGCCAATCGCCGACGCATTACCAACTGAGGCGCCCTGCCCGGCTTCACTTTCCGTTCTGTCCTTCGTACAATCCTGCCCCATGCCTGTCCTTACCCCCGCCTCCCGCTTCGTCTGCACGCCCGCCCTGATGCGCGGCGCCTTGCTGCGCGGGCGCCAGGCAGGTATCGCCCCCACACTCGCCGCAGATGATTTAGCCCGGCGACCTCAGTAATCCCCCATAGCGCAATTCTTCAGGTCGACGGGCATAACCCGCGCCTAACCGCGCGCCTTTGAGCGGCGCGCATCGTCCTTTTGTAACAGGGCGGCAGGAATACGCATGGACATCACCAAAGCCTTCATCAAGGCCAAACAACCTTGCGCGGACGGATTTCGCTGGTACATCCGCAATGCGGCAAGCGACAGCAGCTATCAGCAGTTGCTCGATGCCTTGGTCGCTGCCGGGCGAGTCGAAGACGCCTGCTGGTTGCTTGATCAGTTCGGCCCCACCGATGCTGTTCTCACGTTGGATCATTTAGCCGCCGACGCTCTGGTCTTTGCCGGCACGCTGCGGGTGCGCGGCGCAGTGGAAACCGGCGGGCTGTTGCGCGCGGGTCGGGACATTCTTGCCGGCGCAGGGATCACTTGCGCGGGAGCGCTGGTCGCGGGCGGGGACATCAAGAGCGCTGCGGCCGTGCGCTCGGAAGGCCCGTTGCAGGCCGGCGGACTCGTACAGGCCGAATGGAGCGTCGAATCGGGTGCGGCGCTTGCCTGCGAGTCGCTGCGCGCCGGCTGGGAATTGGTCTGCCGTGGAGCCGCACGTATCGACGGCGACTGCGTAGTCGGTGATTCGCTCACCGCCCAGGAGGATTTGCATTGTGCCAAAGGCTTGCGCGCCGGCGGCGCCATTGAGGCGGCGCGCCGCTTGCAGGCAGGACACGGCATCGAGTCAGGCGCCGATGTGCGCGCCGGCGGCCACCTCGGCGCGGGCTGGGGCATCAAGGCTCGTGGCGATATCGTGGCTCAGGGCAGTATCCGGGCAGGGGAAAGCCTGGCTGCCGAGGGACGCATCGAGGCAGGAGACGGGTATGGCGTATACGCCGGGCTGGAGGTCAGCGAGCACGCATGGGAGTCCAGCGCGCGTGTGCACGCGGACGTTCTCCCCGCGAGCTGCGCAGTGGTTGGTGGGCCGGGCCCCTGCCCGGCCATGCCTGTCGGGCGTAAAGATCGGCTCGCCATCTCCCTGTTCCTGCCGCGCGGGCCGGTCTGGCGAACCTGCCGTGGCCGATTCGCCGCTCAGGACGTTTCCGGCGCGCGGCCAGTGCTGCGGGCGGCCTGTGTGGCTGCCGGCTTGTACCGGGGGCTTGCCGCGCGCGAGGCCGGCTCAGGTATTACAATCATTAGCTGTGGCGGCCCCACAGTTCTCCAACACATAAGGAGGCGCGTGCCGTCACGGAAGGGACGACGCTGCCTGTTCAGACGGGATGCGCCCGCTTTTACGCTCCGCGAGAGCGGCCAAGCGAGCGCCTCTCGGCCCGCGATGGTTGGCGGCGGCGCGTCGCCCTGCATCACACTCCCGACAAACTCTACAGCGTATTGCGCAAGGTATGTCCGGATGCGCGCCGCGCACACGGGCAGTCAAAGGACTATGTCTAACACTCCGAAGATCATCTACACCTTCACCGACGAAGCTCCGGCTCTGGCCACCCGTTCGCTGCTGCCCATCATCCAGACCTTCGCCAAGCCCGCCGGCATCACGGTAGAAACCCGCGACATCTCGCTGGCTGGCCGTATCCTTGCGGTGTTCCCGGAAACGCTGACGCAAGCCCAGCGCGTCGGTGATGCGCTTGCCGAACTCGGCGCCCTGGCGCTCACGCCCGAAGCCAACATCATCAAGCTGCCCAATATCAGTGCTTCGATGCCTCAGCTCAAGGCCGCCATCAAAGAACTGCAGGCCCAGGGCTACAAATTGCCCGAGTATCCCGATGAGCCCAAGACGGACGCCGAGCGTGACGTCAAGGCTCGCTACGACAAGGTCAAGGGCAGCGCCGTGAATCCGGTGCTGCGCGAAGGCAACTCCGACCGCCGCGCGCCCTTGTCGGTCAAGAACTACGCGCGCAAACACCCTCACAAAATGGGTGCCTGGTCAGCCGACTCCAAGTCGCATGTTGCCAGCATGGAAAGCGGAGATTTCTACGGTTCCGAAAAGTCGGTCACCCTGGCCGCCGCCGGCAACGTATCGATCGAACTGACCTGCGCCGACGGCAAGAAAACTGTCCTGAAAGACAAGGTCGCTGTCAAGGCCGGCGAAGTCATCGATGCCGCGGTATTGTCGACCGGCAAGCTGCGCAGCTTTCTGCAGGCCCAGATCGATGAAGCCAAACAGCAAGGCGTACTCTTCTCGGTGCACCTGAAGGCCACCATGATGAAGGTCTCCGATCCGGTGATCTTCGGCCATGTGGTGTCCGTGTTCTACAAGGACGTACTCGCCAAGCACGCTGATGCCCTCAAGCTGGCCGGGTTCGATCCCAACAACGGTATTGGCGACCTGTACGCCAAACTGGCCAATCTGCCCGCTGAGCAGCAGGCAGCCATCAAGGCCGACATTGACGCGCTCTATCAGGTGCAGCCGGCCCTGGCCATGGTCAATTCCGACAAGGGCATCACCAACCTGCATGTGCCCAGCGACGTGATCGTCGACGCATCCATGCCCGCCATGATCCGTGACTCCGGCAAAATGTGGAATGCCGCCGGGCAGTTGCAAGATACCAAGGCTGTGATTCCGGATCGTTCTTACGCCGGCGTCTACCAAGCCGTGATTGAAGACTGCAAACGCAATGGCGCTTTCGATCCCGTCACCATGGGCAGCGTGCCCAACGTCGGTCTGATGGCTCAGGCTGCCGAAGAGTACGGCTCGCACAACAAAACGTTCATCATCCCGGCTACCGGCGTGGTGCGCGTGCTCGACGCCAGCGGCGCGGTATTGCTCGAGCAATCCGTCGAGACGGGTGACATCTGGCGCATGTGCCAGACCAAGGATGCGGCCGTCCAGGATTGGGTCAAACTGGCTGTCACCCGGGCCCGCGCCAGCGATACGCCTGCGGTCTTCTGGCTCGACGCCAACCGTGCCCATGACGCCCAATTGATCGCCAAGGTCGAACGCTACCTCAAGGATCACGACACCAGCGGCCTGGATCTGCGCATCCTCTCGCCGGTCGAGGCCACCAAAGTGTCGCTCGAGCGCATCCGTGCAGGGAAAGACACGATCTCCGTGACGGGTAACGTGTTGCGTGACTACCTCACCGACCTTTTCCCCATCATGGAACTCGGCACCAGCGCCAAAATGCTGTCCATCGTTCCGCTGATGGCTGGTGGTGCGTTGTTCGAGACCGGCGCTGGCGGCTCGGCGCCCAAGCACGTGCAGCAATTCCTTGAAGAAGGGTTTCTGCGCTGGGATTCGTTGGGCGAATTCATGGCACTGGCCGAATCGCTCGACCATCTGGGCAGCACCTATAACAATGCCCGCGCCCGCGTGCTGGCCAAGACGCTGGACCAAGCCACCGGCAAGTTCCTCGACACCAACAAGTCGCCGGAGCGCAAGGTCGGTGGCCTGGATAACCGTGGCAGCCACTACTACCTCGGTATGTACTGGGCCCAGGCCGTGGCCGAGCAGACCGACGACAAGGAACTGGCGGCATTGTTCGCGCCTGCTGCTGCCGCGTTGGCCGCGAATGAGTCCAAGATTCTGGACGAACTGAAGGCCGCGCAAGGCAAAGCTGTTGATATCGGTGGCTACTACCAGCCGGATGCTGACAAGACGAGCAAGGCCATGCGCCCGAGCACGACGCTCAACAGCATTTTGGCCACCATCGCCTGATAGCGGCCCACGCCCCAAAAAGCGGCCTTCGGGCCGTTTTTTTTTATTTATCGCGCCTCAAAATCAATCTAAAAGCCGCTAAATTCGGTCAACGGAATGGCGGTTCGATCTCCTTTCGGCATTGATAGCTAAATGAAAGAAGTAGGTATTTTCCCGTAATTTAACGGCATTTAGCGTATCAATGAAAGCAAAACGCAAGTCTGGACTTTTAGACTGCTGACCTTTTCAACCTAAATTCAGCTTGGCTTCAGACACCCGTCAGCCATGCGAAAGGAGACAAAAGGATGCAGCAGGAATCACGATCCGAGCGCCACGAATGGGCTGCGGGCGGGGCGATGATTGTGTTGGGCCTGGGGGCCTTTGCGCTTGCCACGACCTATCAGCTCGGCACACTCGGGCGCATGGGGCCAGGGATGTTTCCGGCCATTCTGGGAGCGCTACTGGCCCTGCTGGGCGTTGCGATATGGCGGACCCGGCGGCAGGACGGCGCCGAGACAGACGCGGGCCCTGCCCCGTCGCAATGGCGCGGCTGGGCATGCATCACAGCCGGTTTGCTTACCTTCATCCTCCTGGGGCAATACGGAGGCCTGATTCCCGCGACCTTCGGCCTGGTCTTTATTTCTGCGCTCGGCGACCGCCAGCACACGCTAAAAACCGCCGCGCTGCTCGCCGCGGGCGTCACCGCCCTGGGTGTTGCCATCTTCTCATGGGGCCTGCAACTGCAGTTCCCGCTCTTTCGTTGGGGCTGAGACGAGATGGACATTCTGAACAATCTGCTTCACGGTTTCTCTGTCGCCTTTGCCCTGGATAATCTCCTGTGGGCGATCTTCGGTGTCTTCATGGGCAACCTCATCGGCGTGTTGCCGGGCATGGGGTGCTGGCAGCGATCTCGATACTGCTGCCGCTTACCTATACGATGACCCCGACCGCCGCGCTGGTCATGCTGTCGGGCATCTATTATGGCTCGCAGTATGGCGGCGGTATTACCTCCATCATGCTGAATCTGCCTGGCACTGCCTCCCATGCCGTGGCTTGCCTGGATGGAAACCCGCTGGCGCGTAACGGCAAAGCAGGCTCGGCGCTGTTCATGCTGATGTTCTCGTCGTTCTGCGGCGCGTCAGTCGGTATTCTGGCGATGATTCTGTTCTCGCCTATGTTGGTCGACGTTGCCTTCAAGTTCGGACCCGCCGAGTATTTCTCGATGATGATGCTCGGGCTGCTGGCCGGCGCCACATTGGCCAAGGGCTCGGCGCTCAAGGGTGTGGCCATGGTCGTCGTTGGTCTGCTGTTGGGCGTGGTGGGCACCGATGTCAATACCGGGACCATGCGGTTTCATTTCAGTATCCTGGAGCTCAGCGATGGCTTGCAGATCGTCGCGTTGGCCATGGGCTTGTTTGGCGTGGCGGATTTTCTCAAAAACATCAACCGCATCGGCGACGGGGGCAGCATTGCCAACACCAAGATCAGCATGAGTGCCATGCGTCCGCAGCCGGGAGACATCAAACAGGCGCGCGGCGCGCTCGTGCGCGGCACGGCCATCGGCGCGGCATTCGGGATTTTGCCGGGCACCGGACCCACCATTGCCTCGTTCATCTCCTACGCCACGGAGAAGAAGGTGGCGCGCGAGCCGCAGCGCTTTGGCCATGGAGCGATCGAAGGAATTGCGGGGCCGGAAGCAGCCACCAGCGCCTCGACGCAGACCAGTTTCATCCCTACGATGAGCTTGGGCATCCCGGGGGATCCCGTCATGGCGTTGATGTTGGGCGCACTCATCATTCACGGCATCCAACCGGGTCCGCAGATGATGATTGAGCACGCGGATATGTTCTGGGGCTTGATCGCCAGCTTCTGGGTCGGCAACGTGCTGCTGCTACTGCTGAACCTGCCGCTGATCGGCATGTGGGTGCGCATGCTCAGCGTACCGTTTCGCTATCTCTTTCCGGCGGCGCTGTTCTTTGTGTGCGTTGGCGTCTACAGCACCAACAACAATCTGTTCGATGTCGGCATGGTGACCTTCTTCGGCGTCGTGGGCTACATGCTCATGCGCCTGCGCTTCGAACCTGCCCCGCTGCTATTGGGATTCGTGCTGGGTCCGATGGTCGAAGAGAACTTCCGGCGCGCGTTGCTGCTGTCACGTGGAGATCTATCGATCTTCATTAGCCGCCCAATCAGTCTGGGCTTCATTGTGGCCTGCGCGGGCTTGATCGGCCTGCTGGCCGTATCCGCCTTGCGCCAGCGGCAACGCCGCCGCGCACTGGCGTTGCGGGGCTAGCAAGAGGGGGTCTTGGCGCTTCGGATGCGGGACGCCAAGACCGTTTTTTCAGAGCATCTGCCCCAGGAAAGCACGCGTTCGCGGCTGCTGCGCAGCCTCGAAGAAAACCCGAGCGGCAGCCTCTTCGACAATGCGTCCCTGATCCATGAAGATGACTCGGTGGGCGACTTCGCGTGCAAAGCCCATTTCATGCGTGACGACAAGCATGGTCATGTGCTCCTCGGCCAGATGCCGCATGGTGCGCAGCACTTCGACCGTCAGCTCGGGATCCAACGCCGAAGTCGGCTCATCGAACAACATGATGTCTGGCTCCATGGCCAATGCCCTGGCGATGGCCACGCGTTGTTTCTGCCCACCGGACAGCCTTGCCGGATAGTTGTCCCGCTTGTTGAGCAGGCCGACCTTGCGCAACAATTCTTCCGCCTTGGGTACGATGGCATCGCGCTTCATCCCTTTGACGGTGATGGGCGCTTCGATGACATTTTGCAGCACCGTCATGTGCGGAAAGAGATTGAACGATTGAAAGACCATGCCCATCTTGCGGCAGATGCGCCGAACTTCGACGTCCCTGACATACTCACTGCGACCGCCCGCCACCCCGCGCGCCAAGATCTCTCCTTCGACCGAGATCGCGCCCTCGTCGATGGTTTCAAGGTGGTTCAGGCAGCGCAAGAAGGTGCTTTTTCCCGATCCCGACGGGCCGATCACCGCCACGACTTCGCCTTTGCGCAACGTCAACGAGACCCCATCTAGCACCCTGACCCCGCCAAAGGATTTGACGATGCCGTCGGCCTCGATCATGGGTGGGCTATTGGTCATACTTGGCATAGCGTTTTTCCAAATGCTGGAAGAACCAGGTCAGCACCAAGGTCATGGTGAGATAGAAGGCCGCTGCCACGAGAAATGGCGTGGTGGTGAAGTCGCGTTGCACAATGCCGCGCGCGGTGCGCAAGATGTCATTGAGCGCGAGCACGTAGATCAGCGAAGTGTCCTTGATCAGGGTGATGGTCTCATTGCTCATGGGCGGCAGCACCCTTTGCACCATCTGCGGCAATACAATTCGGCGCAAGGTCTGCAAATAGGTCATCCCCAGCACCTTGCCGCCCTCGTATTGGCCCCGATCCACTGACAAAATACCTGCCCGGAAAATCTCGGCGAAATAGGCGGCGTAGTTAAGCGCGAACGCGACGATGGCTGCGGGAAAGTCGGGCAACCGCACGCCTATGACAGGCACGAAAGGCAGGGCAAAATAAATGAACAGCAGTTGCAGCATCAAAGGCGTGCCGCGCATCAGCCAGATATAGCCGTTGACCAGCCTTGCGAGCAACTTGAACTTGGAAATGCGCGCCAGCGCAAGAACCAGCCCCAGCGGGACCGCCAGAGCCAAGGTAATGAAGAACAGCGACAGCGTGACCTTGGCGCCATCGGCCATTGGTCCCAGCAGAGATATGACGTAGTCCATGCGGAGTACGGGCGGTCAGCTGACCGCCCGTCAGCCTTATTTGATGATGTCGGCGCCGAACCACTGGGTCGCAATACGGCCCGACGTGCCGTCCTGCTTCATGTCGCCCAACGTCTTGTCCAGCTTGCCCAACAGATCCGTGTCGTCCTTGCGCACGCCGACGCCATAGTCTTCGGTGCCGAAGTTCTCATCCAGCACGAGGTATTGACCTTCACGCTTGGAAGCCAGGTATCGCCCCACCACCTCATCGACAACCACGGCATCCAGACGCATAGCCGAAAGATCCATCAATGCGGTCACGTTGTCGCCGAACATCTTCAGCTCTTTCAGGCTCTTGAATACGGTGTCATCTTTCTTGATGGCATCGATGGCGCTGCTGCCGTCCTGGGCGCCGACGACGTGGCCGGCCAGATCCGCGCGGGTTTTGATGGGCGAGTCCACCGCAACCAGAATAATCTGGTGGTTGGCCATGTAAGGAGCCGTGAAGGCAATATTCTTCTTGCGCTCGTCAGTGATCGTCAGCCCGTTCCAGAGCACGTCAACGCGCTTGCCATTGAGTTCGGCTTCTTTGGCGCTCCAGTCAATGGGCTTGAACTCGACCTCCACACCCATACGGCGGCTGGCTTCGCGCGCCATATCGATATCAAAGCCCACCAGCTCGTTCTTCTCGTTCCGGAAACCCATGGGCGGGAAGTTGTCATCCAGGCCGACCACGACCTTCTGGGTCTTGGACGTGGCAGATGCACTGGCCTGCGGAGCGTTATCACTTTGGCCGCACGCAGCGAGCAAAGCAGAAATCATCAAAACAGCGCTGAGTTTTTTCATTTGGATAGGGGCGATGTGCGCAACAAAACGCAGAAACAGATAAGCGCCGCAGCTCTATGCCACGGCAGCGAGCCGAAGCCGCCATTATATCGGCCCCACTACCGCCTTGCCCTGGACTCAACCGGGACGACGCAAGGCCTCAACCTGAATGTTCAGTTTCACTCGCGGTTTGAATCCCATGTTCAGGCCGAAATCCAGGCCGAAGTCGCGGCGATTCAAGGAGGCCGACACGTCTGCCCCACACACCTCCCGATGCTCCATGGGATGAATCATGCAATTGAAATCCTCGATGGTCAGTGTCACCGCACGGGTGACACCACGCAGCGTCAACTCCCCCCGCACCTTCTCAGGTTTGTCGCCATCGAACGCGGTAAAACGGCCTTTGAAGGTCGCCGTGGGATACCTTGCCGCGTCGAAAATGTCAGGTGCTATTGCGTGCCGGTTCATTTCGTCGTGGCCAAAATCCACCGATGCGATGTCGACCTCGATATCGATGCTGCCTGTTTTTGCCTCTCGATCCAACACGACGACGCCCCGGGAACGATTGAACTTGCCGCGCCACGTCGACAGACCTCCCATGTGATCGGCTTCGAAGCTGGGATACGTATGCGACGGCTCGATATCATAGGTAATTGCTGCGGCCTGCGCGGCGTGGGCGGGCGCGGCCAGCGCGACAGCCAGTGCTACCAGGGATCTCATGCTGACTCCTCAAATAATCGGGCCAGCCCGAAGGCTGGCCCCTGTATCGCCCAGTTTACCGTCAGAGCGGGTGTGCGGGGATGGGCGAGAGGTCAGTCCAGCACGTCGATCATCATGCCGGCACCCGCGCCGATCATGGCGCCCGCTGAGCCGTCACCACCCGAGGCACGATCGACCCCGCCACCGATCAGGCCGCCCGCTGCGGTCGCGCAACCGGCCAGCATCAGCACCAGGAGGGCCGCCGCAAATTTGGCTTTCTTGTTCATAGTCCGTCCTCCTTAATTAATGAGACTTTTTGACGAGGTCGCGCCAGATCACACCCATGACCGGGGTGGACAGCTTGTCCGGATTGGCCCGGTACCATGCCGTCACTCGCTCGCTCCACTGCCAGAGATTCATGCCGCTGAGGGCGTCGGTAATGGCTTTGGCCGCACCTGGCGCCGCCTGGTCGCGTCGTTTCGCATACGCATTCTCGGCCACGATCATATTCGCCACGCCGACCAGAAACGCACGGCGCTCCTGATCAGATGCGCCAAGCCAACCGTTGCCATCGACGACGATGGCGCTGCGGGCGGCGGGTTTGGCTGATGCGGCTGGCTCAGCCATCTGGGCCTGGGCTACCCCCAAACTGCCGGCCAGACACGCACCGATCAGCCAGCATTGCATTCGTTTATGCATGTGGACCTCCCTCTATGCGCGTTTCCAGAGCGGAAACGCTTAGGCCGTATCGTCGGCCGTGCATGATCAACCGTTTGCGGTCGACCACTCTGAAGACTGTCTTACCTAAGAGATGGTCCTACTATGCCATAGCCAGCCGCCGCAGCCAAAGGTGAGGGTTTCCTCCCGCACAAAAACGCGTTCGACTGCCGGGCTGTGTGCCAGCTCGGCCACCGGCCCTCAGCCGCTGACTTTTCGTCTCCGCACGCGCGCGCCACCCCCTTAATCCCCTGGTCACGCGCGTTTTGGTGCGTTTCTGTTCGATAAGGCGCCGGGCCAGAAGACGACCCTGCCGCAATTGCCTCTCCTTCGATAGGTCCCTACTTCTTCAGCTTCCAAAAAAACGGATAGTATTGCGGAAAATATTCATCAAGCATCTAATTACATCGATAAATGGAATAATCTTTTCAACTTTACCGGGTTTATCCTAGGTCTTGTTGCATGCACAATGCAGTCATTGGGAAACAAAAACGAACTTTGACGGCACCTCCGCCAGGTCCGCTCCCAGGAACCTAGACCTAAAGGAAACCGCTATGAAAACCCTCACTTCCGCCCTATTGATGTCGATGGCCATGCTGAGCACGGGTGCTTACGCCTCGCAGAACATTGAACCGAACAACGTGCCGTTCCAAGGCGTCTACGGCCAGCAAGAGCAAGGCAAGAGCAACGCTCAAGTGCAACAGGAACTGGCCAATGCCAAGGCGACCGGTCAGTACACCTTTGGCGAAAACGACTATCCGCCCGCCACCGCCATGGCCACTTCGGGCAAGACCCGTCAACAAGTCAGGGACGAGCTGGCTCAAGCCAAGGCCAATGGTGATTACACCTTCGGCGAACTGGACTACCCGCCCCACACGAACTGATTTAGGTAGTAAGCGCGGAGCCACGCGTGATGCAGTAGCAGTACCAGCAAGTGCAAGACCAGCAAGTGCTTTATCCGCAAGTGCAGTAGGTAGTCTTTGCAACACAAAGAAGTAGCAGTGACGAGCCAGAGCATCGGCTCGAGCGACATCCGGGCCAGAACATCGGTCCGGTGCAGTAAAAGGCTAGAACATCGGCCTTTGGCCGGGTAGGTTTCCGTTTGCAATCTCGATTACTATGCGCGCTTGTCCCGATTTGCCGAGTCTGATTTGCCTTCCGCCCCCCGTCGTCCCGGGCAACCGTAATTGGTCTGCTTGCCGTTGTCTGCTGGAGCGCCGTGGTCGGGCTCATACGCAGTATTGCCGAAGGCTTGTGGGGCCGGCCGGCGGCGCCGCCTGCCTGTTCACCGTCAGCGCCGCGTTGGTTTGCCTGGTCCGCGGCTTGCCGCGGCTGGCCCGCTTTCATCCGGTCTATCTCTACGGCTGCGCAGCGCTGTTTGCCGCCTATGAGATCTGCCTGGCCTTGGCGATCGGCTCGGCACATACCCGGGCGGAAGCTCTCGAGCTGGGCATGATCAATTACCTTTGGCCCAGCCTGACCATCGTGGTGGCAGTGCTGGCCGGGCAGGCGCGCGGCACGTGGGTGTTATGGCCGGGCGCTGCCCTGTCCTTCTTGGGCATCGTCTGGATTACCGGGGCCGGCCAGGCACTGTCGTTCGATCGTATCCATGACAATGTCGCCGGCAATCCGGTGGCCTATGCGCTGGCCTTTGCTGCAGCAGGCCTGTGGGCTGCCTATTCGGTGCTTACCCGCATCTACGGGCGCGGAGATAACGGCGTCGCCCTTTTTTTGCTGATAACTGCCTTGGTCTTATGGCTCAAGCATGGCCTGAGTACCGAGATGGGCGTGTACGAGGCTTTGGTCGCCAATCCCGCAGCCGGCGTGCAAGTCCTGGTGCTGGGCGCCTTGGTGGCCACCGGCTATAGCTGCTGGAATCTGGGTATACAGAAAGGCAATCTGGCCTTTTGGGCCGCTGCTTCCTACTTCACGCCGGTACTGTCAGCCTTGTTGGCTGCCGCATGGTTGCACCAGGATCCCGGTGCGGCATTCTGGCAAGGTGTGGCCATGGTGACTGCCGGGTCCCTGCTATGTTGGCATGCAACCCGGGCGCGCGGCTGATCTACATACTCAAATAGGCGCGCCTGGCCGCCGTATCTGCGGCGAGTTCGTCCATCCCGCCGTGGTAGCAGATCTGGCCTTTTTCTAGTACGTAGGCGCGGTCAGCCACCAGCATGGCAAAGTGCAGGTTCTGCTCCGACAGCAAAATACTCGCGCCTGCGGCCTTCAGTCGCAGAATCATTTGCGCCATCTGCTCGACAATGAGGGGGGCTACTCCCTCCGACGGCTCATCCATCATAATCAGATAAGGGTTGCCCATCAGCGTGCGCGCCACGGCCAGCATCTGTTGTTCGCCACCGCTCATCAGGCCTGCCGGCCTATCGCGCAGCGTGGCCAGATTGGGAAACAGCCGATACATGTCCTGCGGCTGCCAGTTCGCTGCGGCGCTGCCATCCGGCCAGCGCCGCGCCGGCTGGCGGCCCATGTCCAGGTTCTCCGCCACGCTGAGGTCGGTAAATATACGCCGCTCCTCGGGTACGTAACCCAGCCCGAGACGAGCCACTTCGAACGGCCGCATGGTGGAGATATCCCGCCCCATGAAGCGCATGTCGGCATGCCGTCGGCTGACCAATCCCATGATGCTTTTGATCGTGGTGGACTTACCGGCGCCATTGCGCCCCATCAACGCCACCACCTCCCCCCGGCCGACGCAAAGACTGACATCAAACAGCGTGTGGGCCGCACCGTACCAGGCATTGAGGCGCTGGACACTGAGCAAGGTTGGATTCAAGCACGTTCTCCCTGCGCGGCAAACGTGCTGCCCGTGCCGAAATACACCTCCTGGACCCGTGGGTGCTCGCGAATCTCCTTCGCCGATCCCTCAGCGATGAGTCGCCCGCGCGCCAGCACGATGATCCGATCGGCGTAGCCGAACACGACGTCCATACTATGTTCGGTAAAGAGCACCGCCATCCCGCGTTCGGTGACGAGCCTGCGGATCAAGGCCATCAATGACAGCCGTTCGCCCGGTGCCATGCCCGCAGTCGGCTCATCCATCAGCAGCAAAGACGGCTCTCCACCCAGCGCGATGGCCAGTTCGACCCGTTTGACATCGCCATAGGACAACTCGCTGCATGGACGGTCGGCCTGTTCTTGCATGCCAACCTGCGCGAGCAGGGAAAGTGCTTCGGTTCGGTGCTGATCGCACGCCGCACGACCGAAGGCAAACACTTGGCGTTTTTCAGACAGGAGCGCCAGCTGCACGTTCTGCGCTACCGTTATGGACGCAAACGTGGCGGCAATCTGAAACGTGCGCCCCACGCCGAGACGAAATATCTCGCGCGGTTTGCGCCCGACCAGTTCCCGGCCGGCGAGTTGAATTGAACCGGCGCTGGCCGGCAATTGGCCGCCCAGCATGTTGAACAGGGTGGATTTTCCCGCGCCGTTGGGGCCGATGAGCGCGAGCAACTCGCCAGCTCGCAGCTCGAAGCTGATCCCATCGACGGCGCGAACGCCACCAAACGCTTTGGCGAGGTCTTTGACCTGTAACATCATGCTGGCGCCTTGTGGCGCGTAAGCGATCTCCAGATCCCGGCAAGGCCCTGGGGAAAGGCTAGTACGAGCAACAGTATTACGGCCCCCAACAAGGCCCGCCAGTATTCCGTGGCACGCATGACGTAATCCTGCAGCAAGGTAAAGCTGGCTGCCCCCACGACCGGGCCGGCCAGGCTCTGAATGCCGCCAAGCAAGACCATGACCAGGCCGTCGACCGACTTGCCCACCGCCATCACATCAGGAGAGACACTCCCTTTGGAGAAGGCGAACAGCGCTCCCGCGACACCGCCAAACCAACCTGCCACCACAAAGGCGGCCCACTGCACGGCGTTGACATTGATCCCGATGGACTCGGCGCGCAGGCTCGAGTCGCGCGCGGCACGTAGCGCATAGCCAAAAGGCGAGAAAAGGATGTGGCGCAGCGCCCAGAGCGACGCGGCGGCGATGCACAACACGAGATAATAATAGGCCGATCCACCCAGCCAGGACGACGGCCACACGCCGATGATTCCGTTGGACCCGCCCGTGAGCCCATCCCACTGGAACACAACGGACCACATAATCTGTGCAAAGGCCAACGTCAGCATGGCGAGATAGACCCCCGAGAGCCGGACGCAGAACCAGCCGAAGACCAATGCGCCTAGCCCGGCAGCCAATGGCGCGAACAGAAGCGCGGCTTCCATGGGCAGTGCAACGGTCTTGAGCAACAATGCCGCGGCATAGGCGCCCAATCCGAAATAGGCGGCGTGGCCAAAAGAATGCATGCCTGCCGGCCCCATGATGAAGTGCAGGCTGGCGGCGAACAGGACAGCAATCAACATATCCTGCGCCAGCACAACGGCATAAGGCAGCCATGGCGAGACCAGTGGCAGTAAAGCCAGCAGCAGCAGCACGCCGGCAAAGCCAGCTCGCATGCTGCGCGAAGCTCGTCGCAGCGGAGCTTCCGCGGAGGCGCCGCTGCGGCTGACGGCCTGGGGTTTGCCGAACAATCCCCAGGGCCTGGCCACGAGGACGACGGCCATGACGAGAAACTCCACGACCAATGTCAACTTGGAGAACGACACCGTAAAGCCCGCCCAATGCACCGTGCCCAGCGCGATGCACACCGCCTTGAGCTCTGCGATCAGCAATGCCGCAACATACGCACCTGGCAAGGAGCCCAGGCCGCCCACCACCACAACGACGAATGCGTCGCCAATTATGCGCAGATCCAGGCTCAGGCTCGCGGGTTCACGGGGCAACTGCAACGCGCCACCCAGGCCGGCCAACATGGCGCCCAGGGCAAACACACCCGTGAAAAGCCACGCCTGATTGACGCCCAGGGCGCCCAGCATTTCTCTGTCTTGAGCAGCGGCTCGTACAAGGCGGCCCCAACGGGGGCGGGTCAGCAACGCCCAAAGAAGGCCCAGCACCATGGGGCCGGCGACTATCAGCACCAGGTTGTAGGTTGGGTAACGCCGCCCCAGCAGATCGATCGCGCCCTCAAGTCCCGGCGCCCGGGGTCCCAACAAGTCTTCTGCCCCCCAGATCCACAGACAGGCGTCATTGATCAAGAGCACCAGGGCAAATGTGGCCAGCAGTTGAAACAACTCCGGCGCCCGATAGAGACGGCGCAACAGGACCATCTCGATCACTGCGCCCAATGCTCCGACGGCCAGCGCCGCCGCTAGCACTCCGAACCAATAACCGACGGCTCCGCCCCCTATCCATTGCACCAGGGAGTAAGCCCCATACACCCCCAACATATAGAGCGAGCCGTGGGCGAAGTTGACCAGCCGCGTGACGCCAAAGATCAAGGACAGGCCGGCGGCCACCAGAAAAAGCGACGATGCCTCTGCCAGACCGTTGAGCAACTGAACCAGAAACGCGGTAACACTCATGCGTGCGGCCGATCAGTCTGGGCGGTGCAAGGTACGCACTTCGGAGTCCGCAGGCATGACGTCGGCACCGCTGATGTAGCGAAAATCGGTCATGATGCCCTTCCCATCCTTAAGACCCAGCCGGCCGACATAGGCGCCCATTGTGGACTGATGGTCCAGGGCGCGGTATTGAATCGGGCCGAAGGGAATCGTCAGCTCAAGGCTGGCAAAGGCCTTGATCAATGCCTCTGTATCGGCGGAGCCGGCGCGTCGCATGCCCTCGGCCAATGATTTGATGGCGCTGTAGCCCACTACCGATCCGAGCCGTGGGTAATCGTGGAACTTGGCTTCATAGGCCTTGAGGAAAGCCTGATGCTCGGGCGTATCGATGAACTGCCAGGGATAGCCCGTGACGATCCATCCCTGCGGGGTCTCGTCGCGAAAGGTATCCAGGTATTCGGGCTCGCCGGTCAGCACACTCACAACGGGCCGGTCCTTGAACAATCCGCGGGTGTTGCCTTCTCGGACGAACTTGGTCACGTCGGTGGCAAACAGCACATTGAAAATAGCATCGGGCCGGGCGTCGTCCAATGCCTGCACGACGCTGCCGGCGTCGACCTTGCCTAACGGCACGGCCTGCTCCGCGACGAAATCGATGTCCGGGTCAGCGGCCTTCATGAGCGCTTTGAACGTGGCCACGGCGGACTGGCCGTATTCATAATTGGGATAGACGATCGCCCAGCGCTTTTTCTTCAGAGCTACCGCCTGCGGCACCAGCATCGCCACCTGCATGTAAGTCGAGGTGCGCAAGCGATAGGTATATCGGTTGCCCTCCTGCCATACGATTTTGTCGGTCAGCGGCTCGCTGGCGAGAAAAAACACCTTCCTTTGCCGGGCGAAATCGCTCAGAGCCAGACCGATATGCGACAGGAAAGATCCGGTCAGCACATCCACTTTCTCGCGCGACAGCAACTCTTCGGCGGCACGGACGGCTTCGCCCGGAGTGGCATTATCGTCCCGGATGATCAACTCGAGCGGCTTGCCCCCGATGCCACCGGCCTCATTGACCTCGTCCACCGCCAATTGCATCCCTTTGCGGTAAGGCTCGAGAAAGGCGGGCTGAGCCTTGTAGCTGTTAATTTCGCCAATCCGTATGCTGCCTTGTGCCGCTGCAAGAGAGGAAAAAGCCAACATGCCCGCTGCCATCAGCAGGCCAACGCCGCCTGATCCAAGCTTCATTTTCTTACCCATAGTGATTGAAATACGCGCCGGCGCGCGAGCCAAAGAGTACACCGCCACCCGGGCCTCAGGCGAGAGGACGATGTCCTTTAACCCGGTACCAGTGGGCAAACTCGGCGGCGCGTAACGGCGGTGAGACCAGAAAACCCTGGACGTAGCCCACGCCGCGTTGGCGCAAATAGTCCAGTTGCGTCTGTGCGCTGACTCCTTCGGCGACAACCGACAGGCCCAATCGGCTTGCCAGGGCCAGAATCAGCTCCAGAATGGGCGAATCCTGATCCGCATCGGTAATGGCGTCGATGAATACCTTGTCTATCTTCAGATAATCCACCGGTAATTGCTGCAAGTACGACAAGGAGCAGTACCCTGCACCAAAATCATCAATCGCTACACTCAGTCCCGCCGCCCGCAGCGTACGGATATGCTGCTGGACTATGCCACTGTTCTCCACCAGGCTGCGTTCCGTCAGCTCCAGCACCAAGTGTGGGGCATTGGGTGCAACCTGCTGGGCGAAAGCCTCGATGTCCGCAGGGAAATCCGCGCGCAGAAGGTGTTCCGCCGCGACGTTGACGCTTAAATGAAAACCCGGTGGCAGGCCCATCAGCGGAAGATCCCGTTCGATCAGGCGCAACGCATGCCGGGTCAGAGGCACGATGGCGCCTTCTGCCTCGGCGGCGGCAATGAACACTTCCGGACTGATTGCGCCCACTCCTGGCCGCTCCCAGCGCATCAGAGCCTCGATCCCTTCGCAACGGTCACTCCCGATGCCCTGGATGGGTTGATACTCCATATGAAATTCGCCTGCCCGCATGCCGCGGTGAATCTGATCATGGAACGACATTCGCTGCATTTGCAGACGGAATACCGCCCAGCTCATCAGACACCCTAACACCAGCGCCACAGGCAGCGACACCAGCAGCAAGCGCTGCCATTCCTCCTAAACCTGGCTCGCGGGCGAGAAGATGCGGATGTCGACAGGTACGTTCTGCGACATGAAAGACACGCTAGCGCTCTGCGCGCCATAGGCGCGCGGCTCATAGATGAGGTCACGCGCAGGGCAGCTCGCTAGGGTCATCCCACCGTCGATCTTCAGTTCGATGCGGTGATTGCTTAGCGCCGCCACCGAGTCCAGCAGGTCTTGCAGATACTGGCTGTCGATCACTGCAATCGCATGCCGTTCGCCCGGGCCTGCAGTACCGGCCAGCAAGGCGGGACGCTCAAGCACGAAAGGCGACCCGTTGACCAGCCGCAGCCAACGTCCAGGGGGATAGCCCACGGCCACTCTCTGGAATGACCGCCGGGCAACGATGGCAGCGACGAACAGTAGGCCTGCCGACCGTCGAACAGGGTCAGCGAGCGAAAATATGGCCGCGTACTCATCGTGCGCGACAGAACTGGCCGGGCTTGATCGCAACCCACTTGTAACAGTGGCACCATGGCGTCGATACCGAGCCAGGCTTCGCGCAATATGCGTTCGACCTGGACACGCATGATGCCCGCCTCGGTTTGCGCTTGTGTCCGGCTTAGGCGCTGCGCATTCATCCATGTCAGCACCACGCACGCTACCAGCGGCAGCAACAGGGCTATGGCCAGCGAGATATAGCGCCAATGTCTACCACTGCCGCCAATCAAATCCGATTTTTGCACGCTGTCCTACCGCCCCTGTGTATCGTCCACCTCACGTCGTCGCTCCAGCGTACCTGAGTTTGCGGCACTCAGGCGCCCCGCCAACGGTGCGAGATCAACCAACCGAACACGATCAGGCTTCCGGCACCCAGCAGGCCCGCGGCGGCATAGTAGATGGGGCGCGCGCGGAGAATGTGTTCGGCCTGTACGTTGGCGCGTGCAATCATCTTCGCGTCGGCACCAGCGGCCAAGGGGGCCGGATCCAGTGGCGCGACGATGTAGGCGAACGCAAGCAAGATCGCGCCCAGCAAAATCACAAACAGCGCGGCCCAGCCAAGGGCGGCTATCCTGCGGGGACGCGGCCGTTGTTTGACGGCGGCCTTGGTGCTTCTTTGCGGCGAGGCCTTTTTCTCTGGTTTGGCACGGCCTTCTTGGGGCACAGGTCTATCCGCGCGCGGTGTCTGGAGGCGGCGCCATAACCCGGGCGCCGCCGCAGCCAGGCCCAGGGCGACGGTCGCGCCCATCAGCGCCGCCGCGGACAAATGGCTGTTGCCGGCAAGCCACTGTGGCTGCCCGCCGACCAGGGCGCTCTTGCCCATCCAGGCGTGCAGGACATGACCGCAGGCATAGCAGGCCGCCAGCGCCACGGTCACGGCAACGAATACGACAAGCCCGCTGGCCAGATCCTGCTGGCGCTCTGTCTCGAAGGACCGTACCGTCCGCCGCACGACGCGCAAGCAGACAAGAGCCAGGGCCAGCATAATCGCAAGCGCGATCCAGGCCATTGCAACGCCATAGACAAACCGCGCCAATACCACCGTCATCGAAGAAACCATCCTGTATCCGGTTGCGCACCTGCCGGCAGCAACCTTAATATCAATAAAATCAGCGGCTTATTTACCATAATTAAAGTAAAAAATATAAGAATTCACATCAAGCGCGGCACGGTACGGAGGCCTTGCCGTACGATTGCCCTGCCTGAATCGTACGTCGTAGACTGGTGCTTTTGCACGCCATGACCGAAACCATTCAGTTCTACCCCGGTGCCCCTGCTGCGGCACGCTTGTTACGCCAGGCCCGACACAAACCGGGCGAGCGCCTTCCTGAAACCTGCCGGCCTGCCACGCAAGGTCAGGCTCTGTCGGTTCAGCAAGCTCAGGCCGCATTGCGCTTGGTCGAGGGCGACCCCATTGCTGGATGGAAATGTGGCTTGCCGCAAGACGGTAAGCTCAAATTGGCCCCGATCTATGTCAGCGGTCTGCGTCAGGCGGGCGCGATTTCCTTGGGTCAGGACACGGTTCGCATCGAGCCTGAAATCGCATTTGAGCTGACCGCGGACCTGCCGCCGCGGGCGCGCCCGTACTCAGAACACGAGATCGACGACGCGGTGGGCAACGCCCGCCTGGCCTTGGAAATCCTCGGCAGTCGCTATCTGCGGCCCGAGGCTCTGCCCCACGCCGAACTGTTGGCCGATCATCTCTACAACAATGGCCTGGTACTTGGCCCAGCCATCGATCAGCCCGCGCCGCAATCGCTAAGCCTGACACTGCAAATCGAGGGTCAACCGGCTTGCGAGCTCGCCGGCCGGCACCCGGACGGCGCGCCTCGCGCCGGACTTTACTGGCTGGTCAACTTCCTGTCGGAGAACGGGCTGGGCCTGGTCGCAGGCCAGCACATCATCACCGGCTCCTATGCCGGTTATCTGGATATACCGGCTCAAGGCAAGATCAGCCTGACCTATGGACAGTTGGGTCAACTGCACCTTGAGCTGACCCCGTGCCCCCCAGGCTGAGGGCCAGTGGCCGCCGCCTTGATCAGACCGCCTGGCGGGCCAGCACTTGGGCGATGCGGCGCCCTTCCAGCCTTCTGACTTCAAACTCCCAATCGCGCCAGCGTACGCGTACGCCCACTTCGGGCAGGCTGTCGGCCGCTCGCAGCACGCAACCCGCCAAGGTGGCGTCCTCGGCGTAGTTCTGCCCGAGCAGCGGCGCACCGATGATCCGCGCAGCCTCGGGAGTCGCCAGCCGGCCATCGAGCAGCCAGGAACCATCGGCCAGACGCGCCGCTCCTGTGACCTGATCTTCGGCGTGATCCGGCAGGTCACCTGCCACCGCCGTGAGCAGATCCATCGGCGTCACCAGTCCTTCGCAGACCCCGTGCTCGTCCACCACGATCAACAAATGGTCGCGCGACTGGCGCATGACCTCCAGCAACTTGATCACCGGCACCGTCTCCGGCACGTAGTGCGGCTCCTGCGCAAGCTCGATCAGGTCCAAGGCCCCGGGCACGCGCAAGGGGGCGAGCACATCCTTGAAGTGCAGCACCCCAACGACATTGGCCGGATCGCCGTCGCACAGAGGAAGGCGCGAATGGCCAGAGGCGAACTTGTGGAGCACGGTCGCGGTGTCGTCGCGCACATCCAGCCAGATCATCTCGCCGCGCGGCACCATGATGCTGCGCAGATCTCGCTGCCCCATGGACAGCACCCCCTCGATCAGGCTGCTTTCTTCGGGCGCGAAGGCGGCCGCATGCTCGGCCGCCTGCGGTTCGGCGGGCACCCCACTGGCGTCTTCGCCTTGCGCGCGCAACAGTTTCAGTACCATGCGCGCGGTACGCTCGCGCCGCCCCAGCCCGTGCTCGTCGCGTTGCCGATTGCGCTGCGCCAATTGATTAAAGAGCTCGATAAGAATGGCAAAACCGATGGCCGCGTACAAATAGCCCTTGGGAATGTCGAAGCCCAAGCCTTCAGCCACGAGGCTGAAGCCGATCATCAGCAGCAGGCCCAAACAGAGAATCACCACCGTGGGATGGCGTCCCACGAAAGCCATCAGAGGGCGGCTGGCCAACATCATCACGGCCATGGCGAAGATGACCGCCGTCATCATGATGCTCAGATCCTGCACCATCCCCACCGCGGTAATGACGGAGTCCAGCGAGAAGACCGCATCGAGCACCACGATCTGGGCAATCACCTGCCAGAACACGGCGTATTGCTGGCGGCCACTGGTGGCATGGGCACGCCCCTCGACCCGTTCATGCAGCTCCATGGTGCCCTTGAACAGCAGAAACAGCCCGCCAAGAATCAGGATCAGGTCGCGGCCGGAAATCTCCGCCCCCAGGATGCTGAACAACGGCTGCGTCAGCGTCACCACCCAGGCAATACTGGCCAGCAAGGCCAGACGCATGATCAGCGCAAGCGACAACCCCAACATGCGGGCCTTGTTGCGCTGATGGGCTGGCAACTTGTCAGCCAAAATGGCGGTGAACACCAGATTGTCGATGCCAAGTACGATTTCCAGCACGATCAGGGTGGCCAGGCCCACCCAGGCAGTCGGGTCGGACATCCAGTCAAAAAGCATCCACGTTCCTCAAAATAAAAAAGCCCACTGTCTCTGGACGAGGCATGGGCGTAGGGCAAAACAACAACAACCGCGCGGGCGGCTGGTGTGAGAATTCAGGTACCCCGCAAGGGGTAAGGCGGTGGCGGCAGCGGCCGCTGGTAGACGGGGGCTCTTCGGTCATAAAGAGGGAAGGCGGGCGAATCCACAGCCTCCCCATGAATCTAACAATAACCTGAATAATAGCAAAAGCCGGACGACTTCGCGTCCTTAGACTCAGGCGGGTCTGCGATACGCGCAGCGTTGCCGTTTGGCTAGGCGTTGCGGCCCTAAAGTTCTGTCTGTTGCGGACGTTAACGGCGTAATACGCCGTTGCCAGACCACGCCCGCCCATTCGTATGGGATCAGTCTTGGATAACGGCATTGCCGATAGAGCCCCAAGATTTATCTGATAGTTTGCACGATAGATGGCATCCATAGCGGTAATTAGCACGCTTGCCCCCTGGATATTTTCTCGATTCGACTGTTCTTTGGGGCCGTATCGTTCCGGCATTGTCGGGTCCCTCCAACGAGGCATCGCCGCGTTGCTAAAAAAATACGGGACATCATCTTGGAAATTTGTGCTCAACCGGATATAAAAGCGGATATAAATCGAAGGAATTCTGTCTTGCGCGCCCAATCGTGGCAGCCAGCGAAGACCTTTGTCTCGCCGAGCAGCCTCAGGGCCGCCTATGCTCTTCCCACCATTGATAGTCAAAATTCCGTATGAAACAGCCGGCCGTCCTCGTGATCGAAGACCACCCCGTGCAGCGGCTGGTCATTGTCCGAGCCCTGGAGATGCTGGGATATACCCGTGTTCTCCAGGCCCAGGAAGGCAGCCAGGCGCTCGAACAACTTGCATTGCATGGCGTGGCCGACATCGTGATCTGCGATGTCCGCACCCCCGGCATGGACGGCACTCAGTTCTTGCGTGAGTCCAGTCAGCGCAATCTCGTCAAATCGGTCATTCTCAGCAGCGACGTCCCCAGTGACCTGACAGCTGCCATTTTGCACATGGCCAGTCTATCCGGTATCCAGGTGCTGGGCGATCTGGGCAAACCCCTCAACCTCGGTCGCCTGGAGTCCCTGCTGCGGCGCTATGAGAGCGACTCCTCCACGGCGCCGGGCAACGCGCAGACCCGGCCGAAGATCCGCCCAGCGCCGACGAGATTCGCGTCGGTCTGGATCGTGGCGAGTTCATCCCCTATTACCAGCCCAAGTTCGACGTGCGCACACTTCAGCCCGCTGGCGCGGAGGTCCTCGCGCGCTGGATTCACCCTGAGCGCGGCCTGCTCTCGCCGGGCTGCTTCATCGAAGCCGTCAAGGATTGCAACGAACTCGATCGCATGACGTGGGCCTTGGCTGATCAGGCGATGGCGCAAACCGCACGTTCTGTCCCCATGGGCAGGGGGGCAAGCCTGGCGCTGAACGTCGAGACGTGTCAGTTGGGCAATGCCCAACTGATGACCCATTTGATGGGGGCACTGCAGCTCCATGCCCTGCCGGCCACCGCCCTCACAATCGAGGTCACCGAAACCGGCCCGCTCTCGGTGCAAGCTTCCACGCTCGAAACCCTGGTGCGGCTGCGTCTGCTGGGGTGCACGGTCTCGATCGATGACTTTGGCACCGGTTTTTCCTCGATGGAGAGGTTGTGCAATCTGCCATTCAATCAGCTCAAGATCGATGCTTCCTTTGTCAGCCGCCTGCCGGGCGATGCCCGTAGCGAAAGCGTCATCGCCGCCACGCTCTCTCTCGCCGAGCGCCTGGGCATCAACGTGGTTGCCGAGGGCATCGAAACCGCTGATCGCCGCAACGCCTTGCTCGACATGCGGTGCGCGCTGGGCCAAGGCTTCTGGTATGCGCGCCCCATGTCGGGGGACGAGTATGAGTCATGGTTGTTCAATCCCATGGTAGCCAATACCTGATCGTATGACGCGCTACCGCCTAGGTACGGGCTTGCCGAGTCAGCTCGGTTTATCCCTGCACGCCGTTACGGCGTCTTATTCGATCTTCCCGGACGGGGCGTTCGATGTATTGCACGATCCCGGCGCCCCGCCGTAGCGCCAGTGGCCGCAGCAGATAAGACAAAAAGCACAAGATTGGTCTGAGATCCCGGCCCGGCCCTTGGGGCAGATACTTAAACTAGCCTGATTTTTATTAGGTTCACCGTAACGCACATTCTCGCAATATTCAGTAGCCAAACTGCGGGCTATGCTCTAACTTGTCACCGAATTGGGAGCTTTAGATGCTTACCTTTCAATGTGATCCCGGCTTCGGAAAAAAACCACCTCTGGCTGACTACATCTTTTCAAACATAATAACGATCATTAAAACTGAAGATTTGTGAGGCAGCAGACGGCCATGCAAAAGCTACTAATTATTGATGATCATCCCGTCATCCGGTATGCCGTAAAGGGCTTGATGGAGAAAGAGGGTTTCGAGGTCGTGGGCGAAACGGACAACGGCTTGGACGGCATCACCATGGCGCGGGAGCTGCTCCCCAACCTGGTGATTCTGGACATCGCCATCCCGAAGCTCGATGGCCTGGAGGTCCTGACCCGCCTGCAGGCGCTGGGGCTGCCCATGCACGTGCTCATCCTCACTGGCCAACAGCCCGCCCTCTTTGCCAGGCGCTGTCTTAACGCGGGCGCCGCGGGCTTTGTCTCCAAGCACGGTAACCTGCAAGAAGTGGTCGACGCCGCCAAGGCGGTCGTGGCGGGCTACACCTATTTCCCGAAAACCACGCTTACGGATATTCGCGGAGTCGAAAACCAGGACGACGCGATGATGATCTCCTCGCTGTCGAATCGCGAGCTGGCCTTGCTGCAGTTATTGGCTCAAGGCCTGACCAATAAAGATATTGCCGACAGCATGTTTCTGAGCAATAAAACCATCAGTACTTACAAAACCCGCCTGCTGCAGAAGCTTAATGCAACCACACTGGTGGAGCTGATAGACATGGCCAAACGAAATAATCTGGGGTGAGGTTTATGCCGCCAAGGGTGGTCTGGCGATGCGCGCGGTGGCTGCTGAGTCTGGCGGCCGCTCTCTTGTTCGCTGGCGGGCCTGTCGGCGCTCAGACGCTGCTCGACGGCTCCAATGCGGATGTACCAAAACTGAACCTGGATCTGGACGGCGAGGACTGGCATTGGCTGGCAGACAAACGCGAGTTCAGACTCGGCATCTACGCCCCTGACTATGCGCCATTTCAGTTTACGCAACGCCCGCGTTTCGAGGGGCTCAACGCCGACTACCTCAAGCTCATCAGTCACAACCTGGGCTTGATCCCGGTGATTCGCCTGTTTCCGGATCGAGACAGTGCGCTGCACGCCTTGAAGGAAGGCGATATCGACGCGGTCGATGATGTGGCTGGCGGCCCGCTGCACGGCCAGGACTTCGCCACTACCCGCCCCTACCTGAGCAATCCTACAGTGGCTGTGGCGCGGCGCGATCGAGGCGATATCCCGGCCGATCTGGGAACATTGCGCGTGGCGGTCAATCCGCGCTCCCAGCCCGCCGCCATACCCCAGGATGCGTCAGCCGCACGATGGAGCAGCTACCCGACGCCGTTGCTGGGCATGAGTGCCGTGGCGTACGGGCAGGCCGATGTCTATCTCGGCGACCCACTGGCCGTGGCCTATTACTTGGCGGCAGGCGTCTTTAGCGACATGCAGGTGCTACGCCGGGATGACCTCGGCCAACGTGCCAATGTCTACACCGTGCAACGCGCCAATACCCGGCTGCGTCACATTCTTGACCAAACCATTGCCGGCATCCCGGCTGTCTGGCGGCAGAACGCTATCTATCGATGGGGCTTGCCCACCGGCGCCTTCATGCCGCCCCCGCCGCTTGCATTGACGGAAAAGGAACAGCGCTGGATCCGGCGGCATCCGGTGGTCCGCGTGCAGGCACTGAATCTTTTTCCGCCCTTTTCGATGCATATTCAGGGCGACGCGCAGTTGTCCGGACTCTCGATGGATCTGTTGCAACGGATTGGCCAACTGGCAGGATTGCATTTCCAGATCGAAGGGGCCGACTCGTCGGCGGGGATGCAGCAAGCCTTGCAGAACCATGAGGCAGACATGAGTGCGGGGCTGTTCTGGAGCCAAAACCGCGAAGATGTGCTGGATTTCAGCGCTCCCTATCTCAGCACGGCATTTGTATTGGTTGGCCGGCAGGACAGCCCGGCCTCGTCTGCCGGCGCGGATTTCGCGGGCCTGCGTATTGCCAGTGTGCCCGGCAGCGCCGCGTCTGACGCGTTGATTCAACACTACCCGCATGCGGAGCTTGTGCCGGCCAGCAGCCCCAATGATGCGCTGCTAAAGGTGCTCGGTGGGCAGGCGGATGTTGCGGTGCAAACCCAAATTGCCGCCAACTTTTACCTCCGTAACTACTTTCGCGACGAGCTTCGCGTCACCGCCGCGCTGAACACCGCTCCTGCGCGGCTGGCCTTCGCGTTTGCCCGCGATCAGGATGAGCTGCAAAGCATCGTCGACAAAGCCTTGGCGGCGCTTCCGGCCGATGAGTCTATCTACCTCATGAACCGCTGGCGCGGCGAATCCGCATCCACCATCAATACCTGGTACGCCTATCGTCAGGAGATCTATCTGCTCGTGGCAGCCGCCGTGGTCACTGCCGCGATATTTCTCGCCTGGGTGGTCTATCTGCGCAGGCAGATGCGCCAACGCCGCCAGGCAGAAAGAGCATTGAGCGACCAGTTGGCCTTCATGCGCGTCTTGATCGATGGCATCCCCAACCCGGTCTTTGTGCGTGATCGACACGGCCGTATGGTGATTTGCAATCGTAGTTATCTGGATACCTTCCAGTTGCAGGCCGAGGACGTGGTCGGCCGGACCTTGCTAGAGTCGCCCATGCGCACCGACAATCCTGCCCAGGCTGCACGCGTGCATGAGCAATACCTGCAGGCAATGGAACAGGAGGCAGGCGGCCCAGTTTTTCAGGATCTGGAGCTGACGCTGCGTGGCGAAAAGCATTATCTCTATCACTGGCTGCTGCCTTACGCCGACTCGGTCGGCCGCGTCAATGGGCTGATCGGCGGCTGGACCGATCTGACGGAACGTATGAGGCTGCTGCATGATCTGCAAGAAGCCAAAGAAGAGGCCGACGCGGCCAACCGTGCCAAGACCACATTTCTGGCTACCATGAGCCATGAAATCCGCACTCCCATGAACGCCATCATAGGGATGTTGGAGTTGGTACTACGTCGCCCGCCCGAGCAGGCGGTTGACCGCCAGGCACTGATGGTGGCTTATGATTCGGCCCGCTCGCTGCTCGATCTGATTGGCGATATTCTGGACATTTCCAAGATTGAGGCAGACAAACTCGAGCTCACGCCGGTACCTACCGATCTGCGCCGCTTGCTCGAGAGCGTGGTCAATGTCTTCCAGGGGATGGCGCGGCAAAACGGGCTGAGCCTTCGGCTGGACATCGGCGCAGACCAGGTCCCTGCGGTCTCTATCGATGCCTCTCGCCTCAAGCAGGTCGTGTCCAATCTCGTGAGCAATGCCTTGAAGTTCACCGAGAAAGGTGGCGTGACGGTATCGATGCAGGTCAGGCCAGTTGAGCAAGGACTTGCCCGGATAGAAATCGCCGTCGACGACAGCGGCCCTGGCATCAGCGCCGCCGACCGCAGGCGTCTGTTTGAGCCGTTTACCCAGGTCCACCAGGAAGCCCGCGCCGACAAAGGCAGGCTCGCAGGCACTGGGCTAGGACTGGCTATCAGCCGTCGCATCGTGCAGGCCATGGGCGGCAGCTTTGATCTGAGCAGTATCCCCGGCAAAGGCACGCGCATCGATGTGCAGCTTTGCGCTCCGCTGTTGGCCGCGGATGTGCTGCCAGCAGCGTCCCTGCCCGCGCAGATCTGCACCGATGCCAAGGTGGCCCGGCTGCGAGTGCTCGTCATTGACGACCATGGGCCCAATCGCATGCTGCTGGCGCAACAATTGGCATACATCGGTCATGATGTCCTGGACGCCGCAGATGGCAAGCAGGGTCTGGCGCTTTGGCGCGAGCATGAGCCGGATGTGGCGCTCACCGACTGCAATATGCCGGGGATGAGCGGCTATGAGGTGGCTCGGGAGATCCGTCGCCTCGAGCAGGCACATGGCCGCGCGGCTACGATCATCTATGCCATCACGGCGTCGGCGCAAACCGAAGAATTTGCCCGCTGCGAGGCTGCCGGCATGGACGGCTGCCTGTTCAAACCCTTGGACATTGATACGTTGCAGCAACGTCTGCACCCCCTTGCCGTTCGGAAAGCCGAGCAACGCCCCATGCCTTTCTCTCCCACTACCTTCCGCCCTCAGGAGCTGCTTGATCTGACCGGTGCCGACGCGGCCATGGCGCGACACATTATCGAAGAACTGATCAAGACCAATCGCGAGGATAGCGCGGCGCTGGCGCAAGCGGCCCGGATCGGAGACAATCCCGCCGTGGCAGATCTGGCCCATCGTATTGCGGGCGGCGCCCGCGTAGTGGCGGCCGATCAGGCGGTCGCTCAAGCTCACGCCTTGGAGGCGGCCGCCCGTCAAAGCAAGGGCGATATGCAAGCAGATGCCACCGTGTTGATTCAGACGCTCGCCAGCCTGGAAGCCGATATGCAGGCCTGGCTGGCCGCCCGCGACTGACACGAGTACCCCACCGGCTGACGCCAGGCCGTTTTTCCACCTGAAGGTGAATACGATGTTGCGACTCTGGCAACGCTGGAAGGCGTCCCGTACTGCCGGCCATCAACTGGATAGCCTGCTGGCCGCCGCAAGGCCCGACGCCGACCTGGTCGAGCGCAATCTTTGGGTCATCGAGCTTGCGCTCTGGATCCGGCGCGCCCGAGCCGCGCCGGCCGGCGCCAGCGGGAGCCACCCGCAACTGGCGCGACTGCGATATCTCCTCCATGTGCTAGACCGCCAACCGGAGACGCGGGAGCGGTTTGCGCAGACGCTGCGTTCAGTGGTTGCCGACAACGATCCACTTTCGCTGTTCTGTGATACTGGCGTGGCATCCCAGCCCGGCTTCTGGGGCGAGATGGTCGAGCGCGTGCAGGCGCGCTATCTCCCGCTGCCGCCCAATCGCAGCGACATGTTTGCAATTTTCTCGCTGGTATTTACGAGCGAAGATGATGCCGACTGGCTGCGCGCCATCGACGAAGACACGCTGGAGCGCCTGCGCGACCTGTTGCAGGTCCCGGACAGCCGCCGCGATCCGGCGCTGGGCATGGACGCGGATCGCCTGCCCGGCTTCGAGCAAGCCCTGGTCAATAGCTCGTCAGCCAGGTTCGCGCCACCGGTCTGAGCCACTCGATCCGTTCACGCCTGCCAGGAGCCGTGACGGAGACGCCCTTTTTCAAGTTGACCGAGGCGTGTGCGCAGCTTAGCAACCCGACCATCTGGCGCATGCCTGACGTCTTTGCGCAGTCGCTGGCTTACTTCAGGGCTCTTCTGGATGAGTGTCGCCTGCAGGCCCGCAACGTCTATGCCGAGCTTGAGGTCAACGGTGTGTCAGTGGAGGTGGTGTTTCAGATCGAGCGCATGAAATCCCGCTTGCGGCGCATCGAGTTGTTGCTCGGGGTGTGGGTGGATCCTACGCAGAAGCACAAGCACTTGCACCTGATGGCCGAGTTGATCCAGTCCACCCAGGCGCTACGCAGCGTCCGGCACCTGGCCGCCTCTTCGTTCGCCCACCTTGCCCGACGTGTCATGGAGCGCACGGCGCAAACCGGCGAACACTACATTGCGCGCGACGGCCGCGAGTACCGTGAGATGATCAAGGCGGCATTGGGCGGAGGACTGATCACGGCGGCCACCGTCTATATCAAGCTGGCCATCTACGGACTGCATGCCGGCCGCTTTATGGAAGGAATGCTGGCGTCATTGAACTACGCCAGCAGCTTCTTGGTCATCCATTTTGCGCACTTCACGTTGGCGACCAAGCAGCCAGCGATGACCGGGCCGGCCCTGGCTCACCGTCTGGATGACACCGGCACGGCGCAGGGCCGCCAGGCGTTTGTCGACGATACCCTGGCGATGATCCGCTCAAATGCCGCGGCCATTTTTGGCAACCTTGCTGCAGTGTTTCCCGTGGCGTTGGCTGTCCAATGGGTGGCCGTCAAGATCTTCAACCACCCACTGCTCTCCCCGGAAAAAGCACAGCAAACCATCGACTCGTTCTCGATCTGGGGTTTGACGCCCCTGTTTGCGATCGCCACCGGCGTCTTGCTGTGGCTATCGAGCCTGGTCGCCGGCTGGGCCGACAATTGGTTTGCCCTGCATCGCGTCCACGACGCCATGGTCTACAACCGCCGGCTGCGGTATGCCTTGGGAGAGCGCGGGGCTCAACGGTGGGCCGCGTTCTGGCAACGCAATATCTCGGGCATTGCCGGTAACGTCTCGCTGGGCTTGCTGCTCGGCCTGGGTCCGGAATTGGTCGGTTTCTTCGGCCCGCAGGTCGAGGTCAGGCACGTCACGCTCAGTACCGGCTCCATGGGCGCGGCCATTGGCGTGCTGGGCTGGGATGTGGCGCAGACCCCAGCATTCTGGCAAGCGGTGGCAGGCATTGCGGCCATGGGCGTACTGAATGTGGCGGTGAGCTTCGCGCTATCGTTTAATCTCGCCTTGCGCTCCCGTGCCCTCAAACGCAGCGATCGCCGCGAGATCAGCGCAGCCGTGCGCCACGCCATCCTGCGTTCGCCCGGGTCTCTGATCTGGCCTCCCCGCCCGCGTAACGTGGCCGCCGCAGGGGGGCCGACTTGACAGCCTGATGTGCATCGGGGGACTCTCATGCTTTCGGTGGCACAGCTGCCCTGGCTGGAGACTTTCCTCGATGTTGCAAGCGCCGTCCGGACAGAACGACCTGCCGCCGGGCACCACGCCCGATACCGAAAGCGTATCGGCAAGCGTGCTCGCCCCTCTGCGCCGATCCGCGTTTCGCACGATCTGGATCGCCAATCTGTTTGCCAACCTTGGCATATGGGCACAATCGGTCGCGGCAGCCTGGATCGTCACCACCGAGCAGAGCAGCCCAGTACTGGTAGCGATGATTCAGGTGGCTGCCGCCCTCCCCCTGGTTGTGCTATCGATTCTGACCGGCGTCATCGCGGACAACTACGACCGCCGTAAGGTAATGCTGGTGGGGATGACCATGGAGCTGATCATAGGTCTGGTCATCACTACCCTGGCCTTTCTGGGCATGCTGCATCCGCTTAGCCTCATCGTCGCGGTGTTCTTTATGTCGGTGGGCAGCGCCATCGTCACCCCGGCGTGGCAGGCCGCCGTCGGCGAGCAGGTGCCCAAGCCCGAGGTGAGCCGGGCAATATTGCTCAATTCGGTCAACTTCAATGTCGCCCGCGCACTGGGCCCGGCCCTGGGTGGTCTGTTGCTGGGCCTGTTCGGCGCACCCTGGGTTTTTCTATTTAACTGCGTCTGCTATGCCTCGCTTATCTGGGCCATCTGGATCTGGCGCCGGGAGCTGCCAAAGCGATCTCTGCCCCCGGAGCGCATCCTCGAGGGCGTTGTTGCGGCGTGGCGCTTTACGGAGTTTTCCAGCGTCACGCGGCAGGTCATGCTGCGTTCATTCAGTTTCGGGATCTCAGCCAGCGCACTCTGGGCCTTGTTACCGCTGCTCGCCCACGACCATACCTCGGGTAGCGCGTCACTGTATGGATACATGCTCGGCGCGCTGGGTCTGGGCGCCATCGGCGGCAGTGTATGGATAAGTGCGGCGCAACGTCGTCTGGGTACGGGGCGATTGATCAGCGCCGGCGCGCTGTTGATGGCGGCAAGTCTGTTGTTATTGGGAACCGTAGACAGCCTGGTGCTGGTTTTCCCCGCTTTGCTGGTGGCGGGCAGTTGCTGGATCGCCGTGCTGGCCACCTACAACACCTCTATCCAGGTGCTGGTACCAGACTGGGTCAAGGCCCGGGCATTGGCGCTGTATCAGATGTCGATGTTTGGTGGACTGGCACTGGGCGCCTTCACCTGGGGGCACTTCGCCGAAACACTGGGCGTCAAGGGCAGCCTGGCAGCCGCCGGTATCACCTTGACCCTTACCGCCTTGTTGTTTTTCCGGTCGCGCCTGCCCAGTCTGAACGATACGCAGGACCTGGCCGCATGGCCGTCAGCGTCGCAACCGCCCTCTCAACAGGATTTCAATCCGCAACGTGGCGCCATCATTATCCAGGTGCATTATCAGATAGAAGCGAGCGGCCAGTCAGGATTTCTAAGCAGCCTTAGAGCCTTGCGCCGCATGCGCATGCGAAATGGCGCCGATCAATGGCAAGTGTTTCGCGATTTGAATCACCTTGCTTTGTGGACCGAGGTTTTTGTTGTAGATAACTGGTTTCAGTATCTGCGCATGATGGATCGCATGACGCTCGCCGATAAAATAGTCCTTGAAGCGGTACAGGCGTTTCACACTGGGCCGCAGCCTCCGCAGGTGACGCAGGCGGTGAGCTATCTTGCCATTCGCAGCCGCGTCGAGGTTAATGATCCTCCTCAGCAGGATTTACGTGCTGGCACGTAAGCAATTTCAGACGCTAATGAGATTGCAGCCCAGTTGTGATAAGTTTCTTCCTCAGGCATCATTAATAAATCAGTACATCAATGCGCCTTGCACTGTAAAAAACAGCTGCACCGCAAGCAGGCAATAGACGTCGGGACCCGCTGGTCGCCATGACGGCCACGGTCAACATAAATCTGCATTTATGTGAGTATCACCCTATGAAAGTCGAAATGCTGGTCTGCTTGCCGCCCACCTCCTGGGCGTTTCCTATCTCCTGTACGAATTAAACAGCGCCAGGGCTTGCCCCTGGTGCTGGACGTCCGCTTGCGCGGACATGATCCGGGATGACCTGCTCCCCGTGATTAGTACGAAATCGATGTAGAGTCCGTTCCCAAAGGAATGGCAATGAAGAAACGATTTACGGAAGAGCAAATCATCGGCGTGCTCAAGGAAGCCGATGCAGGTGCCAAGCCCGCAGAGTTGTGCCGCAAGCACGGAATCTCCGAGGCAACGTACTACAACTGGAAGGCGAAGTTCGGTGGCATGACGGTGTCGGACGCTCAGAGGCTCAAGGAGCTGGAGCAGGAGAACAACAAGCTCAAGAAGCTGTTGGCCGAGTCGATGCTGGACAAGGCGGCGCTTCAGGATCTGCTAAGCCGAAAGTAGTCAGCCCGCAGGCCAAACGCGAGGCGGTCAGGACATTAATGACCGAGCGCAGCATGGGTGTTACCCGGGCCTGTGGGCTGGTAGGAATTTCGCGGTCGCTGTTTGCCTACGAGAGCACACGCTCAGGCGATGCTGCGCTGACCGAGCGCATGAAAGAGATGGCAGTGGCGAAACGACGCTACGGCTATCGGAGGATCCATGTGCTCTTACGTCGCGAAGGCTGGCAAGCAAATCACAAGCGAATCTGGCGGCTGTACAGTCTGGCAGGGTTAAGCGTGCGAAAACGAAAGCGTAAGCGAATCGCGGCGACCGAGCGCGTGGTTCGCCCAGCGGCAATCGCGCCGAATCAGAGTTGGTCAATGGACTTTGTGGCCGACGGCCTAGCCTATGGCCGCCGATTCCGCTGTTTGACTATCGTCGATGACTACACTCGCGAATGCCTGGCCATCGAGGTCGATACGTCGTTGCCGGGACTGCGTGTTGCCATGGTGCTGCAACGGCTGGCGGAGATGCGTGGCCTGCCGCGATCTATTACCGTGGACAACGGGCCAGAGTTCGCCGGAAGAGCCTTGGACGCCTGGGCCTACCAAGCAGGCGTAAAGCTGTCGTTTATTCGGCCGGGTAAGCCGGTGGAGAACGCTTATATCGAAAGTTTCAACGGCAAGTTCCGCGACGAATGCCTTAACGAGCACTGGTTCTTGTCCCTGCGACAGGCTAAAAGCTTGATCGAAAACTGGCGAGTCGAGTACAACACCGATCGGCCTCACAGCGCGCTCGGATATTTAACGCCGGCGCAATTCGTGCAGGCTCATCAGAAAGAAGGTCTTTTACCCCTGGGCTCTATGTCGGTGCCGTACTAAATCTGGGGGCAGGTCACGGCTACTTCACCATCATGAACGACACCCAGCGTATCCCGGTCGTGGCCGTGACGCTGGACAAAAAAGTGACGAAGTTCAGCGAGTTCGACGTGTCGAACAAAGTCCGCGAAAAGGGTTGGGTCCTGTCTGCCTACCAGATGCCGGCCAACGCTGAATCGGTCAACAGTCTGCGCGTGGTGGTGCGTCCGCACATCAATCACAACGTATCGATGAAGTTGGCTGACGACATCATCAATGCGTGCAAGTGGCTCGAGCAACACGGCGGCACCGCCACCCCGCCAGCGCTGCACGGTCACCCGGACGAGAAGACCACCCCGGCCAAGTGCTGAGGTTCATGGCTCTAATCGCGTAACCCACAGCGCGCACCCTGACTTTCAAGGTGCGCGCTGTTGCAGTCTGGTGCTATCTGGAGCGCAACATGCACTCAGCAATGCAATTCCTTGCGGACAATCCGTATATCTTGCTCTTCCTTACCATCGGTTTATCCGTGTGGGTGGGCAAGTTCAGCTTCAAGGGCTACGGGCTGGGATCCGTGGCCGCGGCCATCGTGGTGGGGTGTTTACTGGCCACGCTGGGTTCGAGCTTCGGCGTGAAGTTCCACCTCGATGACTTCGCCAAGTCCCTGCTTTATTACCTGTTCATGTACGGCGTTGGCCTGCGCGTCGGCCCATCTTTTGTCAACGCGCTGAACAAGGATTCGATCAACTACGCCATCCTGGCCATCATCGCGCCCGTGCTGGGCCTGGTCATCGTGGTGTTCGGCGTCAACTTCTTGGATCTGCCGCAAGGCGCAGCGGGTGGAATACTGGCCGGATCGCAAACGATGTCGGCAGCCATCGGCTCGGCCGAACAGGCGATTTCTTCCGGATCGCTGGCGATCAAGGATGGCATGACCAAAGAGCAGGTCGACGCCATGATCGCGCTGTCATACGGGATTACGTATATCTGGGGCACGGTGGGCATCATCTTGCTGTGCAAGTATCTGCCGCGCATCTGGGGCGTGGATGCCAAGAAGGCGGCCTTGGAGTTCGAAGCCGAACACGGGGTGCCCAATGTGGACGATGCCGGCATCACGGCCTTTCACCCTTTCGATGTTCGGGCCTACCGGGTCGTTAACGATCTCCCCGTTGGAAAGAGCATCAAGGAGTTCCGGATTAAATTCCCGGAGTATCAGGTCATCAATGTGGAGCGTGGCGGCCAGCTGCTTGGTGCCGACGGGGCGATCGTGCTGCAAAAGGACGACGTTGTCGCGCTGGGGGGCAACCTGCTGTCCATGACCGAGAACATGGGCATCATCGGACCGGAGGTTCCCGATGCCAAGGCGCTGAACATCCCGCTGGATCAGGCCGAAATCCTCGTGATGAACAAAGAGATCATGGGTATCCCGCTCAAGGATTTCCGCAGCCATCCCTTGGCTGGTCAGATTCAGTTGCAGCGTATCGAGCGTGGTGGCGTGCCGATTCCGATGGGTCTGGAAACCAAATTGCAAAGACGGGACGTGCTGTTCGTCACCGGGCTGCAAGTGGCAGTGGACAAGGCAGGCCAGATCTTTGGCGTGATTGCCCGCCACAGTTCGGCGACCGACCTGCTGACATTGTCCGCCGGCATGATCCTGGGCTTTCTCATCGGCCTGATTGAGGTGCCCGCTTTCGGTGCCGCGGTCGGTCTGGGCAACGCCGGCGGGCTGCTACTTTCGGGCATCATCGTCTCCTCGATCTCGTCGCGTCTGCGCTTCTTCAGCAACACGCCGAATGCGGCACGCAACATCCTCGAGGACCTCGGGCTGATCGGCTTTGTCTCGATCGTCGGGATCAATGCCGGCGCGGAACTGCTCAGCCAGCTCACCGGCACCATTGCCCTGAAGATCTTTGCGGTGGGCTTTCTGGCGTCGACCATCCCGGCCATCATTGTGTGGGCGATCGGCTTTCACATCATGAAGATCAACCCGGCCTTGCTGATGGGCGCCACCGCCGGAGCGCGCAGCCACTCCGGACCTGCGCGTGAAGCCGCTAAAGAAGTGGGTTCCAGCGTACCCTGGCTGGGCTTCCCAGTAGGCTACGCCGTCTCGGGTGTACTGCTGACAGTGTTTGGATATTTCGCCATGATGATGGCTAAATGACGTGACCCGCCCGGCGCCCGGGTGGGTTTACGACGGGGCGGACGCGATGCGATCCGCCCTTTTTTGGCGGGAGGCTGCCATGCATAAACCGAATGAGATTGTCCTGAAACGCGCCTACGACCCTGTCGGCACGGACGACGGCTATCGCGCGCTGGTCGACGGACTGTGGCCCAGGGGATGTTCCAAGGCATCACTGAAACTGGACGAATGGGCCAAATTGCTTGCCCCGACTCAGGCCACGCGTAAGGCTTACGGGCACGACCCGCCATTATGGGAGACGTTTCGCCATGATTATGGTCGAGAGCTGGCCCAATCGGCGCAGCAAGAGCGTATGCGCGCGCTGCTGACAGCTGCTGCAGGGCGCCGCCTGACGCTGGTCTATGCGGCGCATGACGGCTTGCACAGTAATGCAGAAGTCCTGCACGAAGCACTGTTGCGCATGGTCAAGTCGTCATAAACGGCCCCCGGGGGCTGCCGCCGTGCGCACGCGCATAGTGGTTTTCCCTGAAGCCTGTCGTTGTGCATTTTTTTATGCCTAGCAGTCCGGTATAATTCAGCGGCCTGACCACTCGGCCACCGGATATCTCGACAGCATGGCTACTTTCCAAGCAGTTGCATCAACCCGCCTTTATCGAATGATCGCCGATCAAATCGCCAGCCGTATACGGGCGGGCGATTTTGCGTGTGGTGCTCGCCTGCCCGCCGAGCGCGATCTGGCCGAGCAGTTGCAAGTCAGCCGTGCTTCCGTGCGTGAGGCGCTGATTGCACTGGAAATCGAAGGCTACGTGGAGGTGCGCGTAGGGACAGGGGTTTTTGTCTGCGCTGCTCGAGAGGATGGGCAATATGACCCGTCCCAAGCGCTTTCACAAGGCGGCGAGCGTACCGACATCGGCCCGTTTGACTTGTTGGAAACCCGTCTGCTGCTGGAGCCGGAGTGCGCAGCGCTGTCGGCCCAGAAGGCCTCGGCGGCGCAGATCGCCGCCATCCGCAATGCGCACGAGGCGATGTCCTTGACCGACAGCCCGAGCGTGCACGATCAGGCTTTCCACGGAGCCATTGCCGCGGCCTGCGGTAATGCCGCCCTGGCTGCGGCCATCTCACATATCTGGCATCTGAGCACGATCAGCCCGGTGTTCAGTCGTCTGGAAACTCATTTTGTGACCACCCGGGTCTGGAGCGCTGCGCGCGACGAGCACGAGCGCATTCTTCAGGCCATCACCGACAGGGATCCGATACGCGCGCGCCACGCGATGCATGAGCATCTGGTCGGCATCCTTGCCCGCTTGCGCGAAGACTTCGGTAGCGGGCCCATCCGATGACGACTTAAATCGTCTTCCGCTTCTTTCTTACTGCCACAGGTGCCCATACCGGCGCCAGGGGCCCGCTTGCGCCGGCGGTTCCGGCCTTCCCGGCCCCTCGCGGGGCCCACAACAACATTCCAAGGTGAAACCATGCAGCTAAATCGTATTTTCCGCTCCCTTATCATCGGCGCGGGCCTGAGTCTGGCACTCGCGCCGGCCGCCCACGCGCTGGATGTCAAACTCGGCCACGTGCTCGCGCCCAGCCATAGCTGGAACAAGGCGGCCGAAGGCTTTGCCGCCGAGGTCAAGGAAAAAACTGGCGGGCGTGTCAACTTCATTCTTTTCCCAAGCGGCCAACTGGGCAATGAAAAGACCATGCTCGAAGGGCTGCAGATCGGCAGCCAGGGCGCGGCCATCATCGGCTCGGGCTCATTGCAGCCTATCGAACCCAAGTTCGGCGTTGTAGAGCTGCCGTATACCTGGAATACCGCCGCGCAGGCCTACCGCGCCTATGACGGCGAACTGGGCGCTGCGCTGTCGAAGCTGGCAGAGAAGAAAAATCTGGTCATTCTGTCGTGGTGGGAAAACGGCTTTCGGCACATGACCAACAACCGCGGTCCGATCACCACGCCGGCGGATCTCAGTGGCCTGAAGACGCGCGTCACACCGGACAAGATGCGCCTGGACACGTTCAGTGCTCTGGGTGCCAACCCGGCTCCCCTGGCCTTCGGGGAGCTCTACTCCGCATTGCAACAGAAAGTCTTCGACGCGCAGGAAAATCCGCTGTCCATCATTTACACCTCATCTTTCTTTGAAGTGCAAAAGCACCTCTCCCTGACCGGCCACGTCTGGGGGCCCGCCAACCTGATCATCTCCAAACCGGTCTGGAGCCGGATGTCCGCCGACGATCGTAAGGTGATCCAAGAGGCCGCCGACCATTGGCGCGATCAGCAGCGCAAGATGATCACCGACGGCGAAGCGCACTATATCGCCCAGCTCAAGGAAAAAGGCATGCAGGTCAATGATGTCGACAAGGCTGCGTTTGCCGCCGCGGTCGAGCCTGTCTGGAAGACGTACTCCGTCACCTACGGTCCTGAGCTGATGGGTCTGGTCCAGAAGTATCGCGAGGCGAAATAAACATGCTCCAGCGACTGTCCGTCATCCTGTCGGGCATCAGCAAGGCCATCGCCGCATTGGCGGTGGCCTTACTGGCGATCCTGATCAGTTATGTAGTGTTTGCGCGCTTTGTCACGCACACCACGCCGCATTGGGCCGAAGAACTCCCGCGTCTGGTGCTGGTCTGGTCTGCCTTCATCGGAGGCGTGACCTGCAGCTTCGAACGCTCTCACCTGATGGCAGGCCTGCTGCCGTTCGTCGTACGCAGCCCGCGCGTACTCGGATTTTTCGAGCGTCTGAACCAGGTCCTGGTCATCGTGGGTCTGATCGTGCTCGGCTATGCCGGGTGGGAACTGGCAGACCTGACCATGGACCAGACCCTGCCCGCGCTCGATGTATCGGCGGGTGTCGTCTATCTCGCCCTGCCGTTTGCCTGCGCGCTAACCATCGTCGTGCATCTGGCGCAATTGTTCGAGCCCGCGCCCGTAAAGGAATAACAAGATGTCTACCGGTGCCCTCTTTCTCATGGGCGTTTTCACGTTGACCGTGCTGATCGACATGCCGATCGCCTTCGGTCTGGTGCTCGCCTGCCTGGCCTATCTGACCGTCTACGATGCCGCGCCCATGATGGTCGCGGCCCAACAGTATGTCGCAGGTCTGGACAGCTTCACGCTGCTGGCCATTCCGCTTTTCATCCTGGCGGCGCAATTAATGAACGGCGCGGGACTGACCCAGCGCATCGTGCGCTTGTGCGCTGCCATTGTCGGGGACATCAAAGGAGGCCTGGCCGTGGTGGCGGTGCTGGCCTGCCTGATGTTCGGTGCGCTGTCGGGATCGGGCGTGGCCGACGTGGTTGCCATCGGCAGCCTGCTGCTGCCGGCCATGGCCCGCAGCGGCTACGACAAGGGCTTCAGTTGCGCGCTGGTCGGCAGTGCCGGCGCCACGTCCACCATCATTCCGCCCAGCATCGTGCTCATCATCTACGGCACGATTACCGACACCTCCGTCGGCAAGCTCTTTGTCGCCGGCATCATCCCCGGCCTGTTGCTGGGACTATCGCTGATCGGCGTGGCCATCTGGCAATCGCGCAAGCACAATTGGGCCGGCGGGCAACCGTTTAGCTGGGATGAACTGCGCGCGGCCCTGGTCGATGCCATCCCGGCACTGATGGTGCCCGTGCTCATCATTGGCGGTATCCGGTTCGGAATCTTCACCGCCACCGAAGCGGCCTCCAGCGCCATCATCTATGCCTTGCTTATCGGTTTTTTCTGGTACCGCCCTCTGACGGTGAAGTCATTGTGGGAGAGCCTGAAATCCACCGGAGAAGGCAGCGCCTCGATTCTGCTCATCATCGGCGCATCGGGCCTGTTCGCCTGGGTGCTGATTGCCGAGCAAGTGCCGCAGGCCCTGTCTCAACTGTTGGTCGATTGGACGGACAGCCGGGTCGCCGTACTGCTGGTGCTCACTGTCGTCCTGCTGGCGCTTGGCACCTTCATGGAAGCCATTCCCGTCATCATCATTGTTGCTCCGGTCGTCATGCCGGTGCTTGCGCACTACAACATCGACCCCGTGCATTTCGGCATCCTGCTGTCCATCAACATGGCCATCGGTGCCAACACGCCTCCAGTAGGCGTGGACCTGATGGCCGCCTGCAAGATCGGAGGCATCAACATGATGCAGACCTTGCGGCCGCTGTCGTGGATGATGCTCGCCATGACGGCCGTCATGTTGTTGCTGACGTTCGTTCCCGAACTGGTTCTATTCTTGCCTAGGCATATGCAATGACGCGCCGTCCCATTTCCCTTCGCCGCAGCTGGATGTTTGTGCCGGGACTCGACGTCCGGGCGCAGATGTCGGGCCTGGAGTGCGGCGCCGACGCCCTGGTGGCCGATCTGGAAGAGTTCACGCGGCCCCAGGACCGGCCGCAAGCCCGCCTGCGCCTCGTCACACTGATGCAAGAGTGCCGCGATCGACAGGTGGTGGCCGCCGTGCGCATCAACAAGCTCGATGCCGATGGCCTGGCCGATCTGGATGGGGTGATGGCTGGCGCTCCCGATGCCATCTTTCTGCCCCATGCCGAGAGCCCCGAGCAAATTGCCGAGCTCGACGCCGCCATTTCCGCTCGCGAGCAGGCGCTGGGCCTACCTTTAGGACGCACGGAGATCGTCCCGACCCTGGAATCCGCGCTAGGTCTGGTGCGCGCTTACGCCATCATGACGGCAAGCGCGCGCGTATCGGCCTGCCTGCTGGCGGCCGAAGACCTCAGCGCCAGCCTCGGCGCCGAGCGTGGTCCCGACGGGCAGGAGCTGCATGCCGTACGTGCGCGCTTTCTGGTTGATTGCACCGCGGCGGGGTGTCTGCCGATCGACTGCCCTTTCAACTTCCGCGATGCGGCCAGCCTGCACGCGGATCTGCGCTGGGCGCGCCGCCTCGGGCTGAAGTCAAAATGCGCCACCTTTGCCGAGCAAGTTCAGCATATCCACGAGGTTTTCACGCCCCAACCCCTGGAGATTGCCCAGGCGCAAGAATGCGTGACTCAGCGCGACGCTGACCTGGCGGCCGGTGTGCCCAGCACCATTGATCCCCCGTCTACAACACGGCGCGACGCCTGCTTGCGCGTCACGCCGAATTCGAACAATGGGCTAAAGCGGCTCAAGGAGTACCGACATGAATCAGACACTGGCCGAACGCAACGGGGGTCAGATCCTGATGCAGCAGTTGCGCATTCATGGTGCGCGGCGTATTTTCATGATCCCTGGCGAGAGCTACCTCCCCTGCATAGACGCGCTCAACGAGCACAGAGACGCCATCGAGCCCATCGTCTGCCGCCAGGAAAGCGGCGCGGCCTACATGGCCGAGGCCTACGGCAAGCTGACGGGCGAACCCGGCATCTGCTTCGTGACGCGGGCCCGGGAGCCACTAACGCCAGCATTGGGGTGCATACGGCGTTTCAGGACTCCACCCCCATGATTTTGTTCGTGGGCCAGGTCGGCAACGACTTCTACGAGCGTGAAGCTTTTCAGGAAATCGACTATCGCCGCATGTTCGGTCAGATGGCCAAGTGGGTCGCTCAGATCGACCGCACTGACCGTATTCCTGAATTCATCGCCCGAGCTTACGCCGTCGCCACCAGCGGCCGGCCCGGGCCGGTCGTGCTGGCGCTGCCCGAAGATACGCTCTGGGGTCGTGCCGCCGTGGCGGACATGCCGCGCTACCAGCGCAGCCATAGCCATCCCGGGGCGGGCGACCTGGCCCGCATGACAGCCTTGCTCGATGCGGCCGAACGCCCCTTTCTGTTGTTGGGTGGTTCGGGCTGGACGAGTACCGCGATGGCACAGATCGCCGACTTCGCGCAGCGTTTCGAGCTTCCCGTGGGTACGGCCTGGCGCCGCCTCGAATGTTTCGATCAAAACCATGCCAATGCGGCGGGTCACGTCGGCTGGGGCATGACGCCTGCCCTGCGCGAGCGGCTGCTTCAAGCCGACCTCATACTCGCGGTCGGTACGCGAATGGGCGAGGCCACCACTGAGGGCTATACGGCCATCGAAAGCCCTCTGCCCAAGCAGAAGCTGATCCATGTCTATCCCGATGCCACGGAACTCGGGCGTGTCTTTGCCCCGACGCAAGCTATCGTCGCGGACGTGGCAAGCTTTGCGCAAGCCGCATCGCAGTTGCACCCAGGTCATCCGCGTTCGCGCGCCCATCTCGTTACCCAGGCCCGACAGGAGTATCTGGACAGCACCCTCCCCTTGCCCTCACCCGGCCCCATGAGCCTGGACGAGGCGGCAGTGAGCGTCGGAACCCGCATTCCGACCGATGCCTGCATTACCGTCGGCGCGGGAAACTACGCACTCTATCCGCACCGCTATCGTCGTTACTGCGGCCCGGGCACCAGTCTGGCTCCCACGGTCGGCTCCATGGGCTATGGGCTGCCTGCCGCCATCTCGGCCAAGTTGGAGCGCCCCGACCGCACTGTGGTCTGTTACGCCGGCGATGGCTGCTTTCAGATGAATATGCAGGAGCTCGGGGTAGCGTTGCAGTACCGCCTCGGCATTGTGGTGTTGGTCTTCAACAATGGCATGTGGGGTACGATCCGCGCCCACCAGGAGCGGGATTTTCCAGCACGCACGGTCGCGCTGACCTTTCAGAACCCCGATTTCACGCAGGTCATCCGAGGCTATGGCGGTTACGGTGAAGCCGTCGAGCGTAGCGAAGACTTCGCGCAGGCATTCGACAGGGCGTTGGCGTTTGCGGATCGCGAACATCTGCCGGCCCTGTTGGAGATTCGCTATGACCCCGATGGCATCGCGCCGGGTCAAACCTTGAGCGCAATACGCCAGACCGCACTCGCACGCCAGCAGTAACCCCTATTTGACAGGAGTCGCACGATGAACACCTCTATCTCTGTCAACGGCAATCGCCTTTGGCAATCGCTCATGGAACTGGCCCAGATCGGCGCCACGCCCAAGGGCGGCAATTGCCGCCTGGCGCTCACGGCACTGGATGGCCAGGGGCGTGATCTGGTCACCGGTTGGATGCGCGAGGCCGGACTCGGCATCCGTGTCGACCAGGTTGGAAACATCTTTGCGCGCCGCCCCGGTCTGGACGACACGCTGGCCCCGATCATGACCGGCAGCCACATCGACACGCAACCGACGGGCGGAAAATTCGACGGCTGCTATGGCGTGTTGGCCGGCCTGGAAGTCATGCGGACGCTCAACGACCACGCCGTGCAGACGCGGGCACCGCTAGAGGTGGCCATCTGAACCAATGAGGAGGGCTCGCGATTTCTTCCCGTGATGATGGGTTCGGGCGTGTTCGCGGGCAAGTTTTCCCTGGAGACGGCGCTGTCTGCACGCGATGCCGGCGGCACGTCCGTTGCGCAAGAGCTGCGTGCCATTGGATATGCCGGCGACGACCCTGTTGGCGGGCGGCCGGTGGGCGCGTACTTCGAAGCACATATCGAACAGGGACCCATCCTCGAACATGAGAGCAAGACCGTCGGCGTGGTCACCGGGTCTTTGGGGGTGCGCTGGTATGACGTCACGATAACCGGCATGGAAATGCACGCCGGTCCGACGCCTATGGCTATACGGAAAGATGCCCTGTATGCCGCCAGCTTTCTCGTGCAGGCGGTGGTCGAGCTCGCACGGGCCAACGCCCCGCATGGCCGAGGAACGGTCGGAGAGATCCATGCCCATCCTGGCTCGCGCAACGTCATCCCCGGGCAGGTACGCATGACCGTGGATCTGCGTCATCAGGACGAGGCGACGCTGGCCAACATGGACAGGCAGTGGCTTGCTCGCGCGGCTCAAGTGGCCCGCGAGCACGCGGTGGAAATCGATGTACGGCAGGTGCAGTACTTCCCTCCTACGCCCTTCGATCCCGAACTGGTCGGCTGGATACGCGAGGCGGCCCAGCAACGCGATCTGCCGGCGATGGACATCGTTACAGGCGCCGGGCACGATGCCGTGTACATGGCCAGTGTCACACCTACCGCCATGATTTTCGTGCCGTGCAAAGACGGCATCAGCCATAACGAGATCGAAGACGCCAAACCTGCTGATCTGGAGGCCGGCGCCAACGTGCTGCTCGACGCCATGCTGGCGCGTGCCAATACGCAGCCCTGAACCTCTCTGTGCTTCGGCGCCGTACGCGGCGCCAAGTTCGCTACTTGCACCGCCCAACATGATGAATCTGCATGACACTGCCTACTGGCACGCGCGCGCGGCCAGCCTGACTATCTCCGGCCAAGCCTATATCGATGGCTCCTATTGCAATGCCGCCGACGGGGCGACGTTTGCCGCACACAGCCCCATAGATGGCAGGCTGTTGGCCAACATAGCAGCCTGTGGCCAAGCCGATGTCGATCGGGCGGTCGCCGCAGCGCGCCGCAGCTTCGAGGCTGGCGTGTGGGCGAATCTGGCGCCGCGCGAGCGCAAGGCCCGCCTGCTTAGGTTGGCAGCCCTGATCGAGCAGGACAGCGAAACACTTGCATTGCTCGAAACCCTGGACATGGGCAAACCCATCCGCGATGCGCTTAGTTTTGACCTGCCTGAGACCGCCCGCTGCTACGCCTGGTATGGCGAGGCGATCGACAAACAGTACGATGAGATTGCGCCAACCGGCCCCGATGTCTTGGCTACGATCACGCGCGAGCCTCTTGGCGTGGTGGCTGCCGTGGTGCCCTGGAATTACCCACTGATGATGGCGGCATGGAAGCTCGCTCCCGCTCTTGCCGCGGGCAATTCAGTTGTCCTGAAGCCGGCCGAACAAGCCTCGCTTTCCGCCTTGCGCCTGGCCGGCTTGACCGAAGAGGAAGGGATTCCGCCGGGGTCTTCAACGTCGTGCCGGGACTGGGTCCAGTCGCGGGCAAGCGCTGGGTCGCCATGACGACGTCGATTGCCTGGCGTTCACCGGATCCACGGCAACCGGCAAGCGCTTTATGGAGTATGCAGGACAGTCCAACCTCAAGCGCGTCTGGTTGGAGTGTGGAGGCAAGTCGCCTCACATCGTCTTTGACGATTGCCCGGATCTGCCGCGCGCTGCCGAAGTCGCCGCATTGGCCATTTTCTCCAACCAGGGAGAAGTCTGCATTGCCGGCTCGCGCCTTTATGTGCAGGCCGGCATCTATGACCGTTTCATGAGTCTGCTGGCAGGCTATGCTTGCCGCCTGCAACCAGGCGACCCCTTGAACCCGGACACTCCCATGGGCGCAATCGTGGATGAACGCCAGATGCAGGGCATCCTGGCACGCATCGACGCCGGATGCGCTGAGGGCGCAACGCTGCGGCAGGGCGGCAGGCAGGTGCGGCACGATACGGGCGGCTATTACATCGAGCCTACGATCGTCGAGTGCACCGATCAGGCCAACTCCCTGGTGCGCGAAGAAGTATTCGGTCCGGTGCTCGCTGTACAGCGGTTCACGGATGAAGATGAAGCCATTCGGCTGGCGAACGACTCCGCCTATGGCCTGGGCGCAGGGCTTTGGACGGCTGCGTTGTCGCGCGCCCACCGCCTGTCGCGGCGCCTGCGAGCCGGCCTAGTCTGGGTGAACTGTTACGCGGATGGCGACATTTCCGTCCCATTTGGCGGCGTTAAACAGTCAGGCTTTGGCCGCGACAAATCGCTGCATGCGCTGGATAAATACACAGATCTGAAAACCACCTGGATCAGCCTGCGCTGACTAAGCTCGCGTTGTCTTGACTGCTGACCTGCGCGGGTAAAATCCCGCGCTTTCCCATTCTGGAGTCCCGCGATGGCGGACGCGCCCCGTTTACCGACGATATTCCTGTACACCGAAGAGCAACTCGGCAATCAGCTCGTGGAATCCGAGGTGATGGGCATACTTTCCGACATTTCAGGTACAGAGAAATACGTCGTCGTCCGTGACCCGAACGCAGGCTTGCAGTATGTCTATCGGGTGGACTATGACAGCGGTAATCTGGACGCTGTGGCGATGCTCGATGTGGGGCAGGATCAATTTGATGGCCGGCACCGCACCGCGATCAGCGCCATGGCGTATCGCCTTGGCACCCCTGATGCAGCAATGAAACTGCTGCGCGGCAAAACACATTGGATTCAGGACAACGGGGCAGTATTGTCGGTGCTGCTGCAAAACGCCGCCTCCCGTGCCGCGGGTTTTAGCCTGCGCCGGATCCACCGTCCGCGCGTTCAGCAGATCCCGGCGGGCACGGCGGTTCAACGCTTGCCCCGCCCGGCCGACGATCAAGCCGTGCCGGCCTCTTGGCTGGCCGAACATGGTGGCGAGCGCTGAGGCCTGCCAGACGTTACACTTCAGCCTTGTTTTGACCTGCCTGCCCAACCGGGGCCGGTCATCCAGGCTATTCATGTCGATCAAAGACCAGATTTTCCTCGCCAGCCAGTATCTCGCGCCTCATCATCTCGTGTCGCGCGCCATGGGCGTGCTGGCCGACAGCCGCGCACCCGAAATCAAGAACGCCATGATTTCGCGTTTCGTGCGGCGCTATCAGGTCGACATGAGTCAAGCCCTGATCGAGGATCCGCGCGCCTACGCCAGCTTCAATGAGTTTTTCACCCGCGCCTTGAAGCCGGACGCCCGTCCGCTCGATGATGACCCACACACTATCGTCTCGCCCGCGGACGGTGCCATCAGTCAGCTGGGTCCGATCCAGGCGGGGCGGATTTTTCAGGCGAAGGGGCATAGCTTCGGCCTGTCGGCCTTGCTGGGTGGTGACGACCAGCGCGCCGCTCCTTTCGAGGGCGGAGATTTCGCCACCATTTACCTCTCGCCCAAGGACTATCATCGCGTCCACATGCCGGTAACGGGCACCTTGCGCGAAATGATCCACATACCCGGCAGGCTGTTTTCGGTCAACCCGCTCACTGCCAGTCATGTGCCGGAGTTGTTTGCCCGCAATGAGCGCGTCGCGTGCATTTTCGATACCGAGCACGGCCCCATGGCGCTGGTCCTCGTCGGTGCCATGATCGTGGCTTCCATCGAAACCGTCTGGGCCGGGTTGGTCACACCCCACAAACGGCAAGTACGCAGCATGCGTTACGACGCCTTGGGCCGTGAACCCATCACATTGACCCGAGGTGCGGAGATGGGCCGTTTCAAATTGGGGTCTACCGTCGTCGTGCTCTTTGGCCCGCGTCGTATCCGTTGGTTGGACACCCCCTCGGTAAGAGGGCCGATACGCATGGGCGAAACCCTGGCGTTGCCCGCCCGTGACAGTGCCGACGTTATTGCCATTTGATTTGACTCGTTTCACCAAAGCGAAAATCTCTTTACTGATTTCTTCGCTTTCCGGGGGATGCCGGCCCTGCTAGATTGCCGGATTCGGCGCGCACCGCGCCCATCCGGAGTTTCCATGCCAACGTCCCGCGCCTTGAAGTCTGTTCTTTCGCTGGATGACTTCGAAGAGGCTGCGCGCCGCCGCTTGCCACGGCCGATATTTGGTTATATTGCCGGCGCAGCCGAGACCAATCTCTCGCGCGATGATAATCGCCAAGCCTTTTCTGAATTGGGTTTCGTGCCTCGGGTGCTGCGGCAGGTCGCCGGCCGCGACCAGAGCGTCGAACTGTTCGGGCAGCCCTACGCTGCGCCTTTCGGGATCGCGCCCATGGGAATCAGTGCCCTGTCGGCCTATCGCGGTGACATCGTGCTGGCGCGAGCCGCCCACCAGGCAGGCATCGCCGCCATCATGAGCGCCACGTCACTCATACGCCTTGAAGAGGTAGCGGCGGCCGCGCCTGGCACGTGGTTTCAGGCCTATCTGCCGGGCGACGTCGAGCGTATCGATGCCCTAGTCGATCGCGTGGCGGCGGCCGGCTTTCGGCAATTGGTGTTAACCGTAGATATTCCGGTATCGGCTAATCGCGAAAACAATGTGCGCACCGGCTTTTCGACCCCGCTCAAACCCAGCTTGAGGCTGGCATGGGAAGGGATCAGGCATCCGCGCTGGACGGTGGGCGTCTTTCTGCGCACCCTGGCGCGACATGGCATGCCGCACTTCGAAAACTCTTTCGCCACCCGTGGCGCGCCCATCATGTCAGCCAGTGTGCTGCGCGACTTCAGCGCACGCGACCACCTCAACTGGGAACACGTTGCCCGGATCCGGGCCCGATGGCAGGGGCAGCTGATCATCAAAGGAATCATGCATCCCGCCGACGCTGCCCTGGCGCGCGAGCATGGTGCAGATGGCATCATCGTCTCCAACCACGGAGGCCGCCAGCTTGACGGGGCCGTCTCGCCACTGCGCGTGCTGCCCCAAGTGGCCCGCGCGGCCGGCGACATGGTCGTCATGATGGACAGCGGCATTCGCCGGGGCACCGATGTCCTCAAAGCCCTCGCGTTAGGCGCGCACTTCGTTTTTGTCGGCCGGCCCTTCAACTATGCTGCGGCGGTCGGCGCACAGGCTGGCGTCGAGCACGCCATCGGGCTGCTGCGCGATGAGGTCGACCGCGATATGGCCATGCTGGGCATCGTCTCGCCCACTGAAATGAGCACCGACCTTCTCGCGGTGCGTGCGGCACCAGGGCTGCTCACTCCCACGGGAAACGGATAAGGTCGCCGTACAGCCGCTTGAGCGTCGCCTTGACCTAGGGCGATTGTTGATAGATATCGATAAAGCGCAACAGGCGCGGATCCTGCGTTTTTTCCGGGGTGGTCACCCAGCGGATGGCGTAACGCTTGATGGTGTCCGGTTCGGTATTGTCGAACGCCAGGCCGTCCTTCTCGTCGATCCCGGCGTGCTTGGCGAACGTCGTATAGGTCACCGACGCGGTGACGTCATCGAAGGTGCGTGCCGATTGTGAGCCTTCGACCTGCACCAGACGAATACCGCGCGGATTGGCAACGATATCCTGCAAGGTGGCGCGGTGGCCTACGCCGGGCTTGAGGCCGATGAGCCCAATGCGCTCAAGAAGCAGCAGCGCGCGACCGGTATTTACCGGGTCGTTAGGAACCGCAATGGTTGCGCCCTGAGGAGTTTCGTCGCCCCGTTTGAGTTTCTTCGAGAAGAGCCCGATGGTGGTCGAATAGCCATAATCGATAGCCTTGAGATGGGTGCCGCGGCTCTGATTGAAGAGCTGCAGAAAAGGCTCGTGCTGGAAGAAATTCGCGTCAATGGAACCATCAGCCACGGCAATGTTTGGCAGCACCCAATCGCTGAACTCGACGAGCTTGATGTCCAACCCTTGTGCGGCCGCCTGTCGAATGGCGATTTCAGTCGCTTCATTGGCCACACTGGCGATGACGCCTATGCGCAGAGGTTGAGGCGGCGCAGCGGCCGCCGACCCTGCCAGCGCCAACATGGCAAGTCCGATTATCCAGGCCCGTAAACCGCCTCTAGTGTTCTTGCTCATGGTTGCTTCTGCCCCAAAACGCGCCACCCCGTGGCCAATGGCCGAATTGTGCCCCAAGCCCGGGCAGGCTTGTGTCTTTCCCCTGGCGTCTCTGAGGAAATGCTATGCGCTGGCGTTCATGCCGGGTTCGGCCCCAGGCGCGGGTCATAAACGAATTTTTCGCAGCGCGCGACACGGATTCGGGCCGCGTCAGCGTGCCGAGGATTGATCAGGACGTTTCCGTCGGGCAACCCCGGATGCGGCAGGATCGCGCTAGGTGTGAAGATTCAATAGGTTGTATGCATGGTTCATCCGAACCGGATTTGAGAAACTGGAAATCGCCAACCCCCAGTTCACTCAAGGAGCCCTGACCTGCCCCCAGATTTAGTACGGCACCGACATAGAGCCCAGGGGTAAAAGACCTTCTTTCTGATGAGCCTGCACGAATTGCGCCGGCGTTAAATATCCGAGCGCGCTGTGAGGCCGATCGGTGTTGTACTCGACTCGCCAGTTTTCGATCAAGCTTTTAGCCTGTCGCAGGGACAAGAACCAGTGCTCGTTAAGGCATTCGTCGCGGAACTTGCCGTTGAAACTTTCGATATAAGCGTTCTCCACCGGCTTACCCGGCCGAATAAACGACAGCTTTACGCCTGCTTGGTAGGCCCAGGCGTCCAAGGCTCTTCCGGCGAACTCTGGCCCGTTGTCCACGGTAATAGATCGCGGCAGGCCACGCATCTCCGCCAGCCGTTGCAGCACCATGGCAACACGCAGTCCCGGCAACGACGTATCGACCTCGATGGCCAGGCATTCGCGAGTGTAGTCATCGACGATAGTCAAACAGCGGAATCGGCGGCCATAGGCTAGGCCGTCGGCCACAAAGTCCATTGACCAACTCTGATTCGGCGCGATTGCCGCTGGGCGAACCACGCGCTCGGTCGCCGCGATTCGCTTACGCTTTCGTTTTCGCACGCTTAACCCTGCCAGACTGTACAGCCGCCAGATTCGCTTGTGATTTGCTTGCCAGCCTTCGCGACGTAAGAGCACATGGATCCTCCGATAGCCGTAGCGTCGTTTCTCCACTGCCATCTCTTTCATGCGCTCGGTCAGCGCAGCATCGCCTGAGCGTGTGCTCTCGTAGGCAAACAGCGACCGCGAAATTCCTACCAGCCCACAGGCCCGGGTAACACCCATGCTGCGCTCGGTCATTAATGTCCTGACCGCCTCGCGTTTGGCCTGCGGGCTGACTACTTTCGGCTTAGCAGATCCTGAAGCGCCGCCTTGTCCAGCATCGACTCGGCCAACAGCTTCTTGAGCTTGTTGTTCTCCTGCTCCAGCTCCTTGAGCCTCTGAGCGTCCGACACCGTCATGCCACCGAACTTCGCCTTCCAGTTGTAGTACGTTGCCTCGGAGATTCCGTGCTTGCGGCACAACTCTGCGGGCTTGGCACCTGCATCGGCTTCCTTGAGCACGCCGATGATTTGCTCTTCCGTAAATCGTTTCTTCATTGCCATTCCTTTGGGAACGGACTCTACATCGATTTCGTACTAATCACGGGGAGCAGGTCACACGGACTCAAACGGGTACTGGATCCAGAAATGCTTGCCGTCTGGCAGACAGGGGTGCTTTATCAGCTCATCCATGCGCTGGGGCTGTTGGCGGTGGCCTGGCTTAGTACTCGCTACAGCTCGGCGCTGTTGCCGGCGGCAGGCTGGCTCATGTTCGCCGGCACAGTGGCAGTCTGTATCTGCTGGCCGGCACGGGGACACGAATCCTGGGTGCCATTACGTCCATCGGTGGGGTGGCTTTTCTGCTGTCCTGGGCGCTGATCGCCTGGGCTGTAGCCCGCAGCCCGCAGTAAATCATGGCAAGCACCTCCCTCGACGCACCCGGACAGGGCGCGGGCTCCTTAGCGGGCATCGCCTGCGTGGTTGCAGGAATTTTCTGCCTGACCCTCAGCGATGCGCAGGCCAAATGGCTTGGGGCCTCTTATTCGCCCATTCAGATCCTCTTTCTGCGCGCACTTATCGCCGCGCCGGTGGTGCTCGTCCTGGCCGCCTGTCTTGGAGGGCGGCGCAGCCTGCGCACCCGTCATCCGGGCATTCATTTACTGCGCGGCGCCATCAATATCGTCTCGGCCAGTTGTTTCTATCTCGGGTTGAACTATCTGCCGTTGGCTGAAAATACGGCCATCGCCTTTGCCGCGCCATTGTTCGTCACGGCGCTGTCCGTTTTTTTATTGAAGGAGCGGGTCGATGGGCGCAGGTGGCTGGCTGTGGCCGCAGGGTTTGCCGGGGTGCTGGTGATTGTGCGGCCCGGTTCGGCCAGTTTTCAACTCGCCGCCTTGCTGCCTCTGGTGACGGCCCTGCTCTATGCCGTCATGATGATCACCGCACGTACGATCGGCAAGGCAGAGGGCATGCTGACAACGATGTTCTATATCGTGGCAGGTCAACTCGTATGCAGTGCGGTGCTTATCCCCTGGTTCTGGCAGGCGCCCCGCATGAATGACCTGCCCTTGTTCGCCGGCGTGGCCGTGTTCAGTACCCTCGGACTGACACTCATTACCCAAGGTTTTCGCATTGGGCCGGCGTCTGTGGTGGCCCCCTTTGATTACACCGGCTTGCTATGGGCGACGTTGCTGGGTTGGCTCATTTGGGGTGAAACACCGGCGCTCTCGGCCACGTTGGGCGCGGTGTTCATCGCCGGCAGCGGTCTTTATATCGCCTGGCGCGAAACGGGCCATCGTCGCCGTCGCAACTAAGCGCTCAGGGCTGCTCGGCCGGCGTCAGGCGCAGCAAGCTGCCCTGCGCGGCGTCAGTCAGCACGTATACCGCACCATCCGGGCCGACACGAACGTCACGGATTCGCGCGCCCAGATCCTTGAGCATACGTTCCTCCGCGACGACGTTATCGCCGTCAAGCGTCAGTCGGATAAGCGATTGGTCAGCGAGTGCACCGATGAAAAGCGACCGCCGCCATTGCGGATAGGTGGGCGCGTCGTAGAAGGCCATACCGGAAATGGCCGGCGACTTGGCCCACCAGTACTTCGGTGCCGCTCCACCGTCGAGATCCGTGCCTGCGGCTTCGGGAATGCGAAGGCCAGAGTAATTGATGCCGTGAGTGGCCAGCGGCCATCCGTAATTGGCGCCGCGTTCAATCACGTTGAGCTCGTCTCCGCCGCGCGGCCCATGCTCATGCTCCCACAGCGCACCCGTCCAGGGATTGACGGCTAGGCCCTGCGGGTTTCTGTGCCCATAGGACCAGATCTCAGGACGCGCCTGCTTATCGGTGACAAAGGGGTTGTCATCCGGTACGGCCCCGTCGAGGTTCAATCGCACGACCTTGCCCTGCAACTTGGTCAGGTCCTGGGCAGTCGGCCGTTGGTTGTTTTCGCCCAACGCCACGAAAAGGTGGCCGTTTTTATCGAATGCCAGCCGCGAGCCATAGTGATGGCCCGTGGATAATTTGGGCAACTGCCGGAAAATAACCGTGAAGTCGCCCAGTGTCATGCCATCCTCGGACAATCGCCCTCGGCCTACCGCGGTGCCACTTTTGCCATCGCCGGCTTGCGAAAAAGCCAAGTAAACCAACCTGTCCTGCGCAAACCCGGGCGATAGAGCGACATCCAGCAAACCACCCTGCCCTTGCGCATACACCTGAGGCACGCCTTTGATCGGTTCGGACAGTTTCCCTGCCCGCAACTGCCGCAACACGCCGGGTCGTTCGGTGATCAATGCCGAACCGTCAGGCAGAAATGCCAGTGCCCAGGGATGCTCCAGCCCGCGAGCTACCTCGGTGACACGGACATTGGCAGCCGTCGGCGTCAAGCTCGTCGATGCATGGGCCGCTCCGAGCGAAAACGTACCCACCACTACCGACAGCCACAGAAAACGATGACACGACATAGGACCCTCCTCGCGACAGGTGTCGGATGTGTGTGAACATGTTGTCGCCGCCAGGCGTACCATATGTGCCTGGACACGATACGTCCTCTTTTCGGAGACTACGCTCAATGAAACTGTACTACATGCCCGGCGCGTGCTCGCTGGCTGATCACATCGTCCTCGAGTGGATCGGCAAGCCATATGAAACGCATATGCTCACCCGCGAAGCCCTCAAGGGCCCCGAGTTTCTGAAGATCAATCCGCTGGGTGCAGTGCCCGCACTGGTCGACGGCGACCTCGTGCTGACGCAGAACACGGCGATTCTGGAGTATCTGGCCGAAGCGGCCCCGCAAGCGGGCCTCATGGGCGATGGCACGCCGGCCGGACGCGCCGAGACGCGCCGATGGTTGGGACTGATCAACTCCGACGTGCACAAAACGTTCTCCCTGGTGTTCGGCGCACAGCGCTATGTGGAAGATGAAGCCGCACAGAACGCTCTGCGCAGCAGTGCCGCCAGCCAATTGCGCTCGCTCTTCGGCATCATCAATCAACGCCTGTCCGGACGCGCCTTTTTGACTGGCGCGCGTCCTGGAATCGCCGACGCCTACCTCTATGTGGTGTTGCGCTGGGCCCATGCCAAAGACATCGACTTGAGCGGTTACGACGATCTGGCTGCCTTCTTCAAACGCATGGAGGCCGATCCCAAGGTTCAAGCCGCGCTGAAGGCCGAAGGGCTGGCCTAGCACAGAAGAATCGGGAGGCGGCCGTCCGGCCCCGCCCGGTCACAGCGGCGCGACCGGTTCGCGCCAGCCAAGCGCTGCGCAAATGATGAACTCGGCTATGGAAGCAACATCGCGGGACGCAGCGAATGCATATGGTTGGCGCTCGAAGCGGGCCGCGTCCCTCAGCGCGACTGCGCCCGCAGATCGTCCTGGCTGGCAAAGATGATGGGCTGACGCGCGCCTGGGCTGAAGCCCTGCTGATCCATCCCTAAAATTATGGTTCATCGCGGAATAGCGTGGAGCCGTGCTTGATTGCCGTTACGCTTGATCCTTGATTTTTCAAGGATCAAGGCCGGGATCATGCTGGACCGCAAGACGATCGAGAGGTTGGGTGGGTGGGAAGGTTATCGGGTGGAGCGGGTCGTGTGGCCTGAAGGTGAGAGCCGGACGGTCACGATTTACCTGAAGCCTTCAGCGCGAACGATGCACTGCGAGCACTGCGGCAACCGATGTCGGCAGGTGCATGAGACGACCACGCGCCGGGTGCGGGATCTGCCGCTAATGGCGCTGCGAGTGACGCTGGTAGTGCCGCGTCGGCGGGTCTGGTGCGAGCAGTGCGGTGGACCGCATCTGGAGAGGCTGAGCTGGCTGGGCCGTTACCAGCGAGTGACCGACCGGCTGGCCGAGGCGGTCAGCCAGTTGCTTGAGTCCAGCAACATTCTGGCCGTGGCGCGCTTCTTCCAACTGGGTTGGCACACGGTCAAGGCGCTGGACAAGGCCCTGCTGCGACGGGCGATCCAAGAGCCGGACTGGAGCCAGATCCACTACCTAGCGATGGACGAGTTCGCTCTACACAAGGGCCATCGTTATGCCACGGTCGTTGTCGATCCGATCCGCTGTCAGGTGCTATGGATCGGTGATGGCCGCTCGCGCGAGACGGCCAGAGCCTTCTTCGAACAACTGCCAACTGGGGTTGCCCAGCAGATCCGGGCCGTAGCGATCGACATGACGACGGCCTATGAGCTGGAGATCCAGGCCAACTGCCCCAACGCCGAGATCGTCTACGACCTGTTCCACGTCGTGGCCAAGTACGGCCGTGAAGTGATAGACCGGGTGCGTGTAGACCAAGCGAACCAGTTGCGGCACGACAAGCCGGCCCGCCGGGTGATCAAGTCCAGTCGCTGGCTACTGCTGCGCAATCGCAAAAACCTCGATCCGTGCCAATCGGTAAAGTTGGACGAGTTGCTCCAGGCCAACCAGCCCTTGCTCACCGCTTATCTGATGCGCGATGAGCTCAAACAGCTGTGGTTCTACCAACACCCCGGCTACGCCCGCCAGGCATGGGATCACTGGCTGCAACAGGCTCAGGGCAGCGGCATCGCCGCCTTGGCTCACTTCGCGCTCAAGCTAAAAGCCTATCTGCACGGGATTCTGTCTCGCTGTCGCCACCGGCTCAACACCAGCATCGTCGAGGGCATCAACAACACCATCAAAGTCATCAAACGCCGCGCCTACGGCTACCGCGATCAGGAGTACTTCTTCCTCAAGATCCGGTCTGCATTCCCCGGTATTCCTCGATGAACCAAAATTATCTCGTCTTCGGCCTGCACGACGTCTTGGCGCCCAGGATGCTGCGCATCGCACGCTGACTATCCGCGCATTTTTGTATTGGACGAACGCATAGCCAATCCGCCTGAGTTGCAAACCAACCTCACCCACGCACGCAGGCGGCTCATGGGGCCATTGCCCTAGGGTAAACCCTGGAAAAATACAAGCACACGCAGTATCATTGGGCAGTAGTTTCTGATCGACGAAGCCCGCTCCATCAACGGTGCGAGCCCGCCGACCTGGTCCGGCTGTCCGGATAGCCGTCTCGAGGCGCGCTTTGCCGCCCTGGTTTCACCGCTTTGTCATGACTCACACCGATTCTTGTTATTTGGGCATCCTCGGGGGCATGGGCCCGCTTGCGGGTGCTGCATTCGCCATGCGCCTGGCAGCGCTGACCCCGGCCAGCATAGACCAGCAGCACATTCCTGCCCTGCTGCTCAACGATCCGCGCATTCCCGATCGCAGTACGGCTCGCCTCTATGGTGGCGCCGACCCCTGGCCAGCCATGCTGCGGGGGATACGCACCCTCAACAATGCCGGCGCGAAACTGATCGCGGTGCCCTGCAATACCGCTCACCTCTGGTATGAGCAGATGGCGCAAGCCTCCGAGTGCGAAGTCCTGCACATCATCGAAGCGGTAGCGCAAGATCTCAAGCGACAAGGCATCACTCGTGGACGCGTGGGGCTGATGGGCACCGCTGCCACGCTGGGTCTTGGTCTGTATCAGCAAACCCTGGAAAAACACGGTTATACCTGCATTGTCCCCACCGAAGAAGAAATCGACACCCTCTGCATGGCCTCGATTCGTGCAGTCAAGGGCAATCAGGTCGAAGAGTCCTTCGCGCCGGCCGCCGAATGCATAGAGCGTCTGCGCACGCGCGGTGCGGATGCCGTCGTGCTGGGTTGCACCGAGTTGCCGCTGGCCGTACCCCACGCCTTGCGCAAAGACCTGGGCATTCCGTTGACCGACTCCATCGATGCGTTGGCTCTGGCAGCCATCGCCCACTTTCAGCCACATCACCTCGAAGCCGAAGCCCTGTCAGCCTGAACCCTCGTTTGAAGCCCGAGGCGGGGTGCAACGCCACACCTCGGGGTTCTTGCATGAGCAGGTTTTCGATCCGGTCACCTCAAGCCGTGCTCAGCCGCCCAGATAGGCTTTGCGCACCTCGTCGTTGACCAGCAGATTGGCCCCCGTATCCTGAAGTACGACGCGGCCGTTCTCCAGCACATAGCCCCGGTCGGCGACTTGCAAGGCCTTGTTGGCATTCTGTTCCACCAGGAAAACCGTCACCCCTTCGTCACGAATGGTGCGAATGATCTCGAAGATCTGCGCGATGATCAGGGGTGCCAGACCGAGCGTGGGCTCATCGAGCAACAACAGCCGCGGGCGGGTCATCAGTGCCCGGCCGATCGCCAGCATCTGCTGCTCCCCGCCAGACATCGTGCCGGCACGTTGGCTGGCCCGCTCCTTCAGCCTCGGGAACAGCGTGAACACGTGCTCGAGTCCGGCTTCGATATCAGCCCGCGAGCAGAAAAAGCCTCCCATCTGGAGGTTTTCCGTCACGGTCAGGTCTTTGAACACCCGCCGTCCTTCAGGCGAGATCGCAATCCCATTGCGCATGATCAAATGGGTAGGCTCGTGCGTGATGTCCTGGCCTTCGAAGAGGATGCGGCCCTCGCGCGCGCGGGGATCGCCGCAAACCGTCATCAGCAACGTCGTCTTGCCCGCGCCATTGGCCCCGATAAGGGTGACGATTTCGCCCTGGTTGACCTCGACCGACACGCCGCTGAGCGCCTGAATCGCACCGTAATAGGTATGGATATTTTCCAGCTTGAGCATTTACTCTTCCCCCAGATAGGCCTTGATGACGCGCGGATCATTGCGCACCTCGTCGGGGGTGCCCGTGGTGATGGGCTTGCCGTGCTCCATGACCAGAATGCGGTCGGAAATACCCATGATCAGGCTCATGTCGTGCTCGATCAGCAAAACGGCCACGCCAAACTCACGCCGCAATTGATCGATCAGATTCTGCAGGTCGCGCTTTTCTTGCGGGTTCAGGCCCGCGGCCGGCTCATCCAGCATGAGCAGGCGGGGTTTGGTGATCATGCAACGGGCGATTTCCAGACGCCGTTGGTGGCCATACGCCAGATTTCCGGCCTCGCGATTGGCCAGATCCCGCAGACCCATGAAGTCCAGCCACTGTGCCGCACGGTCCAGCGCCTCGGCCTCGGATTGCCGATAGGACTTGAGTTTGAGCAGACCTGGCAGCAGGCGTGACTCCACCTGAGTATGCTGTGCCACTAGCAGATTCTCCAGCACAGTCAGCTGCTTGAACAGGCGCACATTCTGGAACGTGCGCACCAATCCATGGCGTGCGACCTTGTGGCTGGGCAAGCCGGTAATCGGCTTGCCATCCATCAGGATCTCGCCTGCACTGGGCTTGTAAAAGCCGCCCACGCAGTTAAAGACGGTTGTCTTGCCAGCCCCGTTGGGGCCGATGATGGCGAAGACCTCATCACTCTTGACGTCAAACGCCACGCTATCGACAGCCAGCAAGCCGCCAAAACGCATGGTCAGGCCGGAGACTTTAAGCAAGGTTGCACTCATTTGCTCAGCTCCACATGCGGACGCTTCATGGGCAGCAAGCCCTGTGGACGCCACATCATCATCAACACCATTACCAGCCCGAACATCAGCATGCGGTACTCGGCGAACTCGCGCGCCAGCTCAGGCAACACCGTCAACAGAATGGCGGCCAGAATGACACCGAACTGCGAACCCATACCTCCCAACACCACGATGGCCAGAATCAATGCCGACTCGATGAAGGTGAAGGATTCCGGATTGACCATGCCCTGGCGGGCGGCGAAGAACGCTCCGCCGAAGCCGGCAAACATGGCGCCCAGCGTAAAGGCCGACAGCTTGATTCGGGTTGGATTCAGTCCCAGGGAACGGCAAGCGATCTCGTCCTCGCGCAAGGCCTCCCAGGCCAGGCCTACCGGCATGCGGATCAATCGCGTCGACACAAACAGCGTAACCAACGCGAGCACCAACGCCATTAAGTAGAGATAGATGACCAAATGCTGGTTCTGAAACGCCAGACCAAAAAACTGATGGAAGGTCTCACCGCCCTCCTGGCTGGCGCGGCGAGTGAGTTCCAGCCCCATGAAGGTGGGCTTGGGTATCCCGGAGATGCCGTCGGGGCCGCCGGTGAGCTCCGTCAAATTGATCAGCAGCAGGCGAATGATCTCGCCGAAACCGAGTGTCACGATGGCCAGATAATCCCCGCGCAGCCTCAGCACCGGGAACCCCAGCACAAAGCCAAACAGCGCAGCCACAGCCCCCGAGAAAGGCAAGGCTTCCCAGAAGCTCCATCCGCCCCAGTGATAGAGCAAGGCGTAGGTGTAGGCACCGACGGCGTAAAAACCCACGAAACCCAGATCCAGCAGACCGGCGAAACCGACCACGATGTTCAGGCCCAGCCCGAGCATCACGTAGATCAGCACCAGCGTGGCAATATCTACAGAACTACGGCCGGCAAAAAATGGCCAGATCGCCGCGCCAAGCAAAACCAGTACAAAAAGCCATTTGCGGCCGCCGGCGGTGGGTGCGGCCGGTAAGGTCGGCAGGCCGGTCTTGAGGCGTTGCAAGGGTTTGGTCAGCCAGGGACGCAGCAACTGGAATAGGAAGACCACGGCGGCGGCCAGAATAACCAGATCCCAACGGGACTCCAGGCTGGTGCGCGCACCTTGCCGAATGAGCTGCAGGCCAAAGACTGGGGTGACGATCACGGCCGTCAACACGGCCGCCATGGTGGCGTTTTTGAGTGAATGATTAGCCATCAGACTTTCTCAACCTCAGGTTTACCGAGCAGCCCGGTGGGACGGAACAGCAGGATGAGCACGAGCAGCCCAAAGGCGACGATGTCTTTGTACTGCGAGGAGATATAGGCTGCGGCGAATGTTTCGGCTAACCCCAGCAGTACGCCGCCCAGCATGGCGCCCGGAATGCTGCCGATACCCCCGAGCACCGCAGCGGTGAACGCCTTGATACCCGCCAGAAAGCCAATGAAGGGATTGAGTTTGCCGATGGTGATGGCAATGAGTACACCCCCTACGGCCGCCAGCCCGGCACCCAGTACAAAGGTGAAGGAAATCACTTTGTTGGTGTCGATGCCCAGCAGATTGGCCATGTGCATATCCTGCGAGCAGGCACGCGAGGCACGGCCCATGCGCGAATACTTGATGAACAGCGTCAACGCCACCATCAGCACGACCGTCACCACAATGATCATGACGCGTGAATAAGGGACGGTGACCTCGAAGTCTGACCCCATGCGAAACTGCAGTGCTCCGGAGACCAGAGAGGGGACGGCCATGTCACGGGCACCCTGCCCCAAGGCTACCCAGTTCTGCAAGAAAATAGACATCCCGATGGCAGAAATGAGTGCGACCAGGCGCGGGCTGCCACGCACCGGCCGATACGCCACGCGCTCGACGCTGAAGCCGTAGACGCAGGTCACTACGATAGAGACGACCAGCATGGCTGCGATGATGAACGGCAGCGGCATGCCGCTATTGGTACCGATGGCCGTCAACGTAACCAGGCCCACATAGGCGCCGATCATATAGATCTCGCCGTGAGCGAAGTTGATCATGCCGATGATGCCGTAGACCATTGTGTAGCCAATGGCGATCAGCGCATAGATCGCGCCCAAGGACAGCCCGTTGAAGAACTGCTGGGTCAGCTGGGGGATAAGATCATGCATGTTGCGAATGCTCCAAATAGCTCCGGCTCCGGTAATGCCACCCGGAGCCGGAAACCTTGGCTCTGCGGACGGTGCTGGCAGTCAGCCAGGGCCCGCAGCGTGTTTACAGCTGGGTCTTCTTGCCGTTCTTGTCCCACTTGAAGACAGCGAACTCGAAGTCCTTCAGGTCGCCCTTGGCGTCGTATTCAACCTTACCGATGGCCGTATCGAAGGAATTTTTGTGCAGATGGTCGGCCACCTTGGCCGGGTCCTCGCCCACGGCATTGATGCCGTCGGCGATCAACTGCACGGCCGCGTAGGCCGGCATCTGAAAGGCTCCGTCCGGATCACGCTTGGCATCCTTGAAGGCCTTGACGATGCCCTCGTTGCCAGGCAGCTTGGTGAAATCCGACGGCAGCGTCACCAGCAGACCTTCGATGGCCGGACCGGCGATGGCCACCAGGTCCTGGTTGGCTGTGCCCTCCGGGCCCATGAATTGGACATTCAAGCCCTGCTCGCGGGACTGACGCAGCAGCAAACCAAGCTCAGGGTGATAGCCGCCGAAATAGACCAAGTCAACACCGGCCGATTTCAGCTTGGTGATGATAGCGGAATAATCGCTGTCACCCACGTTGATGCCCTCGAACAAGGCAACGTTGACTTTTTCCTTCTCGAGCGCGGACTTGACCTGGTTGGCCACACCGGAGCCATAGGTCTGTTTGTCATGCAGCACGGCCACTTTCTTCGGCTTGATGGTATTTGCGATGTAGCGGGCAGCGAACGGGCCCTGCTGGTCATCGCGGCCAATCGTGCGGAAGAAATAATGCGGCTTGGTCGTGTCGGTCACCAGCGGCGAGGTGGCGCCCGGAGTGATGGCGACAATGCCTTCCTGCTCATAGACGTTGACGGCGGGCACGGTCACGCCCGAGCAGGCGTGGGCCACCGCAAACTTGGCACCGGAATTGACCACGCGGTTGGCGGCCGGCACGGCCTGCTTCGGTTCGCAGCCGTCGTCGATCAGAATGGCCTCGAGCTTCTTGCCCTTTACCCCACCCTTGGCATTGATGGATTCGATGGCAGTCAGTGCGCCTGCCTGGATTTGATCCCCGTATTGGGTGTTGGGACCGGTCATGGGCTGGGGAATACCGATTTTGATGGTATCGGCAGCGTGCACGGCCCCGGCGAAAGCCAGAGCGCCAATCGCGACGGCGAGCGGGGTAAAGCGTTGCGACAACTTCATGCAAATTCTCCCGGCAAGAGTATTGGAGCGGACTTATTGGTGGGTAGGCGAAACATCGTTATTCCGCATGCCTTGCTTACACGGCGCCGCAGACTCACGGCAGCGTCAATGTCGCGGCTATTCTGAAAGCATGGGTCCGGGGTGTCACTGCGTGGAATCCCCAATAGTCCTGTCGCCCGGCAAATGCGGGTCAGATAGCGCCCGAATGCGCCGATTTGGGCGGCGTAAGCCTCACGTAAGAGAGAGAGATGGAAATGGCGGCACCTGCTGCGATCTATGCTGCAGGTGCCGCCGTTGTGCTATCGATGCCAGGTGGGCGCCATCGCACCCATAGCGAGCTGACAGGCCGTCAGCGCGTCTGCGGAACCGGTCGCGCCAGATTCCACATCAGGGCGCGAAACGGCGCCAGCATACTGATGTTGATCACCAGCTTGATGGCCAGATCGCCGAGCATCCAGGTCAGCCATGGGGTGCCGGTGGCGGCAAACGCCACGCTAAAGAAAATCGCCGTGTCCGCCACCGCCCCTATCACCCCTGAAACCAAGGGGGCACGCCACCAGCGTTGGTCCCGCAACCGGTCGAACACCTGGATGTCGATCAATTGTGCGCAGATGTAGGCCAGGCCGGAGGCCAGTGCGATGCGCGGCGACGCCACCCACACGGACACCGCCAGCGCGGCGGCAAACCCGAACCAGGCCACACGCCGCGCCGCAACGGGGCCGAAACGCCGGTTCAGGACGTCCGTCACCAAGAAGGCGACCGGATAGGACAGCCCTCCCCAGGTCAACCAATTATTCAAGGGCACCTGGACAAGAATATTGGAACCGACCACCACGGCACCCATGCAGAACACGGCCAACAGGAACTGATAGCCGCGCATGGTCTCAAAGCGCCTCACTTGCCGAACTCCTCGCCCAATTCCTCCGAGCGGCGGGCCGCCGCCTCGATGGCACGCGCCACGATACTGCGCATATCGGCTTGTTCGAGCACCGCCAGTGCTGCCGCCGTCGTGCCGCCTTTGGACGTCACGCGTTCGCGCAGCACGGACGGAGGGTCCTCGGCCTGGCTCGCCAGGGTCGTCGCGCCGCGCAAAGTGCCCAGCGCCAGTTGGCGGGCTTGCTCGGCAGACAGGCCAACCGCCTGGCCGCCAGCGATCAATGCTTCGATAAAGAGAAACACATAGGCTGGCCCGCTACCGGACAATGCCGTCACCGCGTCCAGCGCCGCATCATCGGCTACCCATACCACCTCGCCCACCGCGCCCAGCAGCGTCTGCGCGAGTTGCCTGTCCGCCGCACTCACCCCGTCGAGCGCAGCCATGCCCGTCATGCCTTGGCCGACAAGCGCAGGGGTATTGGGCATGCAACGCACCAGACGGCTCCAGGGCCGCTCGGGTTGGCCGAGCCAACCGGCCAGCGTGTCGGCCCGCAAACCGGCCGCCACGCTGATGACCAGGGTGTCGGGTTCCAGCCAAGGCTGAACGGCCTGCACGACATCGCGCATGACCTGAGGCTTGACCGCAAAGATCCAGACGCGGCAACGCGCGAGCGCCGCATCGGGCGCCGCCGCGGCCGTCATGCCGCGCTGCAGCCAGAACGCGTGCGCCTGGACGTTGATGTCCACGACGTGGATGTTGTGGGCAGGACACACTTTGTCGGCCAGACCGACAGCCAAGGCGGAGGCCATATTGCCGCCGCCAATAAAGGCGATAGAGAGAGGGTTTTCCATGGCACGCCATTGTAAACCGGCCGGGCCGGATGCAGAATGCTCCAAACCGTCCGGCGGGCTGAAGACAGCGGCCCAATTTGACAGCCTCAGCGGGCGGTGTAACAGTCACGCCTCTGTCACAAACAATTCATAAGGTGTATCGCCTCGCGCGCGCAACCCGCGGCGCAGTCGCTCAACCGGAGGAACACTTCATGCAACCCCAACGTATCGCCCTGGCAGCGGCGCTGATCGTTGCCTTTGCAAGCGTCTCGGCCCACGCCGCCACGGAAATTCAATTCTGGCACTCCATGGAAGGCGCCCTGGGCGACCGGGTCAATGCGCTGGTTGAAGAGTTCAACAAGCAAAATCCCGACTACCAAGTCAAAGCAGTCTACAAGGGCAATTACGGCGAATCCATGAATGCCGGCATTGCTGCGTTCCGCGCCGGCAATGCGCCAGACATCCTGCAAGTTTTCGAGGTCGGCACTGCCACGATGATGCATGCCAAGGGCGCTATCAAGCCCGTGCAGCAGATGTCCGAGGAAGCCGGCGATCCGATCGACCCCAAAGCCTTTATCGGCGCGGTCGCCGGTTATTACTCCTCACCCGAGGGCAAGCTGGTTTCCATGCCCTTTAACAGCTCGACGGTGGTGTTCTATTACAACAAGGACGCCTTCAAGAAGGCGGGCCTGGACCCCGAAAAACCGCCCAAGACGTGGGAAGAAGTCGTTGCCGCCGGGCAGAAGCTCAAGGCCGCCGGCCAGGAGTGCGGGTACACCACGTCGTGGCCGTCCTGGGTACAGCTGGAAACCTTCTCGGCCTGGCATAACGTGCCCTACGCCACCAAGGACAACGGTTTCGGCGGTGTGGATGCGCGGCTGGCTATCGATACGCCGCTGCATGTGCGCCACCTCGAAAACCTGGCCAAACTCGGCAAGGACGGCATCTTCATGTATGGCGGCCGCGGCGATGAACCCAATTCACTGTTCATCAGCGGCAAGTGTGCCATGATCACCGGCTCGAGCGGCTTGCGCGCCAACATCATGAAGAACGCCAAGTTCGACTTCGGCACTTCCACGGTTCCGTACTATGCCGACGTGCAAGGCGCGCCGCAGAACACCATCATCGGCGGCGCCTCGCTGTGGGTCTTCGCGAACAAAAAACCCGATGTCTACAAAGGGGTGACGAAATTCTTCAAGTTCTTGGCCAGCCCTGAAGTCGCGGCGCGCTGGCATCAGCAGACCGGCTATGTTCCGGTTACTGTCGATGCCTACGAACTGACCAAGAAACAGGGTTTCTACGACAAGAACCCCGGTACAGATGTTGGCGTCAAGCAGCTTAACGTGCAGACCACCGCGCAATCGCGGGGCCTGCGACTCGGCTACCTGCCGCAGATTCGCGAGATCGAGGACGCCGAAATCGAACGTGTTGTTTCGGGCAAGACCACGGCCAAGGATGGTCTGCAGACGATCGTCAAACGCGGCAATGATCTGCTCGAGAAGTTCGAAAAAAGCGTGAAGTAAACTTGCCCCTGGTGGCCCGGTGACCGGTTTGTATCTGTCCCCGGGCCGCAGCCCCGGTGCCCGCCCGGGGCGTGGCGCTCCCTTTTTCCGCAGTTGTCCTGATTCCGCTTCCATTCCGGCATTTTTCAGGGCAGTCTGCGGCCTTTGCGTTTTAAGGGGGTAAGGCCCAGGCTTCAGCCCGATGGCGCATGCGCCGGGGCAACGCCGACACCTTGCTCTGCCCTGCCGTCGGATCCCGGCGGTTCATGCATTCGCGGCACAGGCCGCCATTTTTGCCCAGCCCCATGGAAAAACGTGTCGTATTTGGCCACAAGACGCTGCCCTACCTGCTGTTAGCGCCGCAGTTGATCATCACGGTGGTCTTTTTCTTTTTGCCGGCCGGGCAGGCGATGTGGCAATCCATGCGCCTGGAAGATGCGTTTGGCCTGTCTTCCGAATTTGTCGGCATGGACAACTTCGTAGAGCTTTTCTCCCAACAGGCCTATCTGGATTCTTTCAAGGTCACTGCCGTGTTTTCGGTACTGGTGGCGTTTGTCGGTCTGTCGGTATCGTTACTGCTGGCTGTCATGGCCGACCGCGTCATACGCGGTGCCGGTATGTACAAGACACTGTTGATCTGGCCGTATGCCGTCGCCCCGGCCGTGGTCGGCGTGCTCTGGCTGTTTCTTTTCTCTCCGTCGGTCGGGATCCTTGCCGTGGCGCTGCGCAGCCTGGGCGTAGACTGGAATCCCCGGCTCGATGGCACACAGGCAATGATATTGGTGCTGATCGCTGCCGTCTGGAAGCAGATTTCCTATAACTTTCTGTTCTTCCTGGCGGGCCTGCAATCCATTCCGCGTTCGCTGATCGAAGCCGCCGCTATCGATGGAGCCTCTCCCGCGCGTCGGTTCTGGAGCATTGTGTTCCCGCTGCTGTCGCCAACGACGTTCTTTCTGCTCGTGGTCAACGTCATCTACGCATTTTTCGACACTTTTGCCGTCGTCGACACGACCACTCAGGGCGGCCCGGGCACCTCTACCGCCATCCTGGTCTACAAGGTCTACAGCGATGGATTCCGCGGCCTGGACCTGGGTTCGTCAGCCGCACAATCGGTGGTCCTGATGGTCATCGTGGTCATGCTCACGGTCGTGCAATTCCGCTACATCGACCGCAAAGTGCAGTACTGATTTTCGAATACAAGGTTAGCAACCATGGTAGAACGCCGTCCCTGGCTAGATGCGCTGGCCCACGTCATCCTTCTGATGGGAGTGGCGCTGGTCGCGTTCCCGATTTATGTCACGTTCGTGGCGTCCACACAGACGGCCCAGGAGGTCGCTTCGGCGCCGATGTCGCTGATTCCTGGCAAGCACTTCGTCGACAACTACATGCAGGCGCTTTTCGCCGGGTCTGGCGGCGGCTCGTCAGGCACGCCGGTGGCGCGCATGATGTACGTCAGTTTGATCATGGCCTTGGCCATTTCGCTGGGCAAGATCGCCATCTCGCTGCTATCGGCGTTTGCTGTCGTGTATTTCCGCTTTCCCGGCCGCATGTTCTTCTTCTGGATGATTTTCGTCACTCTGATGCTGCCGGTCGAAGTGCGCATCGCACCGACCTACAAGGTGGTGGCCGATCTTGGGCTGCTCAATAGTTATGCAGGACTTACCTTACCCCTGATCGCGTCAGCCACGGCGACGTTTCTGTTCAGGCAATTTTTTCTTACCGTGCCGGACGAATTGATCGAAGCCGCTCGCATCGACGGTGCGGGGCCGGTCCGGTTTTTCTTCGATGTGCTGCTGCCTCTGGCGCGCACCAGCATTGCCGCACTGTTTGTGATCCAGTTCATCTATGGCTGGAATCAGTATCTCTGGCCGTTGCTCATCACGACCCAGGAAGATATGTACCCGGTGGTCATTGGCATCAAGCGCATGATCAGCGGCGGCGACAGCGTCACCGAATGGAACATCACCATGGCAACCGCCCTTCTGGCCATGATCCCGCCCGCGCTGGTCGTGATCCTGATGCAGAAATGGTTCGTCAAGGGCCTGGTCGATACGGAAAAGTGACCGGCACCTGCCCTCCCGACACGCTACCCCAGACGAATAAAACGTATGGCTACCCTAAGTTTCCGCAACGTAAAGAAAACCTACGCCGGCAACGTGCCGGTCATCCATGGCATAGACATGGATATCAAGGATGGTGAATTCATCGTCATCGTCGGCCCTTCCGGTTGTGGGAAATCCACGCTCATGCGCATGGTGGCCGGGCTCGAGACCGTTACCAGCGGCGAGATCATCATCGACGGAAAACCCGTCAATGACCTGGAGCCGGCCGAGCGCGACATCGCCATGGTGTTTCAGAACTATGCTCTCTATCCGCACATGAGCGTGTTCGAGAACATGGCGTATGGTCTGAAAATCCGTAAGGTCCCCAAGGCAGAGATCCAGAAACGTGTCGAGGCCGCCGCACAGATCCTGGAGCTGGGCAAGTTGCTCGAGCGGCGCCCGCGCCAACTGTCGGGTGGGCAGCGTCAACGCGTCGCCATGGGTCGGGCCATTGTGCGCGAGCCCAAGGTCTTTCTGTTTGACGAGCCGTTGTCCAATCTGGATGCCAAGCTGCGGGTGGCCATGCGGCTGGAAATCCTCAAGCTTCATCGGCGCCTGAACACCACCAGTCTTTATGTCACGCACGATCAGGTAGAAGCGATGACACTGGCGCACCGCATGGTGGTCATGTATCAGGGCGTGCCGGAGCAGATCGGGACTCCGATGGAGGTCTTTGACAAACCTGCCTCCACCTTCGTAGCCGGATTTATCGGGTCTCCCCCAATGAATCTGATCGAGGTCGATGTGGCTGGCGACGGCACTATGCAGACGCTAGAAGGTACAGCACTACAGATTTCGCCGCTCCAGGTGCCTCAGTCGGTACGCGGCCGTAAAGTCGTCATGGGGCTGCGCCCCGAACACATGCTGCTCAATGCAGAGGGCATTCCCGTGGTCATCGAGATGATCGAAACCCTGGGTTCGGAGCAATTGGTGCATGGTCGCAACGGCAAGAACATGATTGTCGTGCGCTGTACGACCCGCCAGTTGTCGGAATCGACCATACGAGTCGGAGACACCATGAGCATCGGCCCGGATGGCCGGCACGATCTGCATTGGTTCGAACTGGACTCCGGACGACGCGTCGCCGGCCTGTGAGTCAACCGCCCGAATAAAAAAGGTTCATCGCGGAATAGCGTGGAGCCGTGCTTGATTGCCGTTACGCTTGATCCTTGATTTTTCAAGGATCAAGGCCGGGATCATGCTGGACCGCAAGACGATCGAGAGGTTGGGTGGGTGGGAAGGTTATCGGGTGGAGCGGGTCGTGTGGCCTGAAGGTGAGAGCCGGACGGTCACGATTTACCTGAAGCCTTCAGCGCGAACGATGCACTGCGAGCACTGCGGCAACCGATGTCGGCAGGTGCATGAGACGACCACGCGCCGGGTGCGGGATCTGCCGCTAATGGCGCTGCGAGTGACGCTGGTAGTGCCGCGTCGGCGGGTCTGGTGCGAGCAGTGCGGTGGACCGCATCTGGAGAGGCTGAGCTGGCTGGGCCGTTACCAGCGAGTGACCGACCGGCTGGCCGAGGCGGTCAGCCAGTTGCTTGAGTCCAGCAACATTCTGGCCGTGGCGCGCTTCTTCCAACTGGGTTGGCACACGGTCAAGGCGCTGGACAAGGCCCTGCTGCGACGGGCGATCCAAGAGCCGGACTGGAGCCAGATCCACTACCTAGCGATGGACGAGTTCGCTCTACACAAGGGCCATCGTTATGCCACGGTCGTTGTCGATCCGATCCGCCGTCAGGTGCTATGGATCGGTGATGGCCGCTCGCGCGAGACGGCCAGAGCCTTCTTCGAACAACTGCCAACTGGGGTTGCCCAGCAGATCCGGGCCGTAGCGATCGACATGACGACGGCCTATGAGCTGGAGATCCAGGCCAACTGCCCCAACGCCGAGATCGTCTACGACCTGTTCCACGTCGTGGCCAAGTACGGCCGTGAAGTGATAGACCGGGTGCGTGTAGACCAAGCGAACCAGTTGCGGCACGACAAGCCGGCCCGCCGGGTGATCAAGTCCAGTCGCTGGCTACTGCTGCGCAATCGCAAAAACCTCGATCCGTGCCAATCGGTAAAGTTGGACGAGTTGCTCCAGGCCAACCAGCCCTTGCTCACCGCTTATCTGATGCGCGATGAGCTCAAACAGCTGTGGTTCTACCAACACCCCGGCTACGCCCGCCAGGCATGGGATCACTGGCTGCAACAGGCTCAGGGCAGCGGCATCGCCGCCTTGGCTCACTTCGCGCTCAAGCTAAAAGCCTATCTGCACGGGATTCTGTCTCGCTGTCGCCACCGGCTCAACACCAGCATCGTCGAGGGCATCAACAACACCATCAAAGTCATCAAACGCCGCGCCTACGGCTACCGCGATCAGGAGTACTTCTTCCTCAAGATCCGGTCTGCATTCCCCGGTATTCCTCGATGAACCATAAAAAAGGCTGCCTGCAACTATGCGGGCAGCCTTTTTTTGGCCTGGCCTTTACTTGAAAGCAGTCTTGCTGCCATCCTTGTGCCAGGTAAAGACCTCGAACTCGAAATTGTTCAAGTCGCCCTGCTTGTTCCAGGCCGTCTTGCCAATCGGGGTTTCAAAGGTATTGGCGTGCATGTACTTTGCCACCTTGGTCGGATCCGTGCTGCCTGCGCCTTTGATGCCGTCGGCGATCGCCTGGGTAGCCGCATAAGACGTCAGCTGGAATGCGCCATTCGGATTGCGCTTCTTTTCCTGGAAGGCTTTGACCACGGCGGCGTTGGCCGGATTCTGTGCAAAATCAGCCGGCAACGTCAGCAGCATGCCCTCGGCCGCATCACCGGCGATAGCATTGATGTCCGGGTTGCCGACGCCTTCCGGCCCCATGAAACGGGCTTTGACCCCCTGCTCGGCAGCCTGACGCAGCAACAGGCCCATTTCGGGGTGATAACCCCCGAAATAGACGAAATCCACGCCATTGCTCTTGAGTTTGGTGATGACGGCGGAATAATCGCTGTCGCCGGCATTGATACCTTCGAACACCGAGACCTTGATGCCGGCCTTCTCGAGGTCTTTTTTAACGGCAGTGGCAATCCCCTGGCCGTAAGATTGCTTGTCATGCAGCACCGCCACATTGGCAGGCTTGATTTTGCTCTCGATGAACTTCGCGGCGGCCGGGCCCTGTTGATCATCGCGGCCAATGGTGCGGAAAATAAACTCGTAGTTCTTGCCGTCGGTAACCGCCGGCGCCGTCGCTGACGGGGTGACCATCACCACACCTTCGTTGTTGTAGATGTCGGTCGCGGCAATCGTCGCTCCCGAACAAACATGGCCGACGACGAAACCGATTTGCTGATTGACCACGCGATTGGCAGCGACTGGCCCCTGCTTGGGTTCGCAGGCGTCATCGATGACCACGGCCTCGAGTTTCTTGCCGTTTACGCCTCCCGCCGCGTTGATCTGCTCGATGGCGGTGTCAACACCTTCTCGGACCATATCCCCATATTGCGTCACCGGGCCCGTCGTCGGACCGACGACCCCAATCTTGATGTTCTGCGCCTGGGCACCGGACCAGGCCAGTCCCATCGTCACGCCCACGGCGGCCAGAATGGGGGTCAAGTGAAATGGCTTATTCATGGGGCACTCCTTCCTTGGCTTGTCTTCGTTGATCTACGCGCCAGGCTAGCCGGCGCATTATGCAAGGCAAGCATAACCGAACCGACTGTCCCTGGGCGCCAGAGCAATCAGGGTGCGCATATATCCCATACGATATATGCATTGAAATAGATAGTCGTTTGGGTTGGTTAGCGCCCCAGGCAATATGGCGCACATGAGACTCCAACCTATCATCATTCCTGGGTGGAAAGACTCCCGGCCCGGGCACTGGCAGACCTTATGGGCAGACAGCCTGCCGTACGCACGGCGCCTGCGCCAGCAGGACTGGCAGAACCCTCAGCGAGCTCAATGGTTGGCCGCGCTTTGTGCGTCGGTCGACGAAGCCTCCAGCCCGGTGCTGCTGATCGCCCACAGCCTTGGCTGTCTGGTCGCCGCGTCGCTGCCGATCGCGCTGCGCTCTCGTGTGGCCGGGGCATTGCTCGTGGCGCCCGCTGACGTCGAGCAGGCCGGCACACCCGCCTGCCTGCGAGATTTTGCGCCTATCCCGCAGCAGCCTCTGCCCTTCCAAAGCGTTGTGGTGGCCAGCGACAACGATCCGTATTGTTCCTTGAGCCGAGCCCGGCACTTCGCCCAGGATTGGGGCAGCCGTTTTGTCGTCGTGCCGCAAGCCGGCCATCTCAACGCCGACAGCGGCCTTGGCCAGTGGCCGCAAGGGCTCAAACTGTTGGGCGCCTTGCGACGCCGCGCGGCCTGGAGGGTATCTCCGCCGTCACCGCGCATTTCTCCGGTACCGCCCCTGGCCAACAGTTCAGGAGCAGGCTGAGGCTACAGGCGCAGATCCGACTCTTCGGCCGACAGCACGTATTTCAGGTCATAGAGCACATGCTCGGGCTTGCCCAGCCTGCGGATGGCCTCGGCGCCCATGTCCACGAACTGCTGGTGCGACACCGCCAGGATGATGGCGTCATAGCTGCCTTCGGCCGGCTGGGCCACCGGCGTGATGCCGTACTTATGCCGCGCCTCGTCGGCGTCGACCCACGGATCGTAGACATCCACGTCCACGCTGTACTCGCCCAGTTCCTTGACGATGTCGACCACGCGGGTATTGCGCAGATCCGGGCAGTTTTCCTTGAAGGTCAGGCCCATCACCAGCACGCGCGCGCCCTGCACGTGCAAGCGCTTTTTCGTCATGCACTTGACCAGCTGCGACACCACGTAGCCGCCCATCGAGTCGTTCAGGCGCCGGCCAGCCAGAATGATTTCCGGGTGGTAGCCGATGGATTGCGCCTTGTGCGTCAGGTAGTAGGGATCCACGCCAATGCAATGCCCCCCACCAGGCCCGGGCGAAACGGCAGGAAGTTCCACTTCGTGCCCGCCGCCTGCAGCACGGCCTCGGTGTCGATGCCCATCTTGTTGAAGATCAGCGCCAGCTCATTGATCAGCGCAATGTTGACGTCGCGCTGCGTGTTCTCGATGACCTTGGCGGCTTCGGCCACCCGGATGCTCGAGGCCTTGTGCGTGCCGGCGACGATGATTTCCTTGTAGAGCTGGTCGACCAGCTCGGCCACTTCGTGCGTCGAGCCGGAAGTCACCTTCTTGATCGTCGAGACACGATGCGCCTTGTCGCCCGGGTTGATGCGCTCGGGGCTGTAGCCGGCAAAGAAATCCTCATTGAATTTCAAGCCCGAGACGCGCTCGAGCACCGGCACGCAGTCTTCCTCGGTCGCGCCAGGGTAGACGGTGGATTCGTAAATCACAATGTCGCCGCGCTTGAGCACCGCACCGATGGTTTCGCTTGCCTTGACCAGCGGCGTCAGGTCCGGCTGTTTGTACTCATCGATGGGCGTGGGCACGGTCACGATGAAAACATTGGCCTGGCCCAGCTCGGCGTGGTCGGTCGTATAGCTCAGGTGCTTGGCTTCGGCCAGCTCCTTGTCATCCACTTCCAGCGTGTGGTCATGGCCGCGGCGCAACTCGTCGATGCGGCGCGCGTTGATGTCAAACCCGACGACGGAGCGCTTCTTGCCGAACTCCACCGCCAGCGGCAGACCGACATAGCCCAGGCCCACGATGGCCAGTTGGAAATCAGAAAAGATGGAGCGTATGCTCATGAGTACCTCTAATTGAAAGTCAATTTGCGCCAACGCGCTGGCCGACGATCAGGACCTGCACGATGGGGGTAATGATCTTCTCCCATTCGTACATGGGCGCGTTGCTGACATAGACGACGTCCTCGGGCCGCAGTTCAAACTGCTTGGCAAGAAACATCGATTCGGGATTACGCATGTTCAGCCGGAAGACCGTTGGCCGGGATTGGCCCGCCGGGTCCAGTCCATCGAGACGAAAGACAAATACCCCGGTGGCGTCGGCAGCGCGGTCGTTCAATCCGCCTGCCACACCCAGCGCATCCAGCAGGTTGCTGCGTTTGGACGGCAGCTCATGCAGGCCAGGTTTCGTAATGGCTCCCATCGCGACGAAGCGCTTGAGATTGGGTTCGACTACGACTTCCGAGCGCGGATCCAGCGCGATATTGTGGCCGTTAAGTAACTGCTGATACGGCACGCGAGTCATGCGGGTGCCGTTGCGGATGACGACATCAACCTAATACGGAGGCAATGTCGAGCCGCCCGCCTGCGCCACGGCATCCAGTGCAGTGAGAGGGCTTTTGTTGCCTCCGAAGCGGCCGGGTTGGGCAACAGCGCCGGTCACCAGTACAGAGTTTGAACGATCATCAGCCAGATCCACCATGACTTGCGGTTGCACGGCAGCCGTATTGCGCAACGCGTTCTTGACCATCTGCTCGATGGCTCCCAGTGTTTTGTTACGCACTCGCAGGTGGCCGGCATAGGGCAGCGATATCATGCCTTCGGCGTCGACTCGCACAGCCTCGAACACCGTACCTCCGGTGTTCAGCGGGGCGAACAGCCCCCCCTCCATGCTGTCAGCGACCAGAATACGCAGCACGTCGCCCGGCCGGGCGCGCATGTTGCCGGCGTATCCGTCCGAGGTATTGCCGTCGACCTCGGGCGGGCGCTTGAGCACATACGGTTCGATGGTGCTGGCGTTGACGTCCACCACGTCATAGGCGCCCGGCGCGTCGGCGCCTTGCGCGGTGCCGGCGTCCATGATGGCGCCGCGCGTCGGCCCGGAGCCGGCAAGAATGCTGCAACCGGACAAGCCCATCAGTATCACCAGCGGCAGGAAGCGAAACATAGAAATAAGGGGGTTCTCATGACGGATCGTTGGACTCCGGTGGTGTAAGGGGATCTAGCGCAGATCCGTCCCAAGCAGGGTGTTCGCCTGTTGGTACAGATGTTCGGCCAGGAGGGTTTCAAACGCCGGGCAATAATGATTGAGGTCTTCGCCGTCACGATCCAGTATCTGCGCTCGACCCAGGCCCTGCGCGCAGTCCAGCGGGTCAACGACATGCAAACCGGCAAGCCCCGCGCAAGCGGCTTTCACTCGCGCGACATGGTGGCTGCGCGACAAAATGGGCCGCCCATCAGACCTTGGCAAGTCCACATGCGTGACGACCAGCACAGGCTTTCCCAGCACACGGCTTGCATACCTCAAGTCCTCGCGCACGTGGCTCTCGGTATCAGTCTCGCAACGCGCGCGCCGAAGAACCCGTTCGCCTGGCGCCAGCATCGCCGGATCGGCAAGTTGCCGATATTCACCCATGGCCCGGGCGTACTCATCAGGACTGACGGCACCGCAGCGCAAAAGGCTGCGCCACCACTGCATACCGATGTCCCCGAGCTCGCGCACCAGGTGGCGCACCACCAGGTTCTTCTGCAGAAACACGCCATCGACCTCCACACTGCGCTCGGCGGCGGCCTCGATCACGACGGCATCTGCCTGCATCAGTTCACGGCGGTGAGTCTCGTCCAGACTGGGCCAAAGGGCTCGTGCGAACAGAAACGGCAGCAATTGCCTGTCCAGACCCTGCCCTTCGCAGAGCCAGCGCAAACGCTGGCAAGCCTCGCGCGTGCTGTGGATATAGCCCGGAAGACCTGCCGTGCACAGCCGCGCCCTGCCCTGCTCCTGCAGCAGACGGATGGGCCGATGGACTCTGCAACTGCCAAGGACGAATAGATTGAGGACGTGGGTCATCCGGTCCCTCAAAGTCCTTGATAGCAACGCACGGTTGCAGAGATCATTTGCGACAGGGAGAAACGCGCACGAGCCCAGTGGCGGGCTTTGCGGCCAATATCCGCGTCGTCCTGCCGCATCGCGTAGAGGCGACCCAGCGCGATATTGACCTCCTCGGCAGTGGTGTTCTCGGCTCGCAGGGTCAAACCGGTCACGCCTTCTTGCACGGCCTCACCGGCTCCGCCGGCCAATGTGGTCACGACGGGCACGCCCGCGAACTGGGCTTCGATCAGGACATTGGGCAAGCCCTCAAAACGCGACAGCAACAAGAAGGCATCGAACTGTTCCAGCCAATACCCGACGCGCCGCGAAAGGCCGGTGAACAGGATACGATCCGATATCCCCAGCCGTTGGGCAAACTCTTTGACCGGCTCAAGCAAAGGCCCGGCCCCCACCATCACGAAGCGCGCATGGGGATTCGTGCGTGCAAACTGCTGAGCAGCCTCAACCCAGAGAAAGGGCCGCTTGTTCTCGTCGACGCGCATAACGGTGCCCACGGTAAAAGCCTGTTCCGACGTCCGCGCAGAGAAGGCTTGCATCATCTGCACGCAGGCGTCATCGCTGACGGACTTCAGGGGTGCAAGGCCGTTATAGACCACGGGAATACGCCGCGCGTCCAGATCCAGCCAATCGGCATAGCGTCGCGCGGCAAAGCTGGAGTTCGAGCTCAGGACCACCCCTCGCATTTTCAATAGTTCGGAGTAAATGATGTCGTACTCGACGCGGTAGCGATCCGGGCGGTCTATCGGCGGCATCGTGCGCACAGACAGAACGATTCGGGGAACGCCGGCCAACAAGGCGGCCAGTGCTGTCGCAAAGATCGACCCATCCTGCCAAATGTGCACGACGCGAGGCGCACCCGAGCGGATCACGTCCGTCAGCTTGCTGGTGCCTTCGATGATCTGTTTGGGCAAAAATCTCAGATACTCACGATACGGCGCCAGCAGGGACGCAAACTCCGAGCCGCCCCAGGCGGGCATATCCGCGTACACCGCCACAGGGATGTCATGCTCGCGGAGTGTGGCGGCGAAAAAGTCGGCGCCTTCGCGGCTTCGTAGCGACCGGCACACGACCTGAATCGGACCCAGCACGTCGTGCTCGGCAATGGATTGGCCTTGCAGCATCGCCGTCTGCAGCGCAACGGCGGTATTGACGAACTGACGCTCCGCGCCACCCGCACCTAATGAGCCATTGATCATCAGCACCTTGCCCACAAAGGACTCGGGCTTAGGATCGATCTCCTCGTTGCGGCGGCGGCCTATCTCCTGAAACAGCCTTTGCAGCACCAGCACGCTGACCGGGACATTGTTTTCCGACCACGACACGCCTAACGCCGTCAGCGCGGCCAAATCGGTATCCAGTGCACCCAGCCGGCGCGTCAGTTTACGACCGCGCTCCCCCAGGCGCTTGAGGCCAAGCTGAAGAATCTCGCGACCCCGCCACAGCACGCCGCGCCGATTCTGCGATTGTGCCCACACCGCATAACCATCTTCGAACTCCGGATGCGAGTCGACCAGCCGGGCGAAGGCCGCATCGGCCAGTTCCGGGTGGCCGATCTCGTCCCAGCTCTTCGCCTCAAGCAGGATGTCGCGCGCGGCCTGACTGCCCCCGGCGAAGTACTTCTCTATCTCCTGACGCGCGGCGTCAACGCCTAACTGCCGTTTGACGCCGCGCAGCATCAAGATGAAGGCGTCCGCCGAGTCGGGAAACCGGTGCTGGATTCCGCGCCAGACGGCCAGGCTGTCATCGGGACGATGGGCGGCTTCCAGGCTGCGTGCAACCAGCACTTGAAAGAGTTCGGTGTCCGGGTAGCGCCGCACATACTCCAGCAAATGCACCACGGCGCTCAAGGCGTCGTTTGCGGCCACCTGGCGTTGCATGAGCGAGCGGGCCTGTTCTTCGACATCGCGCGTGGGTACCTCTTCCTGCACAGCCCCCACCAGCACTTCTTCCAGTTGATCCGCAAACGAAGACGGCAACGCGGTGCTGCTGCCACGCTGTGGAGCATGCTCTTGCCGTCGTAAACGCGATAGAAAAGAAAACATGGCGGCGTCTCTGCTAGTGCTGCACGTCAGGCGTGATCGCGGATGGCATATACCACTAGCACGACGACGATCCACAGAATCAGAAAGCCCAGCAGGCCGAGCGCGGTGTCCACCCAACGGCGGGGGTATTGCGATTCATCGGCCAAGGTAGGTTGGGAGGCGATCACCGTGTAGAGCACTTGCCTGGCCGCCAGACTGCGGGCGTCTTCAAGCCCTTTGAGCGCGCCGGTGTAATAGACCTCCGCGAACTGGCGCTCGGTCTCTGCGGATTCGTACTCGCGCAATACCGTAGACAGGCTTCCCGTTTTCCCTGTCTTACTCCCGACGCTGATCTGCTGGTCGTTGAGATCGCTCAGCTGTGTCTGCAGGGCACGCAAGCGTGCCTGGGCCCGTTCCAGCCCGGGCCCGCCGCGCACACCACCTGCCCGTAAGGTGGCGACCTCGGCAGCTGTCGTGGCGATATCCCCTCGAACTTTTGCTGCCAGTTGCAGATTGGCCTCGGCTTCCTTGACGGGGTCGAGTACCCCCGTGCTGGCTCGCAGATCCTGCACCTTGAACCGTGCGGCAGATAGACGCTGCTCCGCTTCCTCCACCTCCAGGTGCGCGAAGCGCACGCTGTCTTCCCGAGCCTTCTTCGACATCTGGTTGACCAGTTTTTCGCTGGCCTGGAGGATGGCTTGTGACAAGCGTAGCGAGTCCTCCGGCGTGAATGCCCTGACACGCAGGATGATGGCCCCGGTTGACATGTCGAACTGAATGTCGATCATGCGACTCCAATGGCGCCACAGTGCTTCCTCCGAGGCGTCAGCCGGAACCCGGTACCAGAAATCGATGCCAGGCTTGGACCACATCTTGCGAAGATTGAGGGTCCGGTCAAGTTCGCGCACGATCTGGCGCGATTTGACGTAATCCACCACGGCGAAGGAGTCGACGAACAACTCCGCCGTCATCTCGCCTCCACCAAGAGTGGAATGCCCCTCGCGGCTGGCTGCGGAGGCCTGGGTCACAGAGCCCGCCCGCAAGCCGAAACGGGCTTCCGACACGTATTGGTCAGCCGCGATCACCAGCAGGTAAAAAGCCAGCAGTGCGCCGGGCACGGCGATCAGCAAGATGGCTGAGTTGCGCAGCCATCGCGACGGGCGCTGCGCAGCCGCGCCCGGCAAAGCCGGACCGCGGTAGGTTGTGTCCGATGTCGTCATATAGGATCTGGTTTCCTTAAAAAATCAGGTTTCGCTATCCACGGCGGGCAGCGCCACATCGTCGCTGTTGTCCACGACCTGAGCGAATCGCTCGGCGACGTCCGCAAGTTCGCCAAATCCCTGCAGGCGGCCGTCGCGCAGAATCAAACCGTGGGTGCAGAAGCGTCGCACCGTCGTCGTGGAGCTGGATGTCATGAGAATGGTGGCGCCGCGCGAGCGCTCGGCGAACACGTCCAGGCATTTGCGCTTGAAGTCCATGTCGCCCACCGCAAGCATTTCATCCACGACATACACATCGCAGGCCAACGCCATCGAAACGCCATACGAAAGCCGCGCCCGCATACTGTTCGCATAGGTCGACACGGGAAGATCGTAGGCACGTCCGAGTTCTGAGAAGTTCTGAACGAAGCGCTCGACATGCGCGAGGTCGCAACCATAGACGCGAGCAATGAAACGCACGTTGTCCCGTCCCGTCATCGACGAACTGATCGCGCCGGCAAAGCCCAATGGGTACGACACCCGGGCCCGACGTTCAACGCTGCCGCGATCGGGCAACTCCATGGCGCTGACCATGCGCAAAAGCGTAGATTTCCCGCTTCCATTCGCCCCGAGGATGGCGACGTTTTGCCCGGCAATAAAGTCGACGCTGATCCGATCCAACACGGTTTTGGCACCCTTTTTGGAGCGGAAGGCTTTACTCACCTCTTTGAGGGATATCACTACGCGCGCTTCGGTCATGATTCGCTCCTAGCGGGTATGCAAGCGTCGACGCATCGCACGCTCCAGGCACAGGCCGAGAACCGCCGCCGAGATGGCCCACTCAATCAGATAGGAACGATCAAGGGTCAACGAACTGAAATTGGCGAAATACCCCTCACGGAACCACTCGATGGCATGCACCATGGGGTTGTAGATCAGCACTGCGCGAGCTTTCTCGGGCAGTGCATCGACCAGGTAGAAAACGCCGGAAAGCAAATACAGCGGCCGCGTGACCGCGCTGTAGAGGTGCTCCCAGGACTTGAACATCATGTTCAGCACCGAGTTGATCAGGCCAACGCCGAAACCCAACAAAAAGGTGAAGAACGCCGCCAGCGCGCAGGTCTCAAGGTTCTCCGGCAGGAGGAGATCACCGCCCAGCATGGTGAGAAAAAGCAGGATTCCAAACACCGCAATCCAGGTCAGGGCCTGCAGCAACGCCTTGGCGAAGATGACGTCCATGTTGGTGATGGCTGGCAGGCGCAACAGCTGGGTATTCGACGTGATCGCGCGCGACAACCGTGATGAGGTGTGGCTGAACAGGAAGAACGGCATGATGCCGGTGATAAAGAACATCTGCAGATTGCCCAACGGCGCCTGCCTGCCCCAGACGACATAGATCGTCGACAGCACCGCCACGTGCATGATGGGCTCAATCAAAGCCCATAGATAACCCAACCGTGTTCCCCCGAAACGTACACGTGTTTCGCGGTAGATCAACGCGGCAATGACCCTGGCCTGCGTGCCCAGCAGGTGGGCGCTCAATGCATAGCCTCGGTCTGACGTTTCATTGCCTTTTTCCCGTTTGTCGTGTGCGGTTGCCGCAGGATTCCCAGCGCCCTGACGGTGGCTGAGTTCGAACGGGAGGGATGATACGGTCCAAAAAGACAGGCCGATATTTCAATACTTATCAAATAAAACCAAATGCGTATTCTTATTATTCTATTTATACGCAAAAATCTATTTTTTTATAATTTCATAATAGGACGTAATTCTTGCGGGCGCTCTCCCTAGTGGGGCTTCCTCGCCGCCAGCGCAAAAACTGAAAAATTCATACCTAGGCAGGTTAAATGTTCGGAACCACTCTGTTAAATATTTGCCAGAAACGCGTACACAAAGCAGTCAATATGTTGCAGGCTTGGCAGGTGTTGCACCGGCACGCTGACGACCCGCTGCGGCTCAACCGGATAGGCTTGTTTGAAACGTCGCAGCGCACCAAGGGCGGTGGGCTCGATTGTGAGCTTGCTCGCGCACGAGCGATGTTGGAATGGACGGGCGCCGATGCACGACTGCATCCGGCGGACTTCTCCGGCCGGGTATCCGATTTTGAACGCCAGCAGTACGCGCTGACGCTGGGGAGACAGAACCCTGAGCAGGCCAATACATGGTTAAAGCGCTCAGAGAGCGCGCTATCCCTGGCGATGGCCCTTGCCGCCAGCGACGCCGATGCTGCTCAATGGCACGCTGCGGCGCTGCCCACACCCCGGCGAACCAATCTTAAGAAAGCGAATAATTTGCATGCAGTTGTTGCTGCGCAGCATTGCCTGGCAGGGCAATTTGGACAAGCACGCAAACATTTAACGCACCTCCTCACAAATGCGGGCGGCGAGCTCGCGACGACCAACCGTCCTCTGACAATGGACGAGTTTTACGCACGAAAAACATCGATTGTTCCGTCAGAAATTCAGGACCATGTTTTGGTGAGCGTAATAATTTGTGCGCGCGACGCCGAGTCCTATATAGACAACACCCTATTATCTGTAGAACGTCAAACCTATCAAAACATTGAAATAGTAGCGGTTGATGACGGATCGACAGATAACACTTTCCAACATATCCTGGCAGCGGCTTCAATTAATGCGCGTATAAATCCGCTTCGGATAGATAATTGCGGCACGTACGCAGCTAGAAATATCGCACTAACCCGGTCACGTGGCAGTTTTATTACTTTTCTTGATGCCGACGATGTCATGCTGCCTCGGCGCATAGAGCGTCAGCTTGGCATGGTCCACGCCTACCGGGCCATGGCATGCACCAGCCGTTTACTGCGCCTGACCGCGCTAGGCCAGCTCGTGTCTCCGCGTATTTATCCTCTGATCCGCCACAACCCCGCGTCGATGATGATGCGCCGCGAGGTCCTTGACCGCCTCGGTCCTTACGAAGAGGTCCGCTTTGGAGCAGACGACGAATATGAACACCGTATCCGGCTTCATTGCGGCACAGGCAGCGTGGTGCGCGACGCCGACGTGCACACCATTGCATTGCACCGAGACGACTCATTGACTCAATCCCCCACCACCGGCTTGAACTCACCAACCGGCCGCCAGGGTCGCATCCGTTATCGGGAGGACTGGATCCGACGCCACATGGAAGAGGGTCTATCAGGCAGGCAACTTTCTCAGTCATAGGATCCCGTTCATGACCGTAAGCAACGTACTACGACTTTCCCGGTCTGCCGGAACGCTCGCCGGGCCAGGCGACGGCGAGCAGTTGATGACGCGGCTGGAGCAAGAGCACGCGGCAAGGGTGCAAGCCGAAAAAGACCTGGCCAATGCTCGAACCTTGCTGCGCGAAACCACTCAACAATTGGCCAAGCAGCGGCTGACCCTGACCTGGAAGCTCGGGGAGGCAGTGATCCGGGCACGCAATATGGCGGACTATCTGCTGCTGCCCTACACCTTGTTGCGCCTGTCGCATACTCACCGGCGAGAACACCGGCACAACCCAGCGCCGCGCAAGCCCAATGCCGCAGCGCTGCCCGCGGAAGCGGCAAGCGCGATCAAAGACGCCTTGGACTACGTCAAGCGTGTACGCAGTCCCGAGGTGCTGCTCTGGTGCGGGCAGCAGAGCTGGCCGACCGAAGTGCGCAGCAAGGTGTATTGCGAAATTGCGCGTTGGGCACGCACAAGCTACCCCGACATTGCCGAGCAGGTCGCCCAGCAACTGCTGCTCATCGATCCGGCAGCGCCGCACAGCCGCCAATTGGCTTTCAGTCTTTTTGACGCGGGTCTTGTGACCGTCCCAGCGCGCTTGCTGCAGACGGCCAGCGCCAGCGGGGTGCGTCTGAACACCGCCGAATCTCAGCGATATGCCCGGATTCAAGCGGCCCACGATGTGCTGACCGACGATACCGCTGCGCACCTTCCAGGCGGGTATCGCTATGATTTCTCAGCAGAAGGCCCGCTGCTGATTCTCGCGCCCCACAGTCTGCTGCAGCGCCGCAGCGCCAATGAGAACGCGCTGCATCGTTACGCCACCAGCCTCGCCGCCCGCGAGGGCGAAGTGCGGGTCATCAGTTGGCAATCCAGCGACGACGACACCGCCGATACCGATCAGCCGAGCACCTCCGAGCTACGCGTCGACGGCGTGCTCTACCAGGCTGTCACAGCGGCTCAGGCACGCACTGCGCGTTTGCAGCCTCAGGCTCTGGCCGACATCGTTCTGGCTCAAACCGTAGGCCAGCGGCCCCGTGCGGTGCTGGCATGGGACGATGCACATTGCGGTATCGCAGCGCATACAGCGGCCACCCGCCTGCGCGTGCCCTACGGGTTTATTGCGCACAGCGTGAGTTTTTTTCAAAAAACCGCTTCCAACCATGTGCTGTCCGAGCGCGCTCTGGTCGATCTGCGGCTGCTCAAAAGAGCGTTATCTCAGGCCGACATGCTCGCGCTGGGCTGCACCGCTCTGGCGGCGCCGCTCCAGGAGCTGCTGCAGGCCGAACCCGCCGTTTGCCTGCTGCCCCCTTTCCTCTGCCTGCCGCCAACCTGCGTACACCGCAAAGTGATATCGCGCTTGCAGGCACGCTGGCACGCCTGAGCGGCAAGAAAGTCATCGTCTGGAATGAGGACGATCCTCCGGCAATGCTGGCGCGTGTGGTGATCGATCTCTATGCAGAACTGGCCCTGCACGACGATAGCGCCGTGCTCCTGGTTCTGTCCGAAGGGCGCACAGCCGCTGCCATGCGCCAGCATGCCGTGGCGATCGGTCTTTCCGAGGATCAGGTCATCTTCGCCCCGACGATCACCGATGCGGTATCGCGCGAACAGTTACTCAGGCAGGTGCATATCGCTCTGTTTCCGTACTGGCCCACCAGAGCCGACCACACCGCCGTGCCGGCTTGCGCGGCGCTTCTGGAGGCCATGTCGCTGGGCTGTGCCCGGCTGTTGGGCCGATAGCCACCTATACGGATCTCGTGACTGACGGAGAAAACGGCGTGCATATTGACTTGGCCGCCGCCCCTGCCGACAGCGCCGCGCGCCTGCAGGCCCTGCTGCGCGAAGCCTTAGCGCGAGAGCAATATGGGCGCAAAGCGCGCGAATCCGTGCAAAGACACATGCCATGGCAGGCGTATGAAGAAGCCATCAGCACCATGCTGATGCAAGCGGCGACACCCGAACCCGCCAATCCGGCACGGCGCGCAGAACCCCAATTGACAGGGTTGCGTTCACGTTGAAGCACTACAGATGCAACAAAGACTCATCTCCAACCCCGGCGTCACATGCTTGCCGCACCGGGTCGGCTTGCACAGTCGTTACCTAATCACACCCCCTGCATAAGGCTACAGATCAGGCCTGCGCTATCTTCAAACCGCTATTGAACGAGACGGAGTATCTCACCGTGAATATCACTACGATCGGGTCCTGCCGCGTGGCCGGCCCTATGGCAAAAGTACAGGCGCGGCGCAATTTCGTGCTGGATAACCGGCTGCTATACGGCTACACGCACAACTCCAAGGAAACCATCCAGGCTATCCGCTACATGCGCGGCGACCTGACCATTCCCGCGGCTCTGTGGCCATTCATCTCCGGTCAGACCTACCGCGAGGGTAATCCACGTTTGCCCCACGGCAGCATCCCGGCCGAAGACCGCCACGTCGTGGAGATCAGCTCCATCAAAGTGCTGGAGCTAGACGGCTATCAGCTGCAATTGGTGCGATTCAAGGAGGCGTTGGCCTTCTGCCCGGAGTTGCGCAAGATTTTCTTCGAGCATGGGTCAGCCGAGGTGCGTGCCCAGCGTCTGCGACAGTTCCACGCCACGGCCAGCTACGCCCGTGCACCCGAAGCCGTGCAGCATGTCCTGACCCAAACCGTTCTCCGTACGCAGACTGCAGCCGAAATCGAAAGCGACCTCAAGCAGATCGCTCTTTTGCTCGGCCCGAGCTTTGTGCTCGTGACGCATTGCAACGCCATGAATGCTCACGGCGAACTCATCGCTGACCGGGCAAAAATGGTTGATCGAGTCTCACGTGCCTGCGCCCGCGCCGGTATTACCCTCGTCGACCCAGGCTCCTTGCTAGCGGCTTACGGCCAGGACCGCGGCATGCCCGAAGACGGCCGGGATACCACCCACTACACCACGGCGTTCGCGCACCTGGTGGGTAAAGAGATCTGCGACAAATTGCTGGGCGTACAGGAGACAGCAGCGTTGCCCGAGGGCCAGACCGCCAACGATTGGAAACAGAGCCTGGAAGCCGCCAAGGAATATGGGCAGGCGCAAGCTTGGGATCTGGCGCTGCTTTATGCCAATCGGGCCATTGAACTCAAGCCCAATGTCTCGGCGGCCTATGTGTTGCGTGCCCGGGCCATGATGGCACTGAGCCAGACCGATGAAGTCCTCGATGCCTGGGGCGCAGCGTTGGCCATCGATGCCAATCGCAACGCCTATATTCTCCGT